>JBBCIP010000001.1:0-14703 GCA_037189785.1 Alphaproteobacteria bacterium
CAACGTTGCTACGTGCGCTCATATTGGAGATGGGGGAATTAGGTATCGACTATGGATTTGAGGGTAGAGCCGGTCACATCGTCGCTCTACTGCTCGACGAGCTCCAGCGCATGCCCAGCGCACAGCATGAGTTGTCTATGCCCGAAGATCCACGCCTACAACGCGCCTGCAAGGCAGTGTTGGCGCAACCCGCTGACCCTCGTGATATTGACGAATGGGCCAGTCTTGCCGGTATGGGACGCCGGACTTTCACCCGTGGGTTTAAACAGGAAACAGGCATCAGTTTCGCCATGTGGCGTCAACAGGCCCGTCTTATGGAGGCCTTGGCCCTTATGTCTTCCGGTACGCCGATTGCTCAAGTCGCGTTCGAAGTTGGCTACGACAGCCCGAGTAGTTTCAGCGCCATGTTTCGCAAGGCTTTCGGTCTGTCTCCCAGCCAATATATCTCACGCGATTGAAATATAAGCTTCACCAGATGAGCTTAGTCGCATCCAGTCAGTAAAAAACAATTAGATTAAACGAGACGGCTGTTCGATAATTGATTTGAAGGCCGCCAAAAAGCGGGCCGCAACAGCACCATCGATTGCGCGATGATCCACAGATAAATTACAGGTCATGACCGGCGCTATTGTAAGCGCATCATCACGCACAACCGCTTGTGGGGCAGCCGCCCCCACAGCCAAAACCAAGGCCTGAGGTGGATTGATGATGGCCGTGAACTCTTCGATCCCATACATGCCCAGATTGGAAATCGTCGCTTGTCCACCGTCCAGATCTTTGGCGTTCAACTTGCCACTGCGAGCCTGCTGGCTGAGAGTACGAATTTCAGTGGAAATCTCCATAACGTTTTTAGCCGCCACATTGCGCACAACAGGGGTCACCAAACCGTTATCCGTAGCAATCGCAACAGACAGATCGACTTGATCATAACGGCACATACCTTGATCGGCCCAGCTGACATGCGCGTCCGGCACGTCTTGGAGCGCGAGCGCAAAAGCCTTGACGATAAAATCGTTCAGGGAAACTGCCGCATCAGACTGTTGCGCATTCAGTTTTTTGCGGAGCTGAAGAAGTGCGTCAACATCACACGACACTTTAAGATAGAAATGCGGAACCGTTTGTTTGGCTTCAACAACCCGTGCTGCAATAGCCCGCCGCATGGCACTATGGGAAACGGGAACAGTATCTATGCCTACAACAGATGATGACGACGCCTTTAACAACGCCTCCACATCTTCAAGCGTGATACGGCCATTAGGACCGGTGCCGACGATGCCAGACGGATCTATTTTTTCGGCATCAACGAGACGGCGCGCACGCGGCTCCATCTGTACAGTTACGGCAATCGATGGTTTTTGATCTGCAATCGGGGCTATTGTATTTTTCTCTTTTACAACATCATCGACAATTGGCACCGTAGATTGCACGGCTAAAGCATCATCTGTGTCAATGATGGCGAGGACGGCTTGCACATCAGCCATCTCTCCTTCTGGAACTATAATTTGGCGCAAAATCCCGGCCACAGGCGACTCGATTTCCACGGTCGATTTAGCGCTTTCAATCTCGCAGAGCATCTCACCTTGGCGAATGCTGTCGCCTTCCTGTTTCAGCCACCGTGACAACAGGCCATCTTGCATACCCATGCCCATTTGCGGCAACAGAAGTTCGAAATCCATCAGTAATGGCTCCTAAGAAAGTGTCTGACGCACAGCCGCCATAATCTTGGTCTTATCGGGGTAAAGCATGTGTTCAATGGCGGGGCTATGAGGAATATGGGTATCCGGCGTGGTGACGCGGATAATGGGCGCCCGCAAATCCCAGAATGCTTCCTCCGCCACGATTGCGGATATTTCACTGGCTACACTGCAGCTACGATGCGCCACATCGACCACAACCAAGCGACCCGTCTTTTTGATTGAATCGAGGAGGGTCTCCCGATCAAACGGCACCAGTGACCTTGGATCGATGACCTCAGCCGAAACCCCATCTTTCGCCAATGCATCCGCCGCGTCGATAGCATGACGGACCATACCGCTGATCGCGACAATAGTGACATCCGTGCCTTCGCGACAGATATTCGCCTTACCCAAAGGAATAACATAATCATCATCAGGGACTTCCCCGCGTTGGCTCCAAAGGTTCGTGTCTTCAAAACACATAACAGGGTCGTCATCACGAATAGCGCTTTTCAGAAGTCCCTTCATATCATATGGATTTGACGGGGTGATGATCTTCAATCCCGGCACACCCATGAACATTGGATAGGGCCGGTCACTATGTTGTGCTGCGACGCCCAATCCGTAATACAACCCCAACCGCAAGACCAATGGCAACTTGGCCTGCCCGCCATAAAGATAGCGCGACTTGGCTATAATGCTGACCACCTGATCCATCGCCGGATAAACGAAACTCGATATGGTGACATCGACGATGGGACGACTACCGGCCACAGCGGCGCCCGCAGCGGCACCAATAAAACCTGCCTCTGAAATCGGGGTATTTCGCACGCGCTCGCGACCGAATTCTTCGGGCAGCCCATCAGCGGTTCCCCAGATGGACAGGTCTTCTCCCATAACGAAAGTCGTCGGATCTCGGCGCATCTCTTCGCGAATAGCGGCAAGGATGGCCTGTATATACGTAATTTTTGCCATAACTAAATGAATTGCCTATTTTGTGAAGATCTTGGCACTTGATTAAATTGTTCCAATAAACACATCGGTGAAGGCATCATCCGTCGATGGTAGTGGGCTATCAACGGCGAATTGGTGGGCATCTTCGACTTCTTGAATAGCGGCCTGTTCTATCGCTTCAATATCTTGTTCTGCAACGCCCAACTCATTCACCAGTACATTTCGAAGCAGTTTGATTGGATCACGTGCTTTCCAATGGGCCACTTCCTCATCTGATCGACCCCCTAGATCGACCTTGCCCAATTCCCCCATATTCACCGCGTGGTCGCGATAACGATAGGTTTTCGCTTCGATCAAACTTGGCCCCTCTCCCGCGCGTGCGCGGGCAACTGCTGCCGTAACGCAGTCATACACAGCCAAAACATCTTGACCATCCACCACTTGCCCGGGCATGTCATAGCCATTGGCACGGACCGCGATATCCTGGACGGAGGTAACTGCCAACATTGGTGTCGCCGCAGCATAAAGGTTGTTCTCACACAAGAAAATGACCGGCAGCTTCCAAACAGCCGCTAGATTCATACTTTCATGAAAAGTTCCTTCATTCGACGCCCCATCGCCAAAGAAGCACAGAGACACGCGGTCAAGACCTTGCAGCTTGGCCGCCAATGCAGCTCCTGCAGCAACCGGCATCCCCGAGCCGACAATGCTGGTCTCACCGATACTGCCGACGCTGAAATCGGCAAGATGCATGGAGCCGCCTTTGCCGCCACAAACCCCAGTCTTGCGCCCCATCAGTTCAGCCATAAGCGGGCCCAATTTTGCCCCCTTGGCAATGGGATGACCATGCGATCGATGATTACCCATCATATAATCATCCGCCCGCAAGGCCAGACAAGCCCCAACAATCTCGCCTTCCTGGCCTATGGAAGAATGAAGGGACCCAACAATCTTACCTTTGGCATGCAGTTGTTCCGCCATCTCTTCGAACCGGCGGATTAAATTCATCCGCCGGTACATTTCCATGGCAATACTATTGCTATTCATTGGCTCTTTAGTTTCCGTTGTTTCTCGTCGTAAAGCCGATGGATTTAGTCACCAAAATTATAGGTCAGCTTTAACCCATAAAGACGACCGGCCGCATCAGCGTAAGTTGTACCATAATTGCTGACCACACCGAAATTCAAGTAATCTGCATTGGCAAGGTTTTGCCCCCACAGGGTTACCCGAATATTTTCTTTCGGCAACCAAGACAAAGAAGCATTGACCAAGCTGTAGGATCCTTGCATCACCACATGCTGTGGATCAAAAGCGAACCCATCGTTATAATAATAGGCGGCATTCATTTCTATCCGACCGCCCACCGGCAAGTCGAACCCATAGGTCGCACCGGCACTCGCCGTCCACTTAGGCGCTCTGATGACGGAATTTCCACTCACATCTACGGAAACGGGCGCGTTGCCACCATTGACGGCGTCACGCACGAAACCAGCATAATTTGGGAAATCTTTATACTTAGAATCCAAATAGCTGAAACTTGCGTCTAATTGCAACCCGTCCACGGGCAAAGCGGCAAGGCTGGCTTCGATCCCCGTTACCTTTGCTGCACCGGCATTTTGGAAAGCCGCAGCCGCCCCGGTCACGCTATCATTAACCTGCACTTGCAAGTCCTGGAAATCGTAATAAAAAGCCGCCAAGTTCAACTGTAAACGGCGATCAAAGTATTCGCTTTTCAAGCCTATTTCAAAAGCGTCCAGAACTTCGGGGGATACCGGTGGCGCGCTTGAATCCGTTGCGTTGAAAGCCCCAGACTGGAACCCACGACTATAGGACAAATAAGCCATGACATCCGGCGTGAAGTGATAATTGGCTACCGCTTTCCACGTCACTTTTTCAAAAGTCTCAGACTGTGATGGCAACGGAATAATAACTCCGGCATCGGGCATAGCCATGGTTGAGCTGATCTTTTTCTTTTCCCGCGTATATCGCAACCCTCCGGTCAGCTCGAACTTTTCAGTAACCGGTACCGTTACTTCCGTGAAAGCAGCATAAGACGTTACCGGCAGATCGGAATCAATCGTAATGTAATCCGCACCGGGATTAAGCTTGATCAAACCGCCTGTTTTTTCATGAAAGAAATAAGCGCCCGCAATCCACTTTACCGGGCTGTCCGGCAAAGATACCAACTGTAATTCTTCTGAAAACTGACGGCTATAAGATGGGTCAATACCAAACCCGATGATATGCGCATCGGTGCCATCATAGTCCACAGTGGATGTCGCTTTATAGTTGCGATAACCAGTAATAGACACCAGCTCCGCAAAGGGTAGCTCGAACTGGCTTCGCAATGTTGCGCCGTAGAGCCGTCCTTTTTGGAATGACGGATAGTTATGATAAACATGGCGCGGTTCTACGCTTGTATTGCCTCCAGCCAAAAGTCCGAGCGCATTATCTTGAACCTGACGAAACGACCATGCATCCGGCGATTCCGTGCGACCATACTCCGTGGTCAGGACAAATTTTGAACGCTCACTTGGCGTCAACACTACTTTACCACGGATCGAAATACTCTCATGGTCCGAGGGCACACCACCAGGCGCCAATGGCGACAGATTGGTCGTCAAAGAATCGCGCTTCATGTAGTTGCCATATAGCCCAACAGCCAGATTGTCGCTTACGCCACCCGAAGCAAAGAAGCCAGCATCGACACGATCATGATTGCCATAACCCAGCACCACACGACCTTCAAGATCCTGGCTAGGTTCACGCGTAACAATATTGATGGTGCCGCCGATAGCATTTCGCCCATAAAGAGTCCCTTGAGGGCCTTTCACTACCTCAACACGCTCCACATCAATAATATCCATGTTGACGCTCAAAGGGCTCGCCACATAAACACCATCCACATAGGTGGCGACGCCAGGTTCGGCCCCAACCGTGGCAATATCGCTACCGATGCCACGCAAATACGGAGTCGAAAATGCCCCGCTGCTACTATAGACCAAGGCCGGCACATGAAATTGCAATTGTGACGCTAATTCAATCTGCTTCTGCTCTAATGCTGTGGGAGAAAAAGCAGCAATCGTGATCGGCACATTTTGTACTGATTCCGAACGCTTTTGCGCCGTAACCATGACCTCTTCCAGCGCTGGAACTTGCTGCGATGAGGGCACATCCTGTGCCGTTACAGCAACGGAATAACCTAATCCAGTCGTCAAGCTTAAAGCGACCACGAGTGCGCGGTTTTTGTAATTCATTGTCTGTGTCTCCACTTCCATAAACTTCCCTAATATTCTTTTTATATCTTTTGGCGTATCGCAAAATCAGGCTACCTCGCAGCAGCCTGCGTACACAAAAAGCCACCCCAATTTTGTGGGAGACGGCCATAATTTATCATCAGCGGCAAACTAGCAGACAACGCAGCAAAATGGGCATGATCAGATAGCGGCCAACTAATACAGATTTTTGATGATCCGTTATGCGAAAGGATGCGTAATGTACGACAGCCTAAATCTTAGACATTATGGTCGCAGCCGACGCATAAGCTTGCTGCGCTGCCGGTATCAAAGGCAAAAGTCGATGGTCTTCTGATAAGATCTCGACCCCGTAGAGCCCTTGATAACCAATATCTTGTACAGCTTCGAGAAAACAAACCACGTCCAAATCTCCATCACCGGGTAATTTCCGATGGTTTATCGTGTCCTCAAGCCACGAGCCGATTTGTTGTGATGCCGCATCACACAGCTCTACATGGCGAAGGTATTTCGCTGGAATTCGCTTTATCTCAGCATAGGGGATTCCAGCCCGGGCCACTTGCCAAACATCCAGCAAAATCCCACCATTATCATAGCCAGCACCTTCCACTATGGCCAACGCCGTATCGATATCCCCAATCGAGGAAGCGCCGATGATTTCCACCGCGACAGCCGTGCCAGCGTTGGCAGCATCACGACATAATCCGCCGAACTCCTCAACCATATGTTCCAAGGTCCATTGTCCGCCATGGAAGTCGCCACCTACTTTGATTTGGAAAGCTCCTAAGGCCTCTGCTGCTGCCAGCAAGTCCTTCCGTCGCCTATCAGACACGGCGCGCCGTTCATCATCGGCGAACCAATCGAACAAGGCTTCCAGCTCCAGATAAGCAAGACCATTATCAATCAAAATAGTCCGCAGATCAGCATAGCTATATCGCTTGAGGCACTGTTCCAGATCGCCCGCTTCAAGCCCAATGCCAACAAATCCGGCCTGTGCTGCCGCTTCTACCCGAACTCTGAAATCATGGGGACTGGCTGTGTCCGGCCCAAGCGGCATTACATTTCCCGCCAATGTCCAATAGCTCGCCAAGAGGCGCTGCGTGTTGTTTGGATATGCGTCGGCCATTATCAAATCTCCATTCAGCGAATATGGTGTTGTTATAGCATTTCAGGAACCACATCCGCCTATCAGATGTTTTTGGTCATTCCATTGAGATATATCATGCAGTTATACATGCAGCGCCCAGGGCTAACAGGTATACTGACATATTATTTGTTCGGGGAGCGCTTTGAAAACCATGTCAATCACAACACCCAACACAGCACAGTCACCCCGGTTGAGTATTCATCTCGCCAAGGACCACCGCGTCGAGACAAAACCTCAACCGGGCCAAGCTCATCGCGTCAACTTAGGGGCAATCATTGATTACAAGCTTCAGCAAGCCACCGGCGATTGTGTTCGCGCCATTAGCACCTTGCCGGGGCATTTCCGTGACTTGCCCAATTGGGAAAGTCCTTGGCACTACCACGAATGCGACTTGCAGGTCGCCATCATTTTGGATGGATCCTTGGATGTAGCCTATAACACCGGACATACATCACGAGCTGCCAAAGGAGACCTTTTATATATTCCCGGCGGCGTATTACACGACGTGGGCGGATCCTCCGTCGATTATCAGGTCGCAGAAATCACTTTTCCAGGATCGTTCGGCACAGTTGAGGCCCCTGCTCCGAGCGCGGATCACGTCAGTGAGGGACGTACCTTGGCGGTTCGCGACGCAAGCTTAGTAGCCGTTACTGGCGGCATCGGCGAATATCAATATAAACTCACCCCATCCGTTCAAGGAAAATACGCCATTCGCCGCTATATACGGCATCGCTCCATGCCATTCGCCGCCTTG
This sequence comes from Alphaproteobacteria bacterium, assembly GCA_037189785.1. GTDB lineage: Bacteria > Pseudomonadota > Alphaproteobacteria > Sphingomonadales > Govanellaceae > Govanella. The sequence continues at coordinate 7,786 of JBBCIP010000001.1, forward strand.
TGGCGAGAACACAGCGATACTTATCGCATGACCTATGTCATCTGTGGGACAAAGGAGATCATCACGGATAAGGGGGAGCTCCAACAGCTTGGGCCGCTTGATATCGCCATCATCCCGGCAAAACTAAAAGTTCAGGATGTAAGCATGTCCGATGATTATGAAGCTATAGAAGTCGCACTGATGAAAGTATAAGGGGGATCCCGCTTATACTTTTCTCAAAAATTTAGCAGCGGGATGGTCGCCCGCAATATAAGATTCTGAAGCCCCAAGTTTCTGCCGGAATGTTCCTCCAGCATATTCCATTTTATAGCGGCCACGGCGCTGTAATTCCGGCACCACCATATCGACAAAATTTTCCAAAGTTTCGTGGGCTACAATTCGGGCGATACTGAAACCATCGATATCGGCCTCGTCCATCCATTTTTCCATTTCATCGACAACTTGTGAAGCCGTGCCGACAATAGCAACGTTGGACCCACACAATGCCTTGGCCTTCAGAACATCACGCAAAGTCCAGCTATTATTTCGCGTGAAACTTTGCAATGCCGTGCGATTGGCATCGTTTTCTTTATATTGAATGGGCTCATCAAGCGGGTATTGCGACAAATCAATACCCATGGCTCCCGACATCATAGAGATCAAACCTTCAAGACTGCTATAACGCTCATAGTCGGCGTAGCGCGCCTTAGCCAAGGCTTCGGTTTCATCGACAAACACCGAAACACCAGTGAAAAACCGAACATTTGCCGGGTCACGGCCCACCGACGCCGCTATTTCGCGCGTTTTTGCAACTTGCCCGGCAACAATTTCGGGTTTGGTGCCATTTAGATAAACACCTTCCGCATGTGTCGCCGCAAACAATCGTCCGCGTTCCGACCCACCAGCCTGGAATAACATGGGTACACGCTGAGGCGATATCTCGACCGCATTCATTGCATTAAATCGATGATATTTTCCTTGAAAATCAATTGCCGTAATAAGTGACGGATCTGCGTATATTCTTGCGTCTTTATCAGCAACGACAGCGCCTTCGGCCCAAGATTCCTGCCACAATCGATAAACACCTTCCAAGAATTCTTCCGCCATTTCATAGCGCAAATCGTGTTCTATCAAAGCATCTCGCCCCATCGCCAAGGCACCACTGCGCAAATAGCTGGTCACAATATTCCAACCCAATCGCCCTTTGGTCATATGATCCAAAGTAGAAATGCGTCGGGCGAAACTATAGGGATGCTCGTAGGAACAACTTCCGGTTATAGTGAAACACAGGTTTTCCGTCACCGATGCCATCAAAGGCACCAGCACCGCCGGGTCTAAGCTCGGCGCTTGAGAGCCGTTGCGTAAAGCACCATCCGGACGCCCTTCGTAAACGTCAGGAAAACCATAAACATCAGCCAGAAAAAAATTGTCAAATAGGCCACGCTCCAATAGACGCGCATAATCCATCCAATATTCCGGCGATGTATAGTTCACAGCCTTATCTCGGGGATGTGCCCATAAACCGAATGCTTGGAAACTTGGGTTGCACTGATCTAATGCATTCAACCTAATCGTTTTCTTAGCCATGTCTCTCAAACCTTTGGCAATTTCTTCATGCACAAAACACCTGCTCTTCACCAGGCAGGCCACAACATCAAGAATTTAACAGAAATAGCAGAATCACAGTCATGATTCGTCTGAGGCAGTATCATGCATATACGTCATGAGGCTTCGGATAGCCCCAGCAATGCCTCATTTTTATCGACTTCCAAACCTCGAGACCGAAATATGTCTGTCCAAGCATTATTGATCCGCACCGCTTCCTCAACAACAATCTCGACAAAATCTTGCGCTTCCCGCGGCATTTCTGAACTCATACGTTCAATAAGCGTGATATCCAACGATACCGATGGCGACACCAGCGGCACAGCTTCAAAACGGTTAGCATCTGTAGCAGGATCAAGCATGATCGCAGGCGTTACAGTTTTCCAAGCGCTGCGCCCAACCATGTCCAATGTAACCAGTGACGAGTTAATATCGATCGAAGTATCAATCTGAATGCCATTGGCGGCAAACCACGCTTCAATCGCATTACGTCGAGCCTGCATTCCCGTGGCCCACACAATATTATGGGGTCCGTCATCCCGTAATTGCGCCGGAGTCGCCGCCGCCCCATCAATACTTTTGCGCGAAATAAGACATTCCGGTGATGATAACAAGGATCGCATGCGTACCCCTGCTTCAGGGCCGTGAATGGTACCAATTGCGAAATCCAACTCGCTAGACGCCACCATGGACGAGAGTCCGACGCTGTAACTTTCGACAATCCCTACTTTAACATTGGGATGAATCTCGGCAAATCGCAGTAATGCTGGTGCGATAATACGATGCGCCAAAGCCGGAACGACACCGACTGTGAACGTACCTTGATGCCCTTCCGCAAAACGCGATACGCCGTCAGTTGCTTTATCCAAAGAACGAAGTAATTGAACGCAATGACGATAATAATCATCCGCAGCAGGCGTGGTCGTAACCTTTGCTTTGTCACGATTGAAAAGCCGAACATTCAAAAGCATTTCCAACTGACGAACATGATGAGATACACCAGATTGCGTACAGCCCTCACGCACTGCCGCAGCTGTAAAAGATCCTTCTTCATAGGCGGCCACAAACAATCTGATGTCTTGTAACGATCCACGAAATGCCACTTTTTTCTCCTACCGCCGGCACCATAACTTGGTGTGCTAGAATGGAAGCTAGCATAGGTCCGGATGCTAACCTTGTCACCTCATTCGTAAAAACATCAACTAATCTAATGGGATATCTATTACGGAGCTGAGATGGGCCAAACCAAAATAAAGTGCCATCGTAAGGCCGATGTCGATCAACTGCCGATCCGTAAACGTATGACGTAGTTGGTCTGTGATTTCGGGAGTGAGGCCGCGACCATCGACATAGTCATCGGCAAAACGCAACAACAATACCTGGTGATCGTCGAAAACGCCTTCCCCCTTATAGTCAGGTAAGGCCACGGCTCTGATCATGGCATCACTCAATCCCACCTCACGGGCCATGATACGATGATGGGATAACTCATACTCTCCCCTAGCGCGCTCCAACACACGCAAGATTATCAATTCACGGTCGGCAGGCGCAATATCAGCATCACTCCGCAATCCATGGGCGTAATCGATAAATCGAGAAAAAATATGCGGACTATTGGCCAGCGTACGATGAATGTTGGCTGGCCCCTTGCCATTACGATCTAATCGCTGATAAAGAGCCTGCAAGAGCGGATCTGACGCTTTTGATACAAGCTCCACGTGAAGGCGCTGGCTTTGTTCATCGTCAATTTTGCTCATAATTACCTATTCATAATGCACGATAGGGATCACGGCCATCCCAATTCTGAGATATATCCCGCACCATTTTCATGAATTCCTTGCTTGCGGCGTTCCAAGAGAATAGCTCAATCATAAATCCTAATTCAGCGCGCGTATCCAAATAACAAAAAGGTTGTCCATTATATGTGGCTTCGTGAATTAAAGAATATCCCTTAGATTTATAATGCTCTAACGCTTGATTATAGTCATCCACATCAGCACCTAAATGATGGTGCCCCACCGCTCCTTTTGGATAGCTTACCCGATAAGCGGACGCTACATCATTATGCTGCACAATCAGCTCGATTTGCGTGTCACCAAGATAAGCAAAGGCTGCGCTGAAAACAGCAGTTTCTGCGGGCCGCCCTAGGTAGCGATAATTATCGGCAACTTGATTTTCCACATAATAAAATGGCCCAACACCAGCGGTTTTGTGCCAATCCCGCATGGCCGAATGTAGGTCATCAACGACCCAACAACTTTGAAAAAACTGGTACTTCTTTTGCGCGGTCATATTTTAGACAATCCATGTCCTCAGCACACCGATAGGTTCTACATAAAGCTCAACCACGTCACCACGCTTCAATTTCTGCATATGTTCAAGCGCGCAACCATCGGCAGCGGCCCCAGCCGCGAATATTTCCCCGGCGTGTATCCATTGTGACTGGCTTGCATATGCTATGCAATCTGCAAAACGCCATCGCGCTTCACCACTAAAGGATACCGACCATTCCTCGCCGTTGACGCGTGCCCGCATGGTCAGATTATAAGGGTCTGGGATCTCATCCGCTGTGACAATACAAGGCCCCAACACGTTGGATCCGTCAAAATCTTTACCTTTTGCTACTCCCAAACCGGTGGACATCGCCACAAATTGAGCATCTCGCGCGCTCAGATCATTGAAAATGGTATAACCAAAAATATGCTGCTGGGCAGCATCCACGGTTACATCCCGGCCAGGCTTGCCAATGACGGCAGCCAATTCCAGCTCATAATCCGGCCAATTCGAATAATGTGGCCACACCACTTTTTCGTCGTGGCCGATTACCGTCGTACTATCCGAGTAATAATAGGCGGGCACTTCATACCAGCCTGGTCCGGGCAAACTGTCGAGATTAAATTTTTTACGCATTTCTTGGTAAGCAACAGCCGGATCGGACTTGTTATGCGCCAACATCCGCGCGGCGCCCTCGGTCGCTTGCAGCAAATGCCGCTCGAAACAAGAAAAATCCCGAATTTTCCGTGGATTCGGTAATGGCGCCAGAATCTTCACGTCGTCCCAAGAGTGAAGAGCGGCTCCAGGCATCTGCTTCACCACATCACGCGCCACATCCAATCCGGCTTCTTGACTTTCAATTAAAGCCTGCATACTCGAAAAAGCATCATAAGGCTCATTATGTAAGATGCAAAATCCCTGATCCAAATCGAGGAGCTGACCATCTTCCGTTTCAGCACCCAAGCGTGGGCCTGCGCCCGAATTAAACGTATAAAGCTTCATCGACCGCCCCTCCCGATCATGACGGCACGGCCCCCAAACAGCAGGCAAGCTTGCCAATTACACGGCAAAATTAGTCTTATCATATTGATCTTAAACTCAATTATCTCAGGCACGAAACTAGGAATAGCGCCGCGAAACGCCATGTCTATGACAGACAGTTATAAACTTGATTGGGCAATACAAATTATGATCATTTCGAGGAGGCATGATCGAATTCCCTGATGGGCCCAAAACTCTCAACCCAACATGAGAAGTAGGTTAGGTTGCCAGAGCACCTTCCAGAGCCGAAATCAACAGAGGCCGTATCTGAGCCGTGGAAGCCGATAAAGCGGCCGCTACCTTATCATCTGCACGACGCAATACTTCTTTTGTCGCTGGTCGTGTCATAATTCGCCGCCACCAATCGGAAACCCGCGGCAAATGCTCAGTCCAGAGTTCACTCAACCCCATTTCATGAAGGCGTAGCATTAAAGGGAAAATAGCTGAATCCGCAAGCGACAATGTATCGTCAGCCAACCATTCGGTATTTTTTAGAGCAGTTTCCATATTCAGTAGCATATTCGGAAGAGCGGCAACAGCATGACGTCCCGGCGCTGAATTCAAACCAAACCGAACAGCCTGCTCGCGAAATTGGCGTGCGTCTTCATCCGGAATAGCCGCCAACATAGCGCTTAGCTTTGCTTCATCCAGCGGATCCCCCAATAAGGAGCGGATATAGGTCGCTACCGTCAAAGCACCCGTTGCAGCGAAATAGCGTTCATCCACAAGTTTCAACCAACCGTTCATACGGGCACGCTTTAAAGGATCCCTAGGCTGCAGACCAGGGCTTGGTGACGTATCATCCAGATAACGCATAATAAGCGATGATTCCGTCAAGACTTCCCCATCATCACAGACCAAGGCCGGAACCAAACCTGCGGGATTTATACGTCGATACTCAGACGTCGTTAAATAGGACCGCTCCACCTCAATATATTCAAACTTACTGGCTGTTTCATGTGCAACGTGTAGCACCTTGCGGGCGCAAGTCGCCATCGGAATTCCATATATTTTTTGCATCGCTCACCAAGATCATATGCGTGAAATGGAATAGTAAAACTAGCATATGATGAAAGGCCTGAGCCATGATAAATATAATCACGGCTCATCTGTAAGAATGATTAAGTCGACCGTTTCACAACCCAGCCTCAGGATTGCGACTCTACGTCCCTGGTCGATAATATCGGAGCCCTAATCGCAATACAAATACGGCCGATGGCGCGACAATGAGCGTCACCAAAGACAGGCTTTTGCCAAGCGCCATCGGATCTTTAAAAAGATAATCCGTGAGTAAGGCGACCAGAAGCGGCCCCAAACCGAGCGCCACCAAATTCAAAACAAGCAAATAGAAAGCGTTGATTTGCCCACGCATCTGATTTGGTGTGATGGTCTGGAGGGCAACGGCTGCAAGCCCATACGGCATAATCAAGAATGTGAGCGCGATACAAAGGAAGACAACAGTCCATACGATATCGGACATCATCGTCGCCACGACACCGAATATGGAAACACCGATCGCGGCTAAGATCGCCACACGTAACGGCGCATCTTTGTAACCGCGTTGGAATAAAAAGTCGGATAACCAGCCCCCGCCCAAGGTGCCAACCAGACCGGCGATCAAATATATCACACCAACCAGCAGACCAGCATTGACTGTTGAGATGTTAAAAAATCGGATCAAATATGTCGGAACCCAAGACATGTAGCCATAGCTGGTCAGCGACAAAAGTGTGAAGCCAATAATGATCGTGCCATAACTTGCTTTGCGTAGACGCACATAATTCACGACCTCTGAAATAGACGGAGTGCTGGCTTCGGAAGCGCGACCGCTCGCAAGTCTTCGCACGGGTTCGCGGACGGATAACATCAGCAAGAATGCGATGACGCCGGGAATCGACGCAACCAGAAACGTCAATTGCCAGGGCCGGATTTCGCCAATAAAAGAAAATTGCAGCGACCCAATCCCTTCAGCCCATTGGATCAACGCCGCACCGGCCAACATAGCCATGGCGATACCAA
>JBBCIP010000002.1:0-10319 GCA_037189785.1 Alphaproteobacteria bacterium
GGCGTCGTCGATTGATCCTGGCCGTGACGACGATTGTTGTCATGTTTGCCTTGGCCATGATGGTGACCTTTGGCGATATTATAAAAACCGACCATGCCGGGATGACGATCTTGGTATTGACCTTGGCCTTATGGCTTTCGACGATGCTGGCTTATCAGCGCTCGATGCCGTTTCTATTATTCATATTTTTATGTTTTTACGCCTGGGCCTCGGCTTTTGGCCGTGGCGGTCTGAGTGGCGCCTTGGCGGATCGTGTTCTAGACTTTTATATTTATGGGTCTTTGATTACGGCGACTGTGTTGCTGTTTTGGTTGGCGTTTTCTCATCTGCGGCGGGCGCGCGAAGCATTTGGCTTTCAGCGGCGCATGTTTGAATCGGTGTTCGAACGGGATTTACGGTCGTTATTTTTGATCGATCGTAATGGCCGCTTACATCTTGCGAATGTCAAAGCCGCGGATCAATTCGGATATACAATTCAGGAGCTCTCCACTCTCGACGGTCACGAGATTTTAAAGGACGACAACAGTAAAGACACATTCAATGCCATGATCGCAGCGCCCGGCGGTCCTGAAACACAACTGGATTTCCGGACGGCTGAAGGCCGTGTATTTCATGGCGCTTGTCAGATCACCGAACTCCCTGTTGAAGACGGCGCGCCGGTTTTATCGCTGCTGGCCATCACAGACATCACCGACCGCGTGTATGATCAAAGGATCGAAGCGGCTGAAAGTGAAGTTCTCCATATGCTGGCCAATGAAGCGCCGTTGGAACTCGTCATCAGCACGTTTATCAACCATATGGAGGATATCGAGCCTGAGCTGAATGTCGGTTTGGTGCTGTTTTCAGACAATAGAGGCGACGCTGAGACGATCGTTGCGCCGATATTGCCGGAACACATCACCCATGCTGTTGCGGATGATTTAAAAACTGAAGCGGCAAAAATAGGAACAGACTATACGGAACTGGCGCTACAGCGTCTCGTAGTGCCGAACACAACACTTGATCCGCATTGGCGGGATGTTATGGCGGCAGCTGGATATCCCATCGCCCACGGTCTATGGCGCGAGGCCGTGACATCCCGGGTCGGCGGTGTGATCGGTATCTTTGTTATTCTTTTTGATACGCCGCGCAGCCCAAGACCCCGTGAATTACAAACCGTATTGCGTTGTGCGTCGCTTGCCGGGTTGGTGGTTGATCGCAGAAAAAGTGAAGTCGAGTTGCTGCAAGCCAAGCGCGACGCCGAAGAAGCCAGCCATTTGAAGTCAAATTTTCTGGCCAATATGAGCCATGAATTGCGTACGCCGCTCAATGCCATCATCGGGTTTTCAGATTTGATGGCGAGTGAAATTCATGGGCCGCTTGACGAACGTTACAAAGGTTACACGCGGGATATTCTGGCCAGTGGCAATCATTTGCTGGATCTGATCAACGACCTTTTGGATCTTGGCCGGATCGAAGCGGGCAGCATGCCGATCAGTGAAGAAATTTTTGATCCGGCCGCCGAGATTGCGATTTGTCTCGATCTCATGAAGGCCTATACGGCAAAGCGCGATTTGGTGGTGGAACACGCCATTCGTGTTCGCCCACACTTGAACGGTGATCGCCGTGCGTTCCGCCAGATTCTGTTGAATCTGTTATCAAATGCGGTGAAGTTTACGCCGGATGGCGGGCGGATCCGTTTGGTTGCGGATGATGCGCCCGAAGGCGGGTACTGTCTTGTTTTGACCGATACCGGCATCGGTATTGACGCCAACGCTGTCGATTATGTGTTGAAACCGTTCACCCAGGTTGAAAATACTATGAACAGCCGTTATGGTGGCAGTGGGCTTGGATTGTCTATTACGAAATCCTTGATTGAAATGCAGCAAGGGGCACTGTTGATCGACAGTATGATCGGTGTCGGCACAACAGTCAGCGTTGTTTTCCCTGGGAGCCGGGTTGTTTCATCACCAAAGACTGATGACGAAAAAAACGCCGGTTAGTTTTTTGCGGCAATGACCCGGCCCGGGTTCAAAATCCCATGGGGGTCGAACACCGCTTTAAGCTGGTGCATCATGCGAAGGTCCAACGCCGGTTTGTAATGGGCCAGTTCCTCGCGCTTGAGCCGACCGATCCCATGTTCGGCGCTGATCGATCCACCCATATCAACGACGACATCATGGATGGCCCGGTTCATGGCAGCCCAATGTTGTTCAAACGCTTTGCGGTCCATACCGGCAGGGGATTGGATATTGAAATGAAGGTTGCCGTCACCAAGGTGACCGAACGGAACGGGCCTGGCGCCAGCAACGATTTTCTCTGCAACCGCGGCACCCCGGGCGATGAAGTCGGGGATTTTTGCAATCGGCACGCTGATGTCATGCTTGATGCTGCCGCCTTCGTGTTTTTGCGCTTCCGATAACGATTCCCGCAAGCGCCATAGCGCCCGGGCTTGATCGTTGCTTTGTGCCAATACGCCGTCTGTGACCAATCCATTTTCTAACGCTGTGCTGATGAAAGCATCGATATGGGATCTGAAACTATCGTCATTGGAGCCGGTCGCGGCTTCCACCAAAACATACCATGGCGATCGGGTGCTGAGTGGGTCGCGGCTGTTCGGAATATGCGCCAGCACGATCTCAAGGCCAAGTCGCGGCATCAATTCAAACGCGGTTAATCCGTCGCCGGTGGCGGCCCGCGCTTCGGCCAATAACGCAATGGCGGCGCTGGGCGACGGCACCGCTAAAAACGCGGTCGCAACATCACGCGGTGCCGGAAATAATTTAATCGTTGCGGCGGTGACCACGCCAAGCGTTCCTTCGGAGCCGATAAACAATTGCTTGAGATCGTAGCCGGTGTTGTCTTTGCGCAAGGATTTCAGGCCGTGCCAAATTTCGCCGGTCGGCAACACGGCTTCGATCCCGAGTGTGAGATCGCGCATCGATCCATAGCGCAACACATTCACGCCACCGGCATTGGTTGAAATGACACCGCCCAAGGTGCAACTGCCTTCGGACGCAAGGCTTAGGGGAAACAACCGGTCGACTGATTTCGCATGATCGTGCAGTGCTGTGACCGTCACCCCGGCTTCTGCGGTCATGGCAAAACCGGCAGCGTCCACATCGCGAATGTTATTAAGGCGGGTCAGGGATACCAGCACTTCATGACCGCTGTCGTCGGGCACACCGCCGCCGACAAGCCCGGTGTTTCCACCTTGAATCGCAAGCGGTGTTCGCGTGTCGTGGGCAATTCGCATGATTGCGGCAACTTGATCGGTGGTCGATGGTTTCAACAACAGCGGTGTTTTGCCGCTGTACAAGCCGCGCCACTCAACCACGTGCGGGGCGATGTCATCGGCTGCATCGGTCCAGCCGTTGGGGCCGACCGCAGCTTTGAACAAATCCATGATGGTGGCGGTCATGACAGCTCCGATTGTAGAGATTGGTGTAGGTTTTCGGACGGGCGCGGGGCCGCCGCTCGCCGCAGCCGGTCGTTGATGGCCAAACCAAGACCGTGGTTCGGGATCGGCATCACGGCAATCCGCGCGACCCCTGTTTGATCCAAGTGATAGAGCATGGCGAACAAATTTGCCGCGGCTTGTTCCAAATCGCCATTATGGCTTAAATTGGCGGCGCTTTGTGGGGCGTCCGGGCCAAACGCCAGTAGCGCTTCGTCATCGTCGGCTGTCGTGGCATTCAGGCGCAAGGCGGCGCGTGGGGCATAATGGCTTTCCAATTGCCCCGGGGCCGTTGGTCGGTCGGCAGGCGACGGGCCGCTGCCGATCACCGGCAACCCGGTGACGGCCTCGATGTCAGCCGGTGTGACGCTGCCGGGGCGCAACAGCTCGATGGCTGTATCGCTGACCGCGACGATGGTTGACTCCACCCCTTTCTGGCAGGCCCCGCCGTCGAGCACGATGGCCACGCTGTCGCCCAATTCTGCGGCGGCATGGGCGGCTGTGGTCGGGCTTAGGCGCCCGGATTTGTTGGCGCTCGGGGCCGCCACCGGGCCACCGAATTGGGTCAACACGGCGCGGGCCATCGGATGGGCTGGGACGCGCACGGCCAAGGTGTCGAGCCCGGCGGTCACCGCAGGGGCGATGCCGTTCCCCGGTTTCAACGGCAAAACCAGTGTGAACGGGCCGGGCCAAAAGGCTGCGGCCAGTTTCTGGGCGGCGGCGTTCAAGGTCACATAGCGCCCGGCGGTTGCGGCGTCCGCCACATGTACAATCAAGGGGTTAAAGTCCGGTCGGCCCTTGGCGGTGTAGATTCGGGCGACCGCTTGGGGATTCGTGGCGTCGGCCCCCAAACCATAAACGGTTTCCGTCGGTAGAATGACCAGCTCGCCACGCGCCAAGGCCGCGGCGGTTGCCGCTACGGCTTCCTGGCTTGCCGGGGTGGGAGCTTTTGTCGTCATTCTCGTTTATCCTTATAAGCCTCAAAAAAACTTGCTGTTGTTATCCATAGCGCCTAAGCCCGAGAATGAGAAGTAAGACCAAAAGGAATAGCCATGACCGATTATAAAGCTCCGTTGCGGGATATGACCTTCACGCTCGACCGTATCATCGGGTTATCGGACGTAACATCGTTGCCGCGCTACGCCGATGCAACGCCGGATGTGGTCGCTGCCGTTCTTGAAGAAGCCGGGAAATTCACCAGCGGCGTGCTCGGTCCATTGCGTAGGGTCGGGGACCAGCAGGGTTCCAAGCTTGAAAATGGTCAGGTCCGCACCCCCGACGGCTTCAAGGAGGCCTACGCACAGTATGTCGAGGGTGGCTGGAACGGCCTGTCCAACGATCCGGAGTTTGGTGGTCAGGGGCTGCCGTTCGTCCTTTCGGTTGCGCTGATGGAAATGATCACCTCGGCCAACATGGCGTTTGGATTGTGCCCAATGTTGGGGCAGGGGGCGGTCGAAGCACTTCAGGCCCATGCCAGTGACGATCTCAAAAACCGCTATCTGGCCAATCTGATTTCCGGCCAGTGGACCGGCACCATGAACCTGACCGAACCGCAGGCCGGAACCGATGTCGGCGCGCTCAGGACCAAAGCCGAGCCGGTCGGCGATGGCACGTATAAAATTTCCGGGCAAAAGATCTTCATCACATGGGGTGATCATGATGTGGCGGAAAACATCATCCATCTGGTGTTGGCTCGCCTGCCCGATGCGCCCGCCGGGACCAAAGGGATTTCGCTGTTTCTGGTGCCGAAATTTTTCGTCAAGGACGATGGCAGCTTAGGCGACCGCAACGATCTCCGGGTCGTGTCGCTTGAACATAAACTCGGCATCCATGCCAGCCCGACCTGCGTGATGTCCTATGGCGACAATGGCCAATGCATCGGCTATTTGATCGGGGAAGAAAACAAGGGCATGCGCTCGATGTTCACGATGATGAACCATGCGCGTCTCAATGTCGGTGTGCAGGGCATCGGTATGGCCGAGCTCGCCTATCAACAGGCCTACAGCTATGCCCTGGACCGGGTGCAGGGCACGCCGATCGGTGTGAAGCCTGGTGAAAAAGCGACCATCATCGAGCACGCCGATGTGCGGCGCATGTTGCTGACCATCAAGTCGTCGGTCGAAGCCGTGCGCGCCATTGCGTTCCTCAACGCCAAGGCGATTGATTTGGCCCATCATGGTGACAGTGCGGACGTGCGGGCCCACAATCAAGGCCTGGCCGATCTTCTGACGCCGCTGTCGAAAGCTTACGGCACCGACCTTGGGGTCGAGCTGTCGTCGCTCGCGGTTCAGGTTCATGGCGGCATGGGCTATATAGAAGAAACCGGTGTGGCGCAGACGTTCCGCGACGCCCGCATCACACCGATTTACGAAGGCACCAACGGCGTTCAAGCCATGGATCTGGTGTCGCGCAAATTAAATCAAGACGGCGGCCAGCATTGGCAGGCTTTGTTCCGTGAAATCGACACATTTGTTGCAGCACTGCCATCCGATGGCGATCTCGGCACCATCAAGGCATCGCTCGCCGACGCTCTGACCGCGTTGCAGGATGCGACCGCGTGGACGGTCGCCGAATGGGCCCGCAACCCCCGCGGTGCGGCAGCCGGGGCGACGCCTTATCTCCGCTTATTCTCGATGACTGTCGGCGCCTATCTTCTGGGTATTGGTGCCAAAGCAGCGCTGAATGATATCGCCGACGGGCAGGGCGATCGTGATTTCCTGAAAGCACGGGTTGTCACTGCCCGGTTCTATGCCGAACAACTGCTACCACCCGCAGTGGCCCTGGCCGAGACCGTCCGCAAAGGCGATGATTTGTTGTTCGCATTATCCCCGGCCCAACTCGCGGTTTAAGTCATTTAGGAGAAAGTCGTCCCGTTCCAATGCTTTAACAAGCAGGGACGGAGTGTTGAGATCTTCTCTTGCTTTACGTTAACGTAAACGTTAGCCTAAGGGCAATGAAAGTAGGATAGATATGGCGCAGCTTGCCTATTTGCATGACACGGTCCCGTCTCCTGCCGCATTAATTCCTGTCGCTGATGGGGTTTTTTGGCTGCGTATGCCGCTGCCGTTCAGTCTCGATCACATCAACCTTTGGGCCATTGAAGAAGACGATGGTTGGACCCTGGTCGATAGTGGGATCAATCTCCCCGACGTGCGCGGCTATTGGGAACAATTGATTGCCGGGCCGCTATCGCAAAAACCATTGAAGCGGTTGTTCGTCACACATTTGCATCCTGACCATTTCGGTTTAGCCGGATGGTTCAAGGCGCGCTGGGGCATCGATACCTGGATGACGGCGCTGGAGTTTTATGAAGGAAAGTCGCTGGTGCTCAGTGGCTATGATGAGCTGCCCCCAGAAATTCCGTGGTTCTTCCGTCGCGCCGGTATGGATGACGAAGGCTTGGCCGAACTCCCGAAACTCGGCTATGGCCATTTTGCCGATAGTGTTTATCCGCCGCCCATCGGCTTTCGTCGTATTGTCGATGGCGAGGACATCATGATCGGCGGCAGGCAGTGGCGAGTTGTCGTCGGAAGTGGGCATTCGCCGGAACACGGGTGTCTTTACTGCCCTGATTTGCGCGTGTTGATTTCGGGTGATCAAGTGTTGCCGCGGATCTCGTCGAATATCAGTGTCCATGTGACGGAGCCTGAAGCTAATCCTCTGAAGGACTGGTTGGAGTCATTGGCGAAGTTTAAATTTTTACCTGAAGATACACGGGTATTGCCAGCCCATGGTGATCCGTTCGTCGGCTTGCATGATCGGCTGGATGCCTTGATTACCGGGCATGAAAATCAATTGCGTCGGTTGTTGCGGGCGATCGAACAGCCGCGAACGGCGGTCGATTGTCTGCCGACGTTGTTCCATCGTGAGCTCAACGGCTTCAATCGCTTGATGGCGATCGGTGAAGCCTTGGCGCATCTGCATCTTTTGGTTCACCGTGGTTTGGCGCGTATCGAGGAGGATGCGCTGGGCATACGCCGGTTCGTAAAGCTCTAACTATTGTCATAACAAAGAAATAGGGGTTGCTGATGTCCAGTTTGAAAAACAAAGTGTTGTTCATCACCGGCGGCAGCCGGGGTATCGGTCTGGCCATTGCTAAGCGTGCCGCCGCCGATGGCGCCATGGTGACGATCGCCGCAAAGACCACCGAACCGCATCCAAAACTTGAAGGCACGATCTATACCGCGGCTGCGGAAATCGAAGCGGCCGGCGGCAAAGCTTTACCACTTGCGGTCGATATTCGTGATGAAGACGCGGTGCAAAAAGCGGTCGCGAAAACGGCGGAAACATTCGGCGGCATTGATATTTTGATCAATAACGCCAGCGCTATTTCGCTCACCCCGACCGAGCAAACGGATATGAAGCGCTATGATTTGATGCACAGTATCAACACGCGCGGCACATTCTTATGTTCGAAAACATGTATTCCGTATCTGCGCAAAGCAGAAAATCCGCATATTCTCAATCTATCGCCACCTCTCAATATGGAAACCCGGTGGTTCGCCCCTCATGTCGCGTACACCATGGCGAAATTCGGTATGAGCATGTGCGTGCTCGGGATGGCCGAAGAATTCAAAAAAGACGGCATTGCGGTCAATGCTTTGTGGCCGCGGACAACCATTGCGACTGCCGCAGTGCAAAATTTGCTTGGTGGCGATCAAATGGTTCAGGCCAGCCGCAAACCGGAAATCCTCGCCGATGCCGCGCATATCATCCTGACCAAGCCGAGCCGCAGCTTCACCGGCCATTTCTGTGTCGATGATGAAATTTTAGCCTCAGCCGGCATCACCGACCTTACGCATTATGCCGTGGACCCCAGCAAACCGCTATTTCCAGACTTTTTTGTCTAAATTCTGTGACTTATGTGGTTAAATAGCGTTTCAATACTCTGAGACGCAAATAAAGCGCATGAGGGGAGACCGATTGCATGAGTTCTGATAGGCAAAGACCCTGGCTGCAACACTATCCGACGGCCATTGACTGGAATACGACCTTCACACCAGCGCCGCTCTATGACCTGCTGGACAAAGCGGCTGCGGATTTCCCAGAAGCGGCGGCCAGTGACTTTCTGGGCAAACGTATGGTCTGGCGCGAGTACAAAGATTTGGCCGATCGTGCTGCGGCGGGCTTACAAGCCTTGGGCGTAACCAAAGGTGTTAAGGTCGGCCTGTTTCTGCCGAACACGCCGCATTTCATCATTGCCTATTATGCTATTTTGAAAGCGGGTGGGACTGTGGTCAATTACAGTCCGCTTTATTCCGAACGCGAATTGCTGCATCAGATTGAGGATTCCGAGACCGATATCATGGTCACGCTCAATCTCGAAGCGCTTTATCCCAAGATGAAAGCCATGCTTGGGCAAAGCCGCCTGAAAAAATTGGTGATCGGCGGCATGACGGAAATTTTGCCGTTCCCCAAAAACATTTTATTCCCGGTGTTCAAACGCGGCGATATTGCGAAGATTGATTTCGACGATCAGCATATCCGTTGGAAAGACGTTTTGGACAATGACGGTGGTTTCAAACCGGTGTCGATTGATCCGCTCGAAGATGTTGCTGTGATTCAATATACCGGCGGTACCACCGGCACACCGAAAGGCGCGATGCTGACCCACGCCAATCTTTACATCAACACCTGCCAAGGTGTGATGTGGGACCCGAGCTTGCAAAAGGGCAAAGAACGGGTGATGGCCGTGTTGCCGTTCTTCCATGTGTTTGCCATGACCGGCGTGATGAATTTGACCATTGCCATTGCCGGTGAAATGTTGATGTTGCCGCGCTTCGAATTGGAAGCGGCGATGAAATTAATCAAACAGCGCCAGCCCACGGTTTTGTCAGGCGTCCCGACGATGTATCGGGCGTTTCTGAACCATCCATTGGCTCAAGACGGTGCTTTGAAATCGGTGCGGTTCGGGGTCTCGGGTGGGGCGCCATTACCGGTCGAGCTGAAAAAAGCGTTCGAGGAAACGTCGGGCTGCACCATCGTCGAGGGCTATGGTTTGACCGAAACCTCGCCGGTTGCTTCGGTCAATCCGGTGAACGGCGTCAATAAGCCGGGATCGATCGGTGTGCCGGTGCCTGCGACCGATCTCATTATTGTCGATCGAGAAGATCCCAATAAGGAAATGCCATTGGGCGAGGTCGGTGAAATCGCCATCGTCGGCCCACAAGTGATGAAGGGCTACTGGAAAAATTCAGAAGCCACAGCCAAAAGCATCGTCAATCAAAAATTCCTAACCGGTGACTTGGGCTACATGGATGCGGAAGGGTATACATTCATCATCGACCGTGAAAAAGACCTGATCCTGGTCAGCGGTTTCAATGTTTTCCCGCGTCATATCGAAGAAGCGCTTTATGAGCATCCGGCGGTGGGCGAAGCCATCGTGATCGGTATTCCCGATGATTACAAAGGCGAAGTTCCGAAAGCGTTCGTGACCTTAAAGTCTACCGAACCCAAAGTCTCCGAAAGTGAATTGATCGAGTTTTTGCGGTCCCGGCTTGGTCGTCATGAAATACCGAAAGCGATCGAATTCCGTGATAGTTTGCCCAAAACCATGATCGGCAAGCTGTCGAAAAAAGAATTGATTGCCGAAGAAAAAAACAAACAGACAAAAGCCTGATCTGTTGCGGCCGATCACGCATATCTTCAGGCTGTATAAAAATTAGGGTGATAGGTATGACCACCGCATTTCTCACGCATGATGCCTGCTTGGATCACGATACCGGGCCGGGCCATGCCGAGCGGATCGCGCGGCTGGAGCATGTCCTTAGGGCGTTGGCGGCGCCACGATTTGACGGTTTGAAACGCTACGACGCCCGCCTCGCCACGCGGGATGAGTTGACGCGGGTTCACCCCGTGCCTTACGTCGATGCGATTCTGGGGG
>JBBCIP010000003.1:0-7082 GCA_037189785.1 Alphaproteobacteria bacterium
TGTAACGGCAGCCGTTGAAGATGATCAAAACCCTCAAAACACTCAGGCTGCCACCAAAAGCCCACAACCTCAAAACACCAATCACCTGAACGACAGCATCAATGCCGAGATCAACGCGATCTTTACCCATCACCGCCCGCCCGTCGATGTCGCATCGCAAATTTTAAAAGCTGCAAGTACTGTCGACGCTGACGATAGCGTGATGAGCTTGGCTGTTGCCTTGGACAGCATCATTCATTTCGTGCCGCTCGACAACACACCGATCCGCCCGATCATCTTGGTCGGCCTAGCAGGTGCAGGAAAAACCGTCACCGCCGCCAAGCTTGCGGCAGACGCCATTCTATCCGGATATTCCACAGCGTTACTGTCGACCGATACACTCAAAGCTGGGGCAGACGCACAAATCACAAGCTATACAGCTATTCTCAAGATCGATGCCGTGATCGCGCAAAATCCAAAAATGCTCGAGGCTGCCATAAAACAATGTAAAGCCGCTGGAAATCAAGTGATCATTGTCGATACCCCTGGAATCAATCCTTACGATAGCGAAGATATTGCGCTCCTCCAAACCATCATATCCACTGTGGATGGGGAACCTGTGCTGGTGGCCCCAGCCGGGGGAGACAGCGAGGAAGCACGCGAAATCAGCACCCTTTTTGCCGATCTTGGATGCCGCAGATTTATCGCCACCAAACTTGATACCGTGCGTCGCTATGGAAGCGTGCTGAGCATTGCCAAAGCAGGCCCCTTGGCTATCGCCGGTGTCGGTGCATCGCCCTATATCGGGGACCGTATCGAAAGTTTGAACCCGGTGTCGCTCGCACGTCTTTTAGCCGCTCAGCCAAAAACAGCAGCAACACAAAAAAGCGCGTCTCATTCACAAAAGTCCCCAGCTTCAAAAAGTCAGGTATCCGCATGACAGTCACGCTCACCGATTTGCCGCGACGCACCACGGGTTTCCAAGACCCGCAAATCGCCGCATTGAAACCTGTCGCAGCAGAGAAAGCTCAGGGCCGCAACCTGATTACAGTAGCATCCGGCAAAGGTGGCGTCGGCAAAACCTGGTTTGCCATTACTTTGGCCCAAGCCTTTAGTCAAAAAGGAAGACACGTTCTGCTGTTTGATGGTGACATGGGCCTCGCCAATATTGATATTCAGTTGGGCTGGGTGCCCAAACGCGATCTCAGCGCCATCGTCTCCGATCAAGTTGATTTAAAAGATGTTGTTGAAAGCTATGCGCGTGACCAACGATTTTCTTTCGATCTGATCGCCGGACGGTCGGGCTCAACCGCACTCAGTCGCTTGCGGCCCACCGTTGTCGCCGGCTTGCGAGATCGTTTGGCCGTGCTTGGGTCACAATACGACCATGTCATTCTCGATCTGGCTGCCGGGATCGACAGCACCGTTACAACTTTGGCCGATCACCCCGGCAAAACAGTTATTGTCGCGACCCCTGATCCGACGGCGCTTACCGATGCTTATGCGTTCATTAAATTACGGCGTCAAACGGCGCCACAGGCCGATATTCGTATTGTCATCAATCAATCGAATGATCGCCACGAAGGGCTTCGGGCTTATGAAAATCTGAAACGGGCTTGCGAAGGGTTTCTGAAGTTCACACCGGCTTTGCTCGGCATCGTTCGTCGCGATCGCAATGTCTTGCAAACAATACGCGCGCAGAAACCAATGATGGAACGCCACCCGATCAGCCCAGCCGCAGAAGATGTGTCGGCCATCGCTGATAAGCTACTTTCATGAAAGCATGACCGGTGAACCATATCACGCCATCATCCGTATCAGCACGCACGCCGCAAAGCGATGCCAGCGGACGGATAGAGCGTGGCGGCTCACCAAGCAATCACGCACCGGCCCAGCAGCAATCTTCTCAGCAACAATCGACGCCACAAGGGAACACCGACCAAAATCGGTCGCAACCTCATCATGATCCAGCAGTATCTCTATCAGCGTCACTCGCTCATATTGATCGCGGCGATATCATTGCAGGGCACGTACAAGGCGTAACGGCAGAGGGCCTACCTGTCGTCAGCAGTGATCGCGGCACGTTCATTATCGAAACGGCCCTGCCAAATGATGTGAAGCTGCCCCGAGGGTCCGACGTTAAGCTTGAGATCATCGCCACCGAGAAAATAATTGAAGCCCGGATTGTCACAGCCAATAACACGCCCCCGAAAAGTGACATTCCCTTAAAACTGATTATGATAAAGACTGATTTGGTGGCTGAACAGCTTCCTCAGCCAAACATCGGTCATACCATTGTGACCTCTGGCGACCTGCCGACCACACATCTCTATCATCGCCCATTGCCTGTATCACGCGACACTGTCGCGCAACTGGAAACAGATAAAGCCCAACCGCTGCTGCCGTTAGGGCTGATGGATGAAGCACCGCATAATGCACTCACGAGCCATGCCGGACATAGCAACGTGCCGTATGATGATAATGATATTGCGGCCCCACTCCTGCGCACGACAGCACCTATACCCGTCGCCACGGTAGCAGTTACAACCACCCCAAAAGATGCTCAAACGCCACCGGCGAACACACCAAGGCCCACATCATCTTTCCCGCAACAGATCCATGTCGCTATGGCACCTTTCGACAAGGCTACGGCGCCGACGATCGTGCCGCCACAGTCTTCGACAACACCAGCTAATGCGTCGCCGTCGCCGTCCCCGTTCCCGGCCCCGGCCCCACCAACCCAAGCCCCCATTGAGGCCGCCGCGATGCGGACCGTAATTGCGGCTATTCTTGGTGATGCCGCCGAACCGGCCCCAGATCCGGCCCCAGAACCGACTACCATAAAATCGGCCCCATCGGCAAATCCACACCCCGCAATCGCTACACC
Organism: Alphaproteobacteria bacterium; assembly: GCA_037189785.1. Taxonomy (GTDB): domain Bacteria; phylum Pseudomonadota; class Alphaproteobacteria; order Sphingomonadales; family Govanellaceae; genus Govanella. The sequence continues at coordinate 2,867 of JBBCIP010000003.1, forward strand.
ATCGTCAATAGCCGCCGCACCAACGCTGTCATTAACACCAGCGATCGTAGCCGCCGTCATTGACCGCCCCATGGCCGCGATCTTGGAAACGCCCGCAACGGTATTAAGTACACACCCTACGGATGACGGTCGTCAACCACTGCCAACTGCGCATAGGCCTGCAAAGACATTGCCGATAACACCTATTGTTGTCACCGTGACGCAAATTGCCCACGGCTCTTTACCGCTTCATACACAGGATGCAATAAAACCACAGGCCTCAACCATCACGACGCCATTACAGCAAGCCCCGATAGTGATCGAGGCCACAGTCCTTCCCCCGGAAGCGCTCCCAGACCCCGTTGCAGCCTCGTCTTCCCCTTTGCACTCCACCACTGTGATACGACCAGGCACGGAACTCAGCACAGCGCTCGGTAAAGTCACCTTAAAAGAAACGTTGCCTTTGTCTCCGGGGACAACAATAACCTTATCCATGGCTCCGGTTGATCTGAGCATGCCGTTAAAGGATGATGTATTTCCCATAAACATGCCCAACAACGGCTTGGTTGAAGGCACAGCGACAGCATTAGGACAACATCAATCGTCGTCCCCCTCTATACAAACACCATCCTCTCCAGCCGCTGCGGCAGCGTCCCAGCCGACAGCTGGCGTCATGACCGATACCGCTTTACCCATGCCGTTCGCTGCCTGGCCAAGTTTGCAAATGGCCATATCCGCCATGGACCCGGCCATAGCGGCCGCGGTCAGCAGCAAAATTCCCAGCCCGGAAAAATTGCTGACCCCGGGTTTGTTGTTATTCCTGAATATATTCGGCATCAAGTCCCCTGCCCGATTACTCCTCGATGGCACATTGGACGACAATCAGACATCATCGGACGAAACCCGACCGGCCACACGACTCGATGGTGATATTGCCCGACTGCGCAGTTTGTCTGCTGATCGCGGCGCTACAGAGTGGCGGCTATTTCTGCTACCATTTCAAAATGATAACGCTATACAGGCCGTTCCGCTTATGATTCGCCATAATCCCGGCGACGATCAAAAGCAAAATGATCCCCCCCAATCCGACGACAGCGAGCAGGCGTCGACAACTCGCTTTATATTAGAAGTACCCTTACGCGCCTATGGCACGGTTCAATTCGACGGCATCATTAAGCAGCGCAGCTTCGATTTGTTCCTGAAAACGGATAAGACGCTAAGCACCTCACAACAAAGCCATATTCAAAAGTTGTTCAGCCAAGCCCTAGAACTCAATGGATTTAAAGGTCAAATCCTGTTTCGGGACGGTCACGGCTCCTCACATCAAGCCACAACCCTTATGAAAGACCGCTTAGGCTTAGGGTCTAAGCTGCAAGCCTAATAAAAAAGAAGAATATATATTGAGATATACACTCATAGCGTGTATGTCTTTTAGGGCAATGATATTCCCCTCAACAACTATAGCGTGTACCATGAAAATAAGATACATCGAACCTATAGGTCACAGTTTGTACGTGGATGCAGTCGCCGAACGGTTAGAAGCTATTCGGCGGCCGGATGTCGCCATCGAAGTCGTCTCTCTCGATAATCCTTATTGTCGTCACCACTTGGAATACCAGTCGTATGAAGTTTTGGTGATGGCGGATATTGCCCGGGTTGTGCGTGACGCCGGGCGTCAAGGCATGGACGCCGTCATCATTGGTTGTTTTTATGACCCGGCGTTGATCGAAGCCCGGGAAATTTCTGGTGCTACTCCAGTGATTGCCCCATGCCAAGCATCCGTTCTGTTGGCCAGTCAATTGGCTGATCGTTTTTCGATCATTATTGGCCGCCGTAAGTGGGAAAACCGTATCAAGGCCCGGTTGCGTGACTATGGCCAGCTGGATCGGTTGGCCTCCTTCCGCTCGGTCAATCTCGGTGTCGAAGACTTCCAAGCCGATCGCGCTGAAACAGAACATCGTCTTATTACCGCCGCACGTCGGGCCGTCGAAGAAGACGGTGCGGAAGCTATCATCCTTGGCTGCACTTTGGAATTTGGCTTCTACGAAACCTTGCAAGCCAAGGTCGGGGTGCCTGTGATTGATCCCGTTTACGCAGCTTATAAATTGGCCGAAACCATGGCCGACGTGAAATGCCGGTTCGGTTGGAAACCCAGTCGGGTCGGCGGCTGCGAAGCCCCGCCGGAGGAGCAGGAAATCATCCCCTGGCAGGTTTTTAACGACACCCGGCCACCGATCCTCGGCCGCGCCTTTATTCCCGCCTATTCGCGTTCTCTGGGGCTGGAAAAGGTCGAAAGTACTGTCGGTACGGCTTACAATAGACCGATTAGCAAGAAAGTGGACATTTTCGATTTGCAAACATCGGGAACCACTTAGGCTATTACCCTCGCTCTGGCACGACTGTTGCTTATCCAACAATTGGGTAATTAAAAAGGAGTCGGGTCATGGGAATTCGATCATTTATTGTAAAAGCAGTTGGTGCGGCCGTTGTTATCAGTGGTTTTGCAGTATCGGCGTCGGCCGCCCCTTTGTTATCCGGTAGTGGTTCCGCCACATGTGAATTAAATACCAGTGTGTTTGGGTCTTCGAGCTGCACCTTGCAAGTCATCACCCCACACGCCGCTTGGCAAGTTCCCGCAGCAACAGGAACGGCAGCAGAATGGGTTTCTTATGCCAACACCGGTGTAAGCGCAGGTAATGTTCTCGCTCCTACACCGGATGATACCAGTGCGACACCAGGGGATTTATCCTCTGTACCGTGGTTGATGAAAGTCACGGAAACATTCAGCATCGGCGCCAGTGGCGGCAATCTTTTCATGCAAATTTGGGCGGATGATACGGCATCTGTTTATCTAAACGGATCTTTATTAAAAGCCCCGAACTTTACCCAAGAGACATGTGCGATTGGCGATATCGGGTGCGAGCCAGATGAGTTCGGCTTGTTCAACGAAGCCTTGGCACAGGGCAGCTATACCTTGGATATCTATGTTTACCAGCTCGGTCGTGATCGCAATCCGAACAGCAATCCATTCGGATTACTTTATGCTGGTGATGTCGACGGCCTGACCGAACAAGAAGTCCCGGCCCCTGCGGGTCTCGCCTTCTTGGGTCTCGGTCTCTTGGTCGCTGGGCTTCGCAGTCGTCGCAAAGCCTAATTTTACAATTGAAGTTTCCACCGTCTCGGGCGTGTCTTTTGGGCACGCCCCTTTTTTTATGCTTAAGCAGAGATTAACAAGTCTGCGTTATTTATTAATTCTGATAACCGAATATTCAGTATTCACCTGCATACTCCCCGAAGATTAAAATTAGAGGGGGTCGATATGGTAAAATTTTCATGGCTGACCGCACAGCTATGTGCAGTCTTCAGCTTAGGGTTAGCAAGCGCTGCCATAGCTCAACCGATATACTCAGGATCAGGATCTGCAACCTGCGAGTTGAACATTATTGCGTTCGGCAGCACAGACTGCAGCTTGCAAAACATTGCCGCTCATAGCGCATGGCAGCAAGCAGGAATAGGCGATTTAGCAGGATCACCAGCCGTTTGGGTATCCTATGCCGACACTGGTGTCGATGGCAGCACGCTCGCTCTTCTTCCACGCAACTCCGATCAAATCGAAACAACACCATGGCTGTTAAAGGTCACGGAAACATTCACGCTTGATAACGGTGGCGGTAACATCTTGATGCAGATTTGGGCCGACGATACCGCCGATGTCTTTCTCGATGGCGTCAAACTGAATGCTGCAAATTTTTCGCAAGATGTTTGTGCTGATGGCGGCCTTGGTTGCGAACCGGGGGAATATTTCTTACTCAATCAAGGCCTGACCGCAGGCCTCCATGAACTGGAAATTTTCATCTATCAACTTGGCATCGGCAATACACCCCAGGCTAATCCTTTCGGCGTTTTGTACAGCGGCGAAATCAGTCAACTCACACCGAGTGAAATGCCTGCCCCCGCCACTGCCTTATTCCTGCTTGGAACAATGCCCTTCGTGCTACGCCGTCGCAAACGGTAATTTTTCGTGCACCATCCCTGTCGCCGCGCGGATCGCGTTGGCGACAGCCGGGGCAACAGGCGGCACCGCGGGCTCACCGATGCCTGTGGGATTTTCAGTGGACGGAACAATATGCACCTCAACTACCGGCATTTCCTCAATCCGTAACACCGGATAATCGTCAAAATTAGATTGATCGACGACGCCATCCGTCAAGGTTACGGCCCCATGCAAAGCCGCAGC
>JBBCIP010000004.1:0-4586 GCA_037189785.1 Alphaproteobacteria bacterium
CAATGTTGCGCTGTCGCCGGTTGTCGCTTCGATATCGGCGACCCGCAACAGGCGATCGCTATCTTTCATTTTATAAAGCGCGATTTTTTCAATCTCACCGCGTGCCACCATACGATCAGTGCCGATCCGACTGATCAGAAAACGCGCGGCGTCATTTTCGATTTTTAAATTATGTGCGGCCAGACTTGTGCGCAGCAAATCATCCAACGATCTTGCGTCATCATCATAACAGGCGACGCTTAACGCGTTCCCGGCATCTTCCACAAATTTGCGCAACGCGGATCGTGCATTCAAATCACCGGCCGACAGCAGGATTAAGCTATCACCTTTGGGGTCATCCAAAACCGCTTGTAGCGATGGCACAATGCTATCCGCGGCCGGATCGACCCGAACCACACGGCGGCCGCCCAACATCGAAATGGCGGCCGCTTCATCGGCCAGACGTGCCGGATCGGCGGTGATATCGGCCGCCGTTAAAAGCGCCACGTTGAAAGGATCTTTCAGATCGCTTACGACTTGCCGGGCAAATTGATCGGCGCGTTCACGCACCAGGCCTTCATTGGGGCCATAGACCAACACGGCGACATAGCGCGTGTTCAGTTTCTTCAATTCTGTTTCGATATCACGCGCATTCGCTTTCATGATTGCGCTTTCGTTACAGTCTAAAGATCATTTGCTGTCGGGTGTGCGTTGATCGCGGAAGTAAAGGCTAAGGCGGCCGCTGATGCGTTCACTGAGATCCTTGGTCAGGCGATTTTCCATGTCGCGTTCGGCGGTCATTGTCGCAAAGTCCGATTGCACAACATCATATGAATTGTAAGACCGCGCGGTTTCTTCCAGCACCATGGCCCCTGACGCCAAATCGATCAGGCGATAGCGCGCCGTCAACCGCAAACCATACCGTGTCACGGCTTCGTCAGGGCGGAAGCCGAAGCCTTCGCGTTCACGGTCCAACAATAATTCCAAGCGATAGCGTGTGGCGCCGATGCCTGACGGATAAAGCCGTTCACCCAGGGCATTGCTCATCATCTGACCAAGACGATAAGGGTTGCCGTCGCGGTCGCGGATCGGGGCAACCTCGATGGTTGCCAAATCGTCCGCTGTGGAGCCGCCGGTGGCGCGGGCTCCGTACATCGGTTCGAACCCGCAGGCCGATAAGAAAAGCGCTGCGCCGGTGAAGGCGGACAATAAAACAGCAGCTTTTCTGAACACCTTCATATCACACCACGATATTGACGATACGGTTCGGTACAACGATGACTTTGCGCACAGCGCGGCCCTCGAGTGTACGCTGGATCTTCTCAAGCCCAAGCGCCAAGGCTTCCAGATCTTTCTGATCCATGTCCTTGGCGACGGTGATCGTATCCCGCAATTTGCCTTGAACCTGGACCGCGATGGTCACGCTGTCATCGACCAACAATGCCACCTCGGCTTTGGGCCACGGGCTGTCGTTGGCCAGTGTGACATGACCAAGCCCGTGCCACAACTCCTCGGCCAAATGCGGCATCATCGGATTGACCATGATGACCAAGGCTTCAAGCCCTTCACGGACGGCAAAACCACTGTCGGCGCTGCCGGTCGGCTTAAAGTCATTTAAGCTGTTGACGTATTCATGGATCAAGGCGACGGCGCGGTTGAAGTGGAAGTCTTCAATGGCGCGAGTCACGGCGGCGATTGCTTTGTGGGTGGCGCGGCGCAACGCCAAAGCATCGTCCCCGATCGTCTCCGGGGCTGATTGATTGGCCGGCTGATTAATGGCGCCAGCGTGCTCGGTCAGGCCGGTGACCAAGCGCCACAGCCGTTGCGAAAAGCGCCAGGCGCCTTCAACACCCTGGGCCGTCCATTCGAAATCCCGTTCAGGCGGGCTGTCCGACAACACAAACCAGCGGGCGGTATCGGCGCCGTAGGTGTCGATGATATTGGTCGGGTCGACGACGTTTTTCTTCGACTTCGACATTTTCTCCGACCGTCCAACGGTTACCGGCTGGCCGGTGTCGGCATGGTGCCATTGGCCTTCGCCGATGCGTTCGACTTGTTCCGGCAACAAATATTCACCGCTTTCGGCGCGGTAGGTTTCGTGACAGACCATGCCTTGGGTGAACAACCCGGCAAAGGGTTCGTCGATGCCCAACAGATCGATTTTGCGCATGGCGCGGGTGAAGAACCGCGAATACAGCAAATGCAAAATGGCGTGTTCGACGCCGCCGATATATTGGTCGACCGGCAGCCAGTAATCGACGGCTTCTCGATCAAATGGGGTTGCTGCTGTCGGCGAACAGAACCGTGCAAAATACCAGGAGGAATCGATAAACGTATCGAAGGTATCGGTTTCACGCCGGGCTGGTTTGCCGCAGGTCGGGCAATTCACGTGTTTCCAGGTGGGGTGGTGATCCAACGGATTGCCGGGTTTGTCGAACGTCACATCATCCGGCAGTTTGACCGGCAGATCGGCTTTCGGGACGGGCACAATGCCGCAGGCCTCGCAATGGATGACCGGGATCGGGCACCCCCAATAGCGCTGCCGGGACCCGCCCCAGTCGCGCAGGCGGAAATTGACGGTGCGTTCGCCGAACCCACCGGCTTCGGCCCGGGCCGCGACGTCGGCTTTACCGGCCTCGACCGTAAGGCCGTCCAGGAAGCGCGAATTGGCCAATTTGCCGGGCTCGACAAAGGCGGTGTTGCCGACTTGGAACGTGGCGGCATCTTCGCCGTCGGGTACGACCACCGGGATCACCGACAGATCATATTTGCGGGCAAAATCCAAATCGCGTTGATCGTGGGCCGGGCAGCCGAAAATAGCGCCGGTGCCGTAATCCATCAGCACGAAATTGGCGACGAAGACCGGGACTTTCCAGCTCGGGTCGAAGGGATGAACGGCATCGACGGTTAAGCGATAGCCCTTCTTTTCGGCTTTTTCCAAGGCTTCTTCGGAGGTACCGGTAACGCGGCATTCTTCGATAAAGGCTTGGAGCGTTGGATCATTGGCGGCCAGACTTTGGGCCAGCGGATGATCGGCGGCAATGGCGCAGAAGCTGGCTCCGAAAATCGTATCGGGCCGGGTTGTATAGATCTCGAGTTTGTCATACCCGGCAGGCGCATTTTGCAAATCGAAGAACAAGCGCAAGCCTTCGGAGCGACCGATCCAGTTTTCCTGCATCAAGCGCACTTTTTGCGGCCAGCGATCAAGGTCGCCCAAAGCGGTCAGCAGATCTTCGGCATAGTCGGTGATTTTCAAAAACCACTGTGACAGTTTGCGCCGCTCGACCAAAGCGCCAGACCGCCAGCCGCGGCCGTCGATCACTTGCTCGTTGGCAAGAACGGTCATATCGACCGGGTCCCAATTGACCGACGCTTCTTTGCGGTAAACCAGCCCGGCCTCTAGAAAGTCGATGAACATGGCCTGTTCATGGGCGTAGTAGGTCGGATCGCAGGTGGCGAACTCGCGTTCCCAATCAAGTGCGAAGCCAAGTTCCTGTAACTGGCGCCGCATGTTGTCGATGTTTTGATAGGTCCAGGTCGCCGGATGGGTTTTGTTTTCAAAGGCGGCGTTTTCCGCCGGCATGCCGAACGCATCCCACCCCATCGGATGAAGGACGTTATAGCCCTGGGCGCGGCGGAACCGCGCCACCACGTCGCCCATGGTGTAATTGCGGACGTGACCCATATGGATCCGACCGGATGGGTAGGGGAACATCTCCAGCACATAGTATTTCGGCTTGGAACGATCTTCGGTGGTGGCGAAACTCCGGTTTTCGGTCCAAACCGACTGCCATTTTTTTTCAGTTGCTCTTGCGTTATAGCGGGACATGGCCGTGATGACAGCGTCTCTCGTGAATAGCGATTAAAATGAAAACCAGGCTTTGACCGGCCAGTTATTTTTTCGGTTATTTGTTTTTTCGGTTATTTTTTATGAGGAACTTGACTCAAGCGGATGCGCCGGGCCTCGATCAAGATGGCGTCGGCCACGTCCTTGGCGGCCGTCGCGGTGTCGGCATCGTCGACCCAATGGCCGTCGCGCAGACGTTGCTTGAAGACATTGACCTTGATGGCGTCGGCGCGCAGCATTTTGTCGAGCACATAGACCGTCACTTTGCTGCGTTCGGTCTGGTCGGTTGGGTTGGTGAACCAATCGGAAATGATAACCCCGCCTTGACTGTCGACATCAGCCATGGGCATGAAGCTCAGCGTGTTGAGGCTGGCCTGCCACAGATAGGCGTTGACGCCGATGGTGTTCAGATTTTCCGCGGCCAGGGTCCGTTCCTTAATCACATCGTCGCGGTCATCGCCGCCGAACCAGCCACAGCCGCTCAGGCCGAGGCCCAAGGCCATAACGCCTGCGATGCCCAATCCAGGGATGCCCAATCCAAAACGCCGTAATCCTTTAACGTTCATGCCTTTGAAGCCTTTTTCTGCCCGCTTATCCACGCGATGAATCCCTGCCAGTCGCCAAAGCTATTAATGCCGATTTTGTGTCCTTTTGAGGACGCAACCGCATAGTTCTAGGGTTTTGGGCTGCGTCTGACAAGGACTACTGAAGTTTCTACACATTAAGTCAAGGTGTTGGGTGTTAAAATGGGCATCTTATG
>JBBCIP010000005.1:0-26469 GCA_037189785.1 Alphaproteobacteria bacterium
AATTCGGTAATCATCCACGGCGACAAGGGCGCCCCGCCGCTGGCGATCTTTTTGACTTTGGAAAAGTCGAAACGTGCGAGCAACGCATCGTTCTTCAACAACATCGTCAAAACAGCCGGAGGCGCAATTGTGTAGGTGATCTGCTCATCGGCGATTTGCCCAAGATAGACCTCAAGGTCCAGGGGATGATGCAAAGATAAACTGCAACCGGCAGATAACCAGTTATATAAAAACCCGCCGATGCTCGCCATGTTGATGAATGGAAACGGGCACAACAAACGATCATGAGCCCGGATATCGACAACGGCCATGTTGCCGTTGGCGATTGTGGTCCAGTGATTGTGGCTGCGTGGCACACCTTTGGGTTTGCCGGTGGTTCCCGATGTCCAGCAAATGGTGAAAATATCGTCACCCTGTACGGCGGTGTCGGGGAGTGTGATGCTGGGTGATGCTGTGTCACTTAACGACGGCATTGCAATCGTATCGTCAATCGGGCCGAACACTAAAATCTGTACGGCATCCGGCACAGCATTGCGGCGTGGGGCCAAAAAAGGACTGCCGCGAAAATCGCGTACGGTAATATAAGCGGCCGGATGTATGCTACCGATCACATGGGTTAACTCATGGGACGCATATTGCATCGGCAATGGGCTGACGATCAGGCCGCTTTGCGCCGCAGCCAGATAAACCAACAATAATTCATGGGTGTTCGGCAGTTGCACGACCACGATGTCGTCGCGTTTCAATCCGGCTTTGACAAAGTGACGCCGCAGGTTGTCGACGGTGTTTTTCAGAGTTTCGAAATCGAAATGCGCGGCCGGTCCGAAATCCAAAAGACTTTGGCGATTGGGTGGATCTATCAAAGCCACTTGATCCGGGGCACTTTCCACTGCCGCATCAAATAGTTGACCAAGTGTCGTGTCACTCCACCAACCGTTGGCGTGATAGGTGGTGATTAGGTGCGCCGGCGTAGTCCGCATGCTCTGGCAAGCTCCCTCGTGTTTATTCGATTAATTACTTGCACAAAGATACTGTGTCTGCATTAGATGCAACTGTCAAGGTCGCGCTGTCATGCTGTGGCCGGGCGCTTAGGTCAGGGGCAATTTCGTGTGACTGATTTAGTTTTATGCATAGTTTGCGATTTCGTGATGTGCCATGGGACAACGCATGGTAAATAGCGATTAAGGGTCGGTAGGTTACGGTAAGAGTGATAAAATGGTTGCAGAGAAACAAATTCGGGCTTGTTCTATCTGGAAAGCGCTGGGTGTTGTTGGGGATTTGCCGACACAACTTATTCTGGAAGCGTCATTTCTGGGGGCTAGGCGGTTTGAGGAGTTTTGCACCAGAACAAATATCTTGCGCACATTGGTCACCAGTCGTCTCAAAAAATTGATTGCCGAAGATTGCATGGTTCGCGTGCAATATTCCACGCGTCCCCCACGCTATGAATACAAGTTGACCGAAAAAGGCCGTGGGCTCTATCAAAATTCGTTGATGATGCTGCGCTGGGAACATAAATGGGGCCGGTCTGAAGGTAAAATGAAGATCGTCTTGACTCATCGTCTGTGTGGTCATGAGTTCGAGCCTGAGTCGCGATGCCAGACCTGTCAAACCCTGATCGATCCACGTGACATGAGTTGGGAAGAAGGGCCGGGCATGTCGATGATGCCGATCGATTATGAACGTCGTCGGCGTCAATCCAACACCGCGGTCGCTCGCCAAGGGCCGACCAGTCTTTTGGATGATATTGCGCAAATCATTGGCGATCGTTGGACTGTTTTGATTATACGCGCCTGTTTTACCGGTAAACAAAAGTTCGAGGAAATGCGCGAAGATGCGCAAATCGCCACCAATATTTTATCGGATCGCCTGAAATGGTTGACCGATGAAGATGTGTTGGAGCGCGTTGTCTATCACGAAAGCCCGTTGCGGTATCGTTATAGATTAACGGAAAAAGGTCGCGATATTTATCCGATCATGTTGGAAATGATGCGCTGGGGCGATACCTGGTATGCGTCCCCGGACGGACCGCCATTGTTGTTGTACCATAAGCCTGATGGTCACCCGCTGAAGCCTGCGGTTGTGTGTTCACACTGCGGTGAAGAAGCGCATCCGTCCGATGTTGAATTCCGCATCGAAGAAGCGAAGTAGTGACATTACGATATAGGCGAATTGCTGATAGTCGCTGACTGTTGGCAATCGAGAAAAGGCTGTGTCTTGCAGGCTTTTTCATAGTCACGCCGCAGGTGCTCAACGAGTTCGGCGGTTGTTCGCATGGTGCGGACCGTGCCGACGCCGTGGCCCGCTGACCATACATCTTTCCAGGCTTTGATTTTTGTTTGAGATCCGGTGAAATCGATGCCTTGGCCCTTTGCCAAGTTATCGGGATCAAGCCCCATCTTGAGAAGACTGGCTTTTAAATAATACGCATAAGCCCCGGTCAGCGCATTGCTTAATACGAGGTCTTCGAAGTCGGCCGCGATCACCATTGATCTGTAATCGTCGGTTGCCAGACTTTCTTCCGTGGCGATGAACGGGGTGCCGACATACGCAAAGTCAGCGCCCAGCATTTCGGCTGCCCGAATGGCGCGACCGGTAGACAAAGATCCTGCCAGCACCACGATGCCCTCAAAAAACTCGCGCACCGCTGTGACGAAAGCAAAGCCCGACATCATCCCGGTGTGGCCGCCAGCGCCGGCCGCTACCAGCACCAAGCCATCAACACCGGCGGCGGCCGCTTTTTTGGCATACGGCACATTGGCGACATCGGCGAACACCAAGCCACCATAAGCGTGAACTGTATCGATGACGGCTTTGGGGCTGCCCAGGGCGGTGATGACAATGGGGGGTTTGTGTTTTGCAACCAGTGCCAATTCGTCGGCCAACCGATCATAAGATTTATGAACGACCATGTTTGCCGCCCAAGGCGCCGCGCGACCTTGGGCAAGCTCCCCGGTGATGCGCCCCATCCATTGGTCGAGAAGGTCAACGGTCCGGGCGTTCGGAAAGGGAAAGGATCCGATGACACCAGCATGGCAACTGGCGAGCACGAGGTCAGGGCCGGAGACCAAAAACATAGGGGCCGCAATAGCCGGTATCGACATTCTGCGGTACATGTCCGGCAAGCGGTTACGCGCGGTCACAGGATAGTCCATAAAGTTAAACCTAAAAACAAATAACTTGCATAAAAATACTTATATGCTGACTGGCTATTTGGCAAGATTATTTAAGCGCTCGCGTGTTAGGCGTTATCCCTCCGCGCTTATGAATAAAGCTGCGGAGGGACATGCGTATCATTCACCCCAGCGGTAGCTAAGCGATAAGCCATAGGTGCGGGGGGTGCCGTAGATCGCAAAACTGCTGCCAAGGAACGGGATCAAATGGACCGGGTAATCTTTGTCGGTCAAATTCTTACCCCATAGGGCGACCTCCAACCCGCTGGCTTCGTGGGTATACGCAATCCGTGCGTCCCATAAGCCGAAGTTTTCGATATAGGTTTCGGGTAGGTTCGTGGTCTCCATGGTGTAACGGCCGGTCCAGCGATAATCGGCGCGCAACGACAGATCCCCGCCGGGAACGGCAAAGCTATACGACCCATAAATATTGGTCGTCCATTTCGGGGCGCGGGTCAGTTCGTTACCGATGAAATCGCCCGTGGTCATTTCGGTATGAAGATAGGCGACGTTACCGCCAAGTTCGAGACCGGGTGCCAAGATTGCCACCGCTTCAAGTTCACCGCCGTAGATTTCAGCGTCGGCGTTAAAGGTGACAAGCCGCAGTTGTGCGTCCAGACGGAACAGTTGCAGGTCTTTGTAATCGGTATAGAACGCCGTGCCGTTCAAACGCAGTTTGTTATCGAGAAGGTCGCTTTTAAAACCAACCTCATAGGTCCAGGCGTATTCCGGTTTGATCGGTATCCCGACATTGGCGGCGATATTGTTTTGGCTGGCGAAGATACCGGATTTATAGCCGCGGCTGATGCTGGCGAACAACAACGGTCCATCGCCGTCTTTATATTCCAAGGCGACGCGCCCGGTTAAAGCATCCCAATTGGCATCCGCCGTGATGTCATAGGGTTGACCTGGAAACAACGGGATCCCCGGCGTTGGATCGAGCGGGTTGTTGTTGACGGCAGTTTGATGGGCGTCTTTCTTATCATAGGTCCAACGCAAGCCACCGGTGATGCTAAAGGCGTCGCCCAAAGGCACGGTGACTTGTCCAAACGCGGCGAAGCTTTCCGACTTTACGTTCTGGCCGAACGTCACATCGCCGCCTGCTGCGGGAACAAGCAGGAATTCGGTAATGAAGCGCTCCGACCGGTCGACTTTTTCATTGAAATAGTAAAGCCCCAACACCCATTTGACGCGGCTGTCGGGTGATGACGCTAAGCGTAATTCCTGGCTGAATTGTCTGGCGTCTTCGGCCACACTATCATCATTGCGCAATACCTTTGGAATGGATGGCGTGCCCAAATCTTCAAGCCAAGACAAATCATATTTGCGATAAGCTGTCAGTGATGTCCAGGTGCCGTAGCTGGCATCGTGATCGATGCGAAGTGTTGCCCCCCAGCTTTCCCGCTTTTGGAACGATTCCGGGAAAGCGGCGGACAGACGAACATCCGTATCGGCCGGATAAGCATTGCGAATGAACGGCGCGATGGGGGATGTGGACGGAACGATATATGGCACGCGAGCGTTGCCGCCGTTGTCGTCTTTGGAATAATCACCGGTCAACAAAATGCGGGTGTTATCCGACGGCATGAACAGGAACTGCAATCGGCCACTCCAATTTTCTTCGTCCATCAATTCGTCGCCGGTAAACATATTTTTTGAATAGCCGTCGTGCGAACGGTGGTTCAAAGAAATTTTACCGTAGAGTTTATCGCTCAACGCCGTATTGGCGGTGACCCTTGCCTCGATCGAATTGTAATTGCCGTAACTGCCATACAGCTTCACATAGGTGTCTTCGCTCGGCTTTTTGGTGATGATGTTGATCGCCCCACCCGATGTGTTGCGGCCATCAAGCGTGCCTTGCGGTCCGCGCAACACTTCAATGCGTTCTAAATCAAACAGATCAAACGCCGCACTACCGGCGCGGCCGACATAGACTTCATCCAGAAACACGCCGACGGTCGGATCACCGGCGGCGCTATCGGAGTTGGAGCCAACGCCACGGACATAAATCTGCGGTTCGGCCAAATTGCTGCGATTGATTTTCAGGTTCGGTGTGCGGCTTGCCACTTCTTCAACACCGGTAATGCCGCTGCGTTCCAGCATCGCTTCACTAAACGCTGTAATCGATACCGGGACCGATTGTAGATTTTCGGACCGTTTTTGGGCTGTGACGATAATTTCTTCCAGGCCGAATGCGGGTGATTCGGCGGGCTGTGCAATAGCTGCGAGTGAGCTAAGTGAGGTGATAATCGCAATAGTAGATGAGGATTTAACAAGACGGGCTAGGCGTGTGTTCATCAGTCTCTCCCTAGTGCAAACCTATTTCAGCCGGCATGCATTATTATTTAACTGCCTGCTCATATTATCTTTCGAGCTAGGTGTGCAGTGGCTATGCCGAGCGCAGAATCATCATAACGCGCTCGGAGCACTTATGGGAGAAAAACTTGCACAAATAAACTTATTCAATAGTTAATATGTAATTATAACTATAATAATTCTAGAAACTATAAATAACTCCGGTCCCGCCAACGACTTGATTGGCCGACCCCGCCTTGACTAACGGGCTGTTTTTGGCGTCACCCAAAAGGCGGGTATATTCGATGAATTGGACCCAACTCCAACGGTCATTGAATTTATATTGTCCGCCAACACTGATCGCCGCTTCTTGAAAACCGCTACCAGGACGATAAGCATCAAGGCCGATGGCCGAGGCGGCAGACTCTTCCGGTGTGATCCCGAATTGTGTGCGCATGCGTTTGGCCGAATTCCATTTCACGTTGATGCCTGCTTGTGCAGCCCATTTTTCCGTTTTCAGCAATCCCATGCTGGCGCCGACGCGTCCTTCAAGGCCTTGCCCGGACCCGAGCGCCTGCCGCAATTCAGCATTAATCCGGTAATGTTTGAGCCTGTATTCGACAAATGGGCCAAAAACTATGGTCGCGCTGATATTGTCGAGCCCGATCAGATCGGTGTGGTCCTTGGCTTTGCGGCCCGATGAATAGCTAGCCAGGGCGCCCCAGCGGAAGCCGTTTACATCTTGAGCGTAGTAGCGAACGGTATTGCCGGTCAGGGACAGCATATTCTTATACTGTAGCCTGATAATAGGGATGAAGGTGGTGTCGTATTCGTCGGAGCCGGTGTATTCCGGTGTCACGGCAAAGCCGACGCCTAAATTGACTTTTAGGCCGGGGACAAGCGGATCATCGGGCCATAACGCTTCAACGCTGTCGATAATGCGTCCAGTCACAGTTTCTATGTTACGAAAGCGATCGCTGAGGGGAGCGGCCAAGGCTTGAAGCGGAATACCCATGATCAGGGATCCTAAAACCAGCCCGGAGCTAAGGGAAACACCAGAAACGACTGTTGACCGCTGCGAAAATGACCGTGAAACCATCATACCCACTTTAATCTCATCAATACTGGGGCCTATTTTGGCCCGTGATTAGCCCATACAGGCAACTGTACCCCCCATTTATGGCGGGGGTAGGGTCAAACTGTGGCAACAAGCTCTTCCTTTGTTCGCGTCTTATCTCTATAAACCGGGTAGAGTCATGGACGATAGTTCGCTCATGAAAACTGCGAGGTTCGGGTTTTGATCTCTCAAAAAGCAAAATATGCATTGAGGGCGCTTTTGGCTCTTGCTGAGGTGGAGGAGGGAACATCCCTTTTGATCTCCGAGATTGCTGAAACGCAGAACATTCCGAAAAAGTTCCTGGAACAGATCCTTCTGGATTTGAAGCATGACGGGCTTGTGGCCAGCCGTCGCGGCAAACAAGGTGGTTATATTCTTCTAAAAAAACCGGAAGACATTACGTTTGGCCGGGTCATGCGGCTGATCGATGGCCCGATGGCGCCATTGCCATGTTTGAGCCGTATGGCGTATCGTCGCTGCGAAGATTGTCGTGATGAATCCGCCTGTGCGATCCGGCGTGTGTTCGCGACCGCTTACGATCAAACGGCCCATGTGTTGGATACGGCGACGATTGCCGATGCGCGCGATACGAAATTTCTTCCCTTGCCTGAGCTTTAGATCATGCTGGATCTTATCGTCACGGTCTTTGTCCCAGCTTTAATCACCCTCTTGGTCATTATCGATCCGGTGGGATTGGTGCCGATCTTTGCGTCTTTGACCAAAGGCTCTTCAGTGGCGCATCGTCACAGCATGGCGTTGCGCGGCAGCCTGACGGCGACGGTTATTTTGGTGCTGGCATTCTTTTTTGGCGACACGTTGTTGTCGGTGTTCGGTATCACTATTCCGGCGTTCCGCATCGCGGGGGGTATTTTATTATTTGTCACGGCGTTCGAGATGATTTTCGAACTGCCGGTCAAACGGCGGCGGCAAACCACAGATACATTACCGCTCGATCATCCAGAAACCGAAGATGACATATCCGTTGTCCCGCTGGCGATTCCGCTGATTTCGGGGCCGGGCGCGATCACCACCGTCATTCTTTTGGCGTCGACTTATCAGGACAATTATGTCGCGCAAGGCACGGTTGTCGTTGCGCTGTTGCTAACGATGCTTGTCACCTATGGATTGTTTTTGGCGGCGGCCCCGGTGATGCGGGTGTTGGGCGACACGCTCGGAACAGTCATTACACGATTGCTGGGCGTTGTGCTGGCCGCGCTCGCCATCCAATTCATCATCGATGGCGTGCGGGCAAGCTTCGGTCTTTAGGCGGTTGCGACGACCAGGCCGTCGAGACGTTCCATACGAACGCCGACGAACTTTTGGCCTTGAGCAATGAATTTTTGCCGCGTCTCGCTATTCAAATACGTATCCAGCGACGCTTGGTCCTTGACTTCATAGAGCGACATATACCCTTGCCGTCCGTCGCTGTCGGTTTGGTTCAGTTTGACGCGGCGGCCCGAAAGGAAGCCGGGTTGAGACGCCACTTCCGCCAAATGACCATGGTCGAGCCAGGCGACATAGTCTTGTTCAATCTCGGCCGGTAGCCAAGCGATGACGGCGTAAATGGCGGTTTCAGACATTGTTATGCTGCTCCCATAAATACTTTCAAACTCACCAACAGGGCTTCGTTCTCGTCGGCGCGGCCGATGGTGATCCGCAAGTGGTGGGTCAGACCGTAACCGGCAACGGGGCGCACAATCAAGCCGTCATTGCGCAAATGGGCATTGGCCGCTTTGGCCGTTTCGGCATCTTTAAAATGGGCAAGAATGAAGTTGCCTTGGCTCGGTGAGGTCGGGATGCCGATCGCCGCCAGGTTCGCCGCAAGCTTCGGCAGCCACAGATCGTTATGCGCTTTGGCCGCTGCCACATGGGCGGAGTCTGCGAGCGCAGCAAGCGCGGCCCGTTGGCTTAAGCTCGATACATTGAAGGTGCAGCGAATACGGTTCAAAACATCGATCACGGTCGCTGGGCAATAGCTCCAACCGATGCGTTGAGCAGCCAGGCCGAAGATCTTTGAAAAGGTGCGGGACACAACGACATTTCCAGCGTCTTTCGCCAGTGCCAGTCCAGACGAATAATCACCGGCATTGGTGTATTCGGCATAAGCTTCATCAAGCGCCAACAACACATGAGACGGCAGCCCGGCATGAAGACGACGAATTTCGGCGTCGGATAAATAGGTGCCGGTGGGGTTGTTCGGGTTGGCCAAGAACACGAGCTTGGTCTTCGGCGTTACCGCTTTTAAAATAGCGTCGACATCCGTTGTGTAATCTTGTTCAGCAACGACAACCGGGGTGGCGCCGGCGGCTTTGATGGCAATTGGATAAGCGATAAAACCATACTGGCTATAGATCACTTCATCGCCAGGACCGGCATAGGCGCGGGCCAGCATATGCAGCATTTCTTCGGACCCGTTGCTGCATTGAATGCGGCTGGACTCAAGACCATGAATGCGGCCCAATTCCGCGCGTAACGTTTCGCAGGCGCTATCCGGATAAAGATGTAAACTGTCGATCCCGCCGATTATGGCATCGCGGACTTTTGGGCTGGCGCCGAGCGGCGTTTCATTGGATGCAAGTTTGATGATCCGATCCTTGCCGGGAATTTTGGACTCGCCAGGTTGATAGGGGGCGATATCGAGAACACCGGGACGGGGAAAGGGCGCATTCATGAGACGGAATCCTTGAGAGGGTTATACATATATCTTGTCGCACGGGTAATCTTATCGTACGGGTTCGTGGCGCTTACTTTTCAGTGGGCGCCACGACCCAAACTTACCCCATAACCATAAAAAGCAGGGGTTCTTTCCAAGAAAAGATAAAAAAAGCAAAAATCTTCTAAAATAGACGCCCTTTTAGAAGATTAGCCTTTCGGGCCGGTGTAGGGGACGATCTTCTGGTCGATCGTTCCAAAAATAGTCTGGCCGTTGTCATCCAGCATCTCGATCGTGACCCGATCACCAAATTTCAGAAATGGTGTCGACGGTGCCCCTTGCTCGATGGTTTCGATTGTCCGCACCTCGGCGAGGCAAGATGATCCGGCGTTCGGATCGCGATTAGATATGGTGCCGGAACCGACAATGGTCCCGGCGACAAGCGGCCGTGTTTTGGCCGCATGGGCGACAAGACGCGCCAGGGAGAAGTTCATATCGATACCGGCGTTGGGTGACCCCAGCCGTTTGCCGTTGATTTTCGAATGCAGCGGCAAATGAACTTTTGCATCACGCCAGGCCGCGCCCAATTCATCGGGGGTGACGGCGACCGGTGAAAATGCGCTGGATGGTTTGGCATGGAAAAAGCCGAACCCTTTCGCCAATTCCGGTGGAATCAAATTCCGCAATGATACGTCATTGACCAACATAATGAGTTTAATGTGCTTATGAGCGTCTTGCTCCGACACCCCCATCGGTACGTCGTCGGTAATGACGCTCACTTCGGCTTCAAGGTCGATGCCGAAATCTTCGCTCGCCAACGGCACGTCATCGCGCGGGCCGATGAAGCTGTCCGATCCGCCTTGATACATCAGCGGGTCATCCAAAAAGCTCGGTGGCATTTCAGCGCCGCGGGCTTTGCGGACCAATTCGACGTGATAAAGATAAGCGCTGCCGTCGACCCATTGATAGGCGCGCGGTAATGGGGAGGCGCAGGCTGTTTCATCAAACGCAAAGCTGTCGCGCTGTCCGGCCTCCAACGCAGCAATGGCAGATTTTAATTTCGGTTCGGTGGTTGCCCAGTCGTCAAGCGCAGCTTGCAATGTCGGGGCAATCTCAGGGACCAAGCTCGCGCGCTTTAAATCTTTGCTGACGATGACCAGGCGGCCATCACGACCGCCTTTCAGTGACGCAAGTTTCATAATCAGATCCTTATTATTCTCTCAGTATTGTGTCGTGACGGACAGTATTACTTCTGCATTATTGCTGCGGAATAAACCCGGCGCTCATGCAGTTTTCCACGAATTGACGTAATTCTTCCACTCGATGGCCTCTGCTTCTGGGGCGACATCCAGGGCGTTGCGGGTATCAATCATCACCGCCACTTCATCGGTCTCTTTCCGCGCATGGGTTTGCCCTTTGGCGAACGCTTTCGGGTGTGGGCCATGGGTGAAACCGCAGGGATGATAGGTTGTCATGCCGGGATGGATATTGTCGCGGCTGAAGAACTCGCCCCGATGGTAGAAGATGAATTCATCATAGTCGTCGTTGTTATGATAGAACGGCACTTTCAACGCGCCGGGATCGGATTCGATGGGGCGCGGGCAGAACGTGCAGACAACAAAACTGTTGGCGACGAATGTGGTGTGCGCCGATGGCGGCAAATGATAGCGATGGCTCATCAGCGGGCGGATGTCGCGCCAATTGATGCGGACGACCACCAGATCGCCTTTCCAGCCGACAGCATCCAGGGGATTGAACGGATAGGTGATGCGCGATAATTGCGCGCGCCGTTTGACCACAATCGTCCATTGCGTCGCCCCTTGTTGGGCGCGGAATTGATCGTCCATCTTCGGGGTGTCGAGCATGGCCGGATCGAAAATCGCATGCGGCCCGACCATGCCTTTGTCTGGAAGCTGATAGCTGCCGTTGGTGGCTTCGATCAGCATCAGATCGGTCGGCTCGCTCGGTTCGATCCGCCACAACGTGCCGCGTGGAAGCACGATGTAATCGCCGTCGCGATAACTCAGGTGACCGAAATCGCAGTAAAGCTCGCCGGCACCGTTGTGGACGAATAACAATTCATCACCATCGCTGTTGCGTACCAGATGATCCATCGCTGCGGTGGCTTGCCAAAAGCGGACTTTGCAGTTGCTGTTTTCAAGCAGCGTCTTGGCGTTCCATGGGCTCGGGCCATAGCCGTTCCAGAGCGTGGTATCGAACGCCCGTGGTTGCAATGGCCCGGTGAAATCGATCCAAGCGGTCGGTGGATTCTGATGATAAAAATGGGTGGCCGGGCCGAAAAACCCTTCTTTTCCCATTTCCCGTTCAAAGGTATTGGCTGGGAAATCGGCGTGGGCTTGGCGGCTGGCCTGGCCCTCGACTTTCGGAAATTGAATCCACTGTTTCATCACGCTCTCCTATTTTTTCGTTTGTGGCCGATTAGGCCGCCAAATCAGGCATCGGTCTTCAGTACGCCACGCTTGATTTGATCCCGTTCGATCGATTCAAACAACGCCCGGAAATTGCCTTCGCCAAATCCCTCATCGGCTTTGCGTTGGATGATCTCGAAGAAGATCGGGCCCAGCATTGTTTCCGTAAAGATCTGAAGGAGCAAGCGTTTGTCGCCGTCCTTGGTCGATCCATCGACCAACAGGCCGCGTTTTTGCAATTCTGCGATATTTTCGCCGTGACCGGGCAGACGTTCATCAAGCATTTCGTAATAGGTGGCCGGTGGAGCAGCCATGAACGGCGTACCGAGTGCTTTCAATTTGTCCCAGGTTTCAAAGATATTGTCCGTATGCAAAGCGATGTGCTGGATGCCTTCGCCATTGTATTTCATCAGATATTCTTCGATCTGACCGGTTGTGTTCGACGCTTCCTCATTGAGCGGGATGCGGATTTTGCCGTCCGGCGCGGTCATGGCGCGGGATGTGAGGCCCGTGTATTCGCCCTTAATGTCGAAATAGCGGATCTCCCGGAAGTTAAAGAGCTTCTCGTAGTAATTGGCCCAAAACCCCATGCGGCCACGATAGACATTGTGGGTCAGGTGGTCGATGACCGTGAGGCCGGCCCCCTTAGGGTTGCGGTCGACATTGGGAAGATATTCAAAATCAATGTCATAGATGCTTGCCCCGTCGCCATAGCGGTCGATGAGATAAAGCAGCGATCCGCCGATTCCCTTGATCGCCGGGAGCTTCAACTCCATCGGGCCGGTCGGCACATCGATCGGTTGGGCCCCAAGGTCGAGCGCGCGCAGATAGGCCCGGTGCGAATCACGGACACGGAACGCCATGCCGCAGGCCGACGGCCCGTGTTCTTCAGCAAAGTAATAGGCTGGGCTTTTCGATTCGTGATTAACAATAAAATTGATCCCGCCCTGACGGTAAAGTGTGACGTCCTTGGAACGGTGGTGAGCCACCGGAATGAAGCCGATCGACCGGAAAACTTTATCGAAAATGGTCGGATCCGGGGCGGCAAATTCAACGAACTCAAACCCATCGGTTCCCATTGGGTTGTCAAAAAGATCGCTCATGGCAGAAAACCTCTGTAAATCTAGGGTAAGCAACGAATGCGGCGGAGTGTGTATAGTTGCATTTGAAATCATTTTAGTTTCTTATGAAACTAACTGCAAGAGGTAATTGGAGCAGGCTTTGACGGATACGCGCGACATTCTCACGCTCGAGCACTTTTTGCCCTATCGGTTGTCGGTATTATCCAACGTGGTCTCGAATGCCATTGCCGAGATCTATAGTGCCCGCTATGGGCTGTCCATTCCGGCGTGGCGGGTGATGGCGATTCTGGGGCGGTTTTCGGGGCTTTCGGCCGCAGAGGTGGCTGAACGGACGGCCATGGACAAGGTGGCGGTGAGCCGGGCGGTGTCCCAGCTGCTGGCGGACGGCCGGATCGAGCGGACCTTTGCCGATGAAGACCGGCGTCGCTCTAATCTCCGGCTATCGGACAAGGGCTGGGAGGTTTACGACCAAGTGGTGCCGTTGGCGTTAGAATATGAACGGAACTTGATCGCCTCGTTGGACCCAGTGGATCGCGATGCCTTGGATCGGTTAATCGACGTGTTGATGGAAAAAGCCAAGGCTCTGCCTATTCCAGCTTAAGCATAGCCCTGAATATCATTCCAAACTAACAGCCAGCATATTATGGCGTGGTTTGTGTCGTGGTGGTGCGGGCTTTGATGGTGTCCGTGGTCCAGGTCACGGCATTCCCGATAACCGTTTGGGTGGCCTGATTGAAGGCTTGGGAAATGGCGGCCATTCGGTCGGCCCCGGCGGTTTCTTCGGCCTTCAACGTTGTGCTGCCGATCAGCGTCATCGGCGACGTCGAGAACAGTTTAACCTCCAACGTCACCGTTGCGACCGGATTGCCGGGGGTCGGGTAATTGGATTGAAAATCGATTAGTCGGGTTTGCAAACGGTAATCCGGTTTGACCGGCATCGCGGTCGAACCGACGTCGGACACAAGGCCGGTGAAGCCAGCCATCAACAGGCCTTGAACCATACGCGGGGCACTGTCGGTCCAGCGCGCGCCTTCGTAATATTGGAATTCCAACGCCGACGGTTTGAGTGCGATGCGGCGCCCATCCAAGGCATCCGACGAGGTCGGTTCTTCGACCAAGATCGATGCGTTGAATGGTGTGCTGTCTGCTGGTACCGATGGGGCGGCCAAGCTGTATAAGGTTGGTGGTTTTTTATCGCCGCCTAAGGAGACCAGCGGGCCACACGACACCAAACTGCCAAGGGCGAGGGTTGCGATGCCGGCAACGGCGAAAATCCGGATTGGTTTTGTGGCAATCATTTTGCTTTATACTCCGGCTGACCTTGATTGAAGAATTCCGCAGGATCACGCTCCAACCGCTCAGCCACACGCGCAAGCGCGGCGGCCAGACGGCGGGCTTCGGTAATAAACTGCGCGGCTTCGGGCAGCGTGTTGGTGGTAAACGCCGTCAAGGGCGCGCGGCTGTCGGCAACGATGCCTTCCACATCATCGGCCACTTTATTCAGCGATGCGGCGGTTTCCCGCACATCTTTCAAGGCCGGGCGCAGGTCTTCGACAATGGCCGCATCAATAGTATCGGCGAGTTTGCCATAGGATTGAGCGGCATTTTTCATTTCGCCGGCCATAGCGTTGACATTGTCGATGGTCGATTGCAATTCCGGCGTTTTGGCAGCGATGCCTTGCGATACGGTGTGCACGTTTTTCAGAATGTCGGTGACCATTTGCTGATTTTCATCACTCAGCAATTTATGGAGTTTGCTGAGGGTCAACGACGCTTCGGCGATCAAATTCGGAACATTGGAAAAGAGTTCCTGGATCGACGACGCGCGAGCCATGATCACCGGTCGTTCTTCGCCCGGTTTGGCTTTCAGCGGTTTGCCTTGGCCCGACCCGGCATCGATGAGAATGTATGACAAGCCGGTGAAGCCTTGGGTATCCAGCATGGCGGCGGAATCATCGAAAATCGGCGTGCCTTCCAGCACCTTGATGGTCACACGGATCAAGGTCGGATCTTTTTCGTCGATGGCGATTTTACGCACTTCGCCGACGCCGATGCCCTTGAAGCGCACAGCCGCGCCTTCGCTCAGGCCGACCACGGATCCGGTGAACAACACGTCATATTCGGTGTAGCTTTTATCAAGATCGAGCTTGCTGATCCAAATGATAAACCCGAACAGCGCAATCAATAGCATGATGACGATGCTGCCGATCAGGGCGTAATTTGCGCGTGTTTCCATCTCCTAGTCCTTTGCAGCGTCTTTGTTGCCGATTCCGGCGGCACGAGCCCGGGGGCCTGTGAAATATTCTTTGACCCAAGGGTGATCAAATTCCAATAACTCGGCCAAGGTGCCGGTTACAATAACACGTTTATCGGCCAATACGGCGATGCGGTCGCACACCGTGGCCAAGGTATCAAGATCGTGCGTAACAAGAAACACGGTCAGCCCCAGCGCGTTTTTGAGCCGCGCAATCAAGCCATCAAAGGCCGCCGCACCGATCGGGTCGAGCCCGGCCGTCGGTTCATCGAGAAATAATATTTGCGGGTCCATCGACAACGCCCGGGCCAGCGATGCCCGTTTGCGCATACCCCCCGATAATTCGCCTGGATATTTCTCGCCGGCGTCAGGGGGCAAGCCGACCATGCTGATTTTAAAGCTGGCGATTTCGTCCATCAGTTCTTGCGGCATGGTGGTGTGCTCGCGTAACGGCACCTCGACGTTCTGGGCAACGCTGAGCGAGCTGAACAGGGCCCCTTGTTGGAACAGCACCCCCCAATTGGCGGCAAATTCCTTCAGCGCTTGGCCTTCAAGCTTGGTAACGTCTTCGCCAAGCACATGGATACTGCCCGCGCGGGCTTCCACAAGTCCGATGATGGCGCGCAAAAGCACAGATTTTCCGGTGCCCGAGCCACCGACAACGCCAATGATTTCCCCGCGCCGCACATCCAGATCGAGATTTTCGTGAATGACCTTCGTGCCGAATTGCGTTTTCAGACCGCGCACTTCGATGACGATATCGGTCTCGGTTGCGTCTGCTTGTACGGTCTGTTGTCTTTGTTGTTCGGCGGCCATGGCTTACATCCCAATCGCCGAAAAGAAGATCGCGAATGCGGCATCGAGCACGATCACCAGGAAGATCGATTCAACGACGGCACGGGTGGTTTGCCGCCCGACAGCCTCGGCCCCGCCTTTGGTTTGGAGCCCTTCATAACAGCCGGCGATGGCGATCATCAGCCCGAAAAACGGGGCTTTGATCATGCCGACCATGAAATTGTTCAAATCGATAGAGTCGTTCAGGCGATCCAGGAAAATGGCCGGTGGAATATCCAGCGCAAACCAGCAGAACATGCCGCCGCCGACCAGCGCGATGACATCGGCGTAAAAGGTTAACAGCGGCATCATGATGACAATGGCCAACAGCCGCGGGATCACCAAGCTTTCAATCGGGTCGATGCCGAATGTGCGCATGGCGTCGACTTCTTCATTCAGCATCATGGTGCCGAGTTCGGCGGCGAAAGCGCTGCCGGTCCGGCCCGCGACCATGATCGCGGTAATCAGGATGGCGATTTCCCGTAAAATAGAAATCCCGAGCAAATTGACGACAAACAGGGATGCACCAAACTGACTGAGCTGGAACTCGCCTTGTTGGGCGATAACGATACCGATCAAGAACGCCATCAGGCCGACAATCGGCATGGCTTTGACGCCGATGGCTTCCATATGGAACACAAGCGGGGTCCAGCGGATGCGGCTCGGTTTGCGCAAAACATGGCCAAGCGTCACGGTGACCAGCCCCAAGAAACCGGTGAGACTGCGCATCGAGTGGTAAAGTTCGACCGTGCCCCGGCCAATATCTTCGACAATGGTGCGATGACCGGCCTGACGTGGCGGTTCGATGGTGCAGGGTGCGTCGTTGGCGGCCACCTCGTCCAACAGGGCTTGTTGGTCCGTGGTGGTGTTTTGGAAGTCGAGGCTACCGCCTGCGGCTTCGAGATCGCGGCCAAGGCGATAGATTAACCAAGCACCAGCCGTGTCCAGGCTTTCTAGATCACCACAATCAATGACCACGGTGTCTTTGCCACCGGCTTTGCCCGATTGGGATTGAATGTCGGAAAATAGGTCGCCAGCCGTTGCAACGGTCCACGCGCCGACCGGCCGCAAAACACGGCTTCCGTCCTTTTCCTCCACTTCGAGCGCGGCTTGCGCTTTAGTCTCCACCGCTCCGAGTCTCCCCTACGGTTGTTTTCGGGCCTACGGTTAGCATAGGACCAGACGATAGCGGATTGAAGCGGCCTTCGTCACGCGAAAATCCCATTCAATTTTAGACGCTTGACCCAAGGAAGCCGTAACGGCATCCCCTTTTTACGGGGGACGAAGAGGGTCAAGACGGTTGCCGTGGCGGTACAAGCGCGATAACTCTATGGGCTCTCTGACCACCACGAACATATAGGGACAAAACACATGTCAGGGCCTGTAAGTTTCAGCCGCCACAACCAGATTGCCATTTTGAAGACCGACAACCCCCCTGTAAACGCCTTGGGCCATGCGGTCCGGGAGGGGCTTTTTAACGGCATTCGCCAGGCTGAAGCCGATTCTTCGATCCAGGCCATTATCATTATCTGTGCCGGGCGGACGTTTTTTGCCGGGGCTGATATTCGCGAATTCGGCAAGCCCCAGGCGACCCCGGCCTTACGCGAAGTCCATGACGCCATGACGGCGACCCCGAAGCTTTTGGTGGCGGCCATTCACGGCACCGCCTTGGGCGGCGGGTTTGAAACCGCTTTGGCTTGCCATTATCGGGTGGCTGTCGCCTCGGCCAAGGTCGGGGTGCCGGAAGTGAACCTGGGGCTGTTGCCGGGGGCGGGTGGCACCCAGCGCCTGCCGCGCTTGGTCGGTGTTGAAAAAGCCCTGGATATGATCACCAGCGGACGTCCGATCAGCGCCAAGGACGCCTTGGCGATCGGTGCCATCGATGAAATCGTCGACGGTGATCTCGAGGCCGGGGCGATTGCCTATACCGAACGGCTGTTGGCCGAAGCGGCGCCGCTGCGGCGGATCAGTGAAATGGATTTGCCGCAAACATCCGACGATGTGTTTGCCAAAGCGCGCGAAAAGTTTGCCCGCGAGCGGCGCGGTGTGATGGCGCCCCAACATTGTATCAGTGCCGTCGAAGCCGCACGCTTGCCGTTTGCCGACGGCATGGTGCGGGAACGGGAATTGTTCAATGAACTTTTAACCTCGCAGCAGTCGAAAGCGTTGCGCACGGCGTTTTTTGCAGAACGGGAAGTGGCGCAAATTCCTGGGCTGTCGAAAGACATCAAACCCCGCCCGATCGCGAGCGTCGGCATTATCGGTGCCGGCACCATGGGCGGCGGCATCGCCATGAATTTTTTGAACGCCGGTGTGCCGGTTAAACTGGTGGAGGTGACGGAGGCCGCGCTTGATCGCGGCGTCGCCATCATCCGCAAAAATTACGAAGCCACGGCAGCCAAAGGTCGCCTGAAGGCGGACGATGTTGAAAAACGCATGGGCTTACTGTCGCCATCGTTATCCTATGACGCTTTGGCCGATGTTGATCTGATCATTGAAGCCGTGTTTGAAAATCTCGACGTTAAAAAAGAGGTTTTCCGCAAAATCGATGGCATTGCCAAACAAGGTGCGGTTCTTGCCACCAATACCTCGACGTTGGATGTGGACGATATTGCGGCGGTGACGTCGCGGCCGGGTGATGTTGTCGGTTTGCATTTCTTTTCCCCCGCCAATGTCATGCGTCTTTTGGAAATTGTTCGCGGGGCAAAAACCACGGACGACGTTTTGTTGACAGCCTTGAATGTTGCCAAAACCATTGGCAAAGTCGGCGTCGTATCCGGTGTCTGTTATGGCTTCATCGGCAATCGTATGCTCGAAGCCTATGGCCGGGAAGCGGAGCTGATGATTCTCGAAGGGGCGACACCGCAACAAGTTGATCGTGCTCTTTATGATTTCGGTTTCGCCATGGGGCCGTTCGCTATGTATGACTTGGCCGGTTTGGATGTGGCTTACGCGGTGCGGGAATCCCATCGTGATAAATTACCGTCGGATCCGACTTATTATGCGACCGGGGATCGACTGGCGGTGATGCAAAGGTTTGGTCAAAAAACTGGGGCCGGTTTTTATAAATACAGCGCCGGTAGCCGTGTGCCTGAACCCGATGATGCGGTGCAAGCCGTGATTACGGACAAAGCCAAAGACCTTGGTGTCACCCAACGGACGTTCAGTGATCAGGACATCGTCGACCGTTGTCTTTATGCGGCGATCAATGAAGGCGCCCGGATTTTGGACGAAGGCATTGCCTTCCGCCCCAATGACATCGATCAAATTTGGATCCATGGCTACGGGTTCCCGGTCCATAAAGGTGGGCCGATGTTCTATGCCGATAGTGTCGGTTTGAATCATGTGGCCGCCAAGATTGCCGACTACCGCAAACTCTATGGTGATGATTACTGGAAAACATCGCCCTTGCTTGATCGCTTGGCCGGTGCTGGGAAAAGCTTTGCCGATTGGAAGGATTGACCATGAGCGCGTCCGATCTTTCCGACTATTTCAACGCAAAGATCGACCACGAAGATGTCAGCGATTGGATTGATTTGACCCAAGACATGGTCAATCAGTTCGCCGATGTCACGGGCGACCATCAATGGATTCATGTCGATCAGGATCGGGCCAAAGCAGAATCCATGTTCGGCGGCACCATTGCCCATGGCTATCTCGTGTTGTCTTTGGTGACGCGATTCTTTGATCCGGTGCCGACGGATATTAAGATCAGCAGCGGGATCAATTACGGTGTCGAAAATTTGCGCTTTCCAGCTCCGGCCCGTGTTGGCGCCAAGCTGCGTGGTCGTCGCAGATTGAAAACCGTGACCCGTTTGCCCGGCGGCGGTGTGAAGCTTGTCACCGCCGTGGCGATTGAAGCCGACGATCAAAAAAAGCCCTGTTGTGTGTTCGATAGTGTTGTTCTGTATTTTCCTTAACGGAAAGGATTAGCGATGTTCGATCTCACCGGGAAAGTGGCTGTCGTTACCGGGTCCAGTCGCGGCATCGGTCGCGCCACCGTTGAAGCCTTGGCGGCTGCGGGCGCGCGCGTTGTGGTTTCAAGCCGCAAAGCCGCGGCCTGTGAAACGGTTGCCGACGCCATTCGCGCCAAAGGCGGCGAGGCCATCGTCATTCCCTGCAATATTTCTGAAAAAGCTGATTTGATGCGGCTGGCGGACGAAACGGAACAAGCGCTTGGTCCGATCGATATTTTGGTTTGTAACGCCGCCAGCAATCCAGTTTATGGGGCGCTCGGGGATGTCAGCGACGACGCGTTCGACAAAATCATGGCCAATAATGTGAAGGCCAGTTTTTGGTTGTGTAATCGGGTTGTGCCAACCATGGCGACACGCGGCGGTGGATCAGTGATTTTGATTTCGAGTATCGTCGGACTCAAAGGCAGTAAGACCATCGGCGCTTATGCCATATCGAAAGCGGCGGATGTCCAGCTCGCGCGTAATTACGCGGTGGAGTGGGGACCGCAGAATGTGCGGATCAACTGTATTTCCCCCGGCTTGATCCGCACCGATTTCGCCCAAGCCTTGTTTGACAGTCCCGGGGCTGACAAGTTCATCAAAAACACAACCCCCCTCGGCCGCGCTGGCGAGCCCGAGGACATTGCTGGGGTCGTGGTGTTTTTGGCGTCGCCCGCCGGTCGCTTTATCACCGGGCAAAATATTGTCGCCGATGGCGGTGTCACCATATCCGCGGCGTTCTGAGCGACGGTTTCGGCATCCGGTTTCTCGCTACTCTTTGCCGCCAGTATTTGCCCGATTGACAATCGGACAGTGCTGGCTCAAAATTAAAACGATCGTTTGAAACTATCGTTCCGACCGGCGTTAGGTCGGAGGAAGGGCTTTCACCATGTATTTCGCGCTATCGCCGCGTGTTCAGGATCTCCGTCAAAAGCTGATCGCTTTCATGGACGAGCATATTTATCCTAACGAAAAACCGCTCAAGGACGCCCACGCCCAACAAGCCGACCGTTGGCAAACGCCGCATTTGATTGAAGAGTTGAAACAGAAAGCACAGGCCGCTGGGCTCTGGAATCTGTTTTTGCCGGAAAGCCATCGTGGGGCCGGGCTGACCAATCTTGAATATGCCCATCTGTGCGAGGTCATGGGCCGCGTCTATTGGGCACCCGAAGTGTTTAACTGCAATGCGCCCGATACCGGCAATATGGAAACCATCGAGCGTTACGGTACGGACGAGCATAAAAAACAGTGGTTAGAGCCTTTGTTGCGCGGTGAAATCCGCTCGTGCTTTGCGATGACCGAGCCGGATGTGGCATCGTCCGACGCCACCAATATCCGATGTGAAATCACGCGCGATGGCGACAGCTACGTCATCAACGGGCGCAAATGGTGGATCACCGGGGCCCCGGACAATCGCTGCAAGATCATCATTTTGATGGGCAAAACGGACCCGAACGGGCCTAAACATTTGCAGCAGTCGATGATCCTGGTACCGATGGAGACGCCGGGTGTTAAAATTACCCGGCCGTTGACCGTTTTTGGTCATGACGATGCCCCCCATGGCCATGCCGAGATGGAGTTCGTGAATGTCCGGGTGCCTGCAAGCAATATTCTGCTCGGTGAAGGACGCGGCTTCGAGATCGCCCAAGGTCGTTTGGGCCCGGGCCGTATTCACCATTGTATGCGCTTGATCGGTCAAGCG
Organism: Alphaproteobacteria bacterium; assembly: GCA_037189785.1. Classification (GTDB taxonomy): domain Bacteria; phylum Pseudomonadota; class Alphaproteobacteria; order Sphingomonadales; family Govanellaceae; genus Govanella. Next base: position 21,496 of record JBBCIP010000005.1, read on the forward strand.
GAACGGGCGCTCGAATATATGTGCAAGCGGGTGACGTCACGGGTGGCGTTTGGTCGCCCATTGGCCGATTTCGGCACCATCCGCGCCGATATTGCCAATTCCAGGATTGAAATCGACCAAGCCCGGCTGTTGACGCTCAAGGCCGCGCATATGATGGATACGGTCGGCAATAAGGTCGCCAAAACGGAAATCGCCATGATCAAGGTAGTGGCGCCGAATGTGGCTTTGACGGTGATCGAACGCGCCATCCAAGCCCATGGCGCGGCCGGGTTGAGCGAGGATTTCCCGCTGGCCCGGATGTATGCGGATGCCCGCACGCTCCGTTTCGCCGATGGCCCCGACGAAGTCCACCGCGAGGCCATTGCCCGCGGTGAGCTTGCAAAATATAAACAAAGATAACAGCTTAGGAATGCATCCAGGGAGTTTGCAAAAATCGGTTTATCCGCTACCTTTGGGGCAATGCCCCCTTTCTTGATGACGGAGACTTCCGATGCTGCGCAAAACTTTAGTGGTGTCCCTAACGGCTTTGATGCTGGCGGGCTGCGGCGACAGTGCGCCCAACAACACGGGCAATCAATCGTCGGGTCATCAATCAGCGGGGCAACACGCGGTAGACACGGCCAAAGCTCAAGCCGAAACCGCGCGTCTTAATGCGTTTTTTGAGGAGGTCTATCAGCGATCCTTAACGCGGAGCCCGATGCTGCAGACCTATGTCGGCATCAAAACAAATTACGACAAACTCGATGACATCAGTGAAGCCCGGCAAGACGAAGACCTGTTCTTGACGAAGCAGGATTTGGAGCGCTTACGCCGTGATTTCAAATACGACACTCTCAATGCCGAAGGACAATTGAGCTATCGTATTTTTGAAGCGATGAGCGAAAACACCATCGAAGGCGATCGTTGGCGTCATTACGATTATCCGGTCAATCAAATGTTCGGCTGGCAGTCAGATTTGCCGGCGTTCTTGATCACCATGCATCAAGTCGGGTCTGCCGCGGAGGCTGAAGCCTATGTAAAGCGGCTCTTGGATGTGAAGCGTTTTTTCGGACAACTGGTCGACGGTTTGAATGTCCGCGCCAACAAGGGCATCATCCCACCGAAATTTGTGTTCCCGATCGTGATCGACAACTCGACCGCCATCATCACAGGCGCGCCGTTTGATAAAAGCGGCACGGACAGCGCACTTTTTGCTGATTTCAAAGGCAAAGTGAACGCGCTTGATATTCCCGATGCTGACAAAACAAAATTAATCAACGATGCCGAGCAAGCTTTGCAAAGCAGTGTTAAACCCGCTTTTGATCAGTTGATTGCAACCCTCAAAACCATCGAGAAAAAAGCCACCACCGATGACGGCGTGTGGAAGTTCGCCAATGGTGATGCGTATTACACCTATCAACTGAAAGACATGACGACGACGGATATGACCGCCGAAGAAATTCATGATTTCGGTCTGAGCGAAGTGGCGCGGATCCATGGTGAAATGGAAGAGATCATGAAGAAGGTCGGTTATACCGGCACGCTCAAGGAGTTTTTCCAATATCTGTTGAATGATCCGAAGTTCATGTATCCGCAAACGGAGGCCGGTAAAGAACAGGCGTTGTCGGACGTGCGTGGCTATATCGACGCCATGTATAAAAAAATTCCGGAAGCATTTGCGACTTTACCGCAAGCAAAAGTCGAAGTGCGGGCGGTCGAACCGTTTCGTGAAAAAGGGACGGCGTCCGCTTTTTACCAACAACCAAGCTTGGATGGATCACGGCCCGGGTATTACTACGTCAACACCTACGACATGAAGCAATTGCCGAAATATTCGAACGAAGCCATCGCCTATCACGAAGCCATTCCTGGCCACCACATGCAAATCGCGATCGCGCAGGAACTCAAAGATGTGCCGCAGTTCCGCAAGCTCGCGGGCTTTACCGCGTATATTGAAGGCTGGGGTCTTTATGCGGAAAAATTGGCGAAGGAATTGGGTGGATACGCCGACCCTTATTCCGACTTCGGCCGGTTGTCGACGGAGCTGTGGCGGGCGGCCCGTTTGGTCGTCGATACTGGCATTCATTCCAAGCGCTGGACCCGTGAACAAGCGATTGCTTACATGGATGACAACACCCCCAATCCGCATGGTGATAACATTCGCGAAATAGAACGCTATATCGTGATGCCGGGCCAGGCCACGGCTTATAAGATCGGTATGGCAAAAATTTTAGAGCTGCGAGAGAAATCCAGACAAACACTTGGCGATAAGTTTGATATCAAGGCTTATCACGATGTTGTGCTGAAAAGCGGCGCCGTGCCGCTCAATATCCTTCAGGACAATGTAACGGCCTGGACCGCCCGGGTGGCGAGCGGTGTAGAATAAGGTGGTGTTATGATATTTCGCTCTCGTTCCTGAGCTCTTGGCCTTGAAAAGGCCGGCTTGTATCCACAAATTTGTAATAATTACGTGGTACATACCGTTTCGAGCCACCATCCGGGTGGTTCAATGACTGGAGAGACTAGAATGAGAACCCTGCCCCATATGGGCTATGACGCCGAGGGCGTCCGCCGGGTGGCACAAGTGCTGTTACGCCATATTCGTCCCGATAACCGGGCTAAGGCGTATGAAGTGCTTGATGGCCGTCTTGGCGTTTACATGGTTGATCGCGCTGTGTTACGCGCAGAAATCGACCGTTATTTTCAAGGCAATCCGGGTCAGTTGCACTAGATCCGGGATAAAATTTGGCTGAAAAAGCAGACTGACCCGCCAAAAGGGTTATCTGAAAATGGGCGATCCACTTCCTTGAAGTTGGGTCGCTTTTGCTTTTCAGGGGCCTTTTATAACACTTTGATCTGAGACACTATTCAGCCGATAAGCGGTGGTCCGGGCAAACCGTAATGTCTCGGCCCGGCGGCGACTGGTGTTGATTTTGACCTCGGGGGCGGGGCGGATAATGGCGGCCTCGAACCGGTCGGCGATGATCAGCCCCGTGCGGGCCGGTTGGAATTGTTCCTCGTCCAAAATCGCGCGCGGGAAGTGCGGCGGCACCGCGAAAAAGAAACAGTCGCAAAATCCTAAATAATCCGGCCATTTAAGATCAGTTCTAAGGTCAATCACCGAGACCTTGACCTCGACGGCGACGATCATGCCTTGGCGATTGATCCCGGCCACATCGACACGGCGACCGTTGCCGAGTTTAAACTCGGTGGTCGGTGCATAACCCAAACCGACCAGCAACCGGGATACGCCGCGGCACACATCCGTCGCCACAATGGTGTCAGAAAGAGCCATCAGGGCCCGTCTATCCTTGATCTTCTGGTTCCAGATTGAGCGCCAGGGAGTTCATGCAATAGCGTAGGCCAGTGGGTTGAGGCCCATCGGGAAAGACATGGCCCAGATGGGCATCACAGCGGGCGCAGAGCGCTTCTGTCCGCAGCATGCCGTGGCTTTGGTCGGTCCGTTCGGCTACCACATCGTCGCTGATCGGGGCCCAGAAACTTGGCCAGCCCGAACCGCTGTCATATTTGGTGGTTGAGGCGAACAAAGCCGTGCCGCAACAGACGCAATGGTAAATACCGGGTGTTTTCGTGTTCCAGTAACGGCCGGTAAAGGCCCGCTCGGTCGCCCCGCAGCGGGTGACGGCATGTTCGTCGGGGCTTAGGCAAGATTGCCATTCAACGTCGGTTTTTTCGATTTTGTCGGTCATGAAATATCCTTCAGTGTTTGCCGCTGGTGCAATGGCTATGAGAATAATCGGCCAGGACTTCGATAATGTGGCACGAGCCGACCTGGTTGCCATCACATTGCGCGATCATCGTTTGCAATTCGGTGCGTAGCCGCCCCAGACGGGCGATATGACGGTCCACATCGGCCAAACGTTTGCGAGCGATGCCGTCAATGGTGGCGCAGGATTGGTCGTGATTGTCGCTTAGCGACAACAGGCTGCGGATTTGATCGATCGAAAACCCCAGTTCCCGCGAATGGCGGATAAAAGCCAAGCGTTTTTCATGGCTTGGGCCATAAAGCCGATGGTTGCCGCTGCTGCGTTCGGGCGGCGGCAGCAGGCCGATATCTTCGTAATAGCGGATGGTTTGCACCTTACAGCCGATTTTGGTGGATAGCGCCCCGATGGTTAGAGTGGCCATTTGAAAAAGCCTCTTGAATCTACAGCTACTAGAGCATTTAGGGTGAGATGAGATGATTCGCAAGGGGTGTCCAAGCCAGGTCGGCGATGGGTACTCTTAAAGGAGAAAGCAAGATGGCCTGTCAGGACGATGGCTGCGGTTCGGTGGTATCAAGCGGGAATTCCCCAGCTTTTCGCCGTGCGTTGTGGGCGGTGATTTTGATCAACGGCGGCATGGCCATTGTGGAATTGGTCGGCGGTGTGGTCGGCCAGTCCGCGGCGCTTCATGCCGATGCGCTGGATTTCATTGGAGATACGGCGACCTATGCCATCAGTTTGGCGGTGCTGGGTGCGTCATTGCGGGTCAGGGCCGGGGCGGCGCTGTTCAAGGGCATCAGTCTTGGAGTGCTGGGTCTGTGGGTGTTCGGCAGCACGCTGTATCGTGTTTTTGTGCTCCATACGCCGGATCCGATGGTGATGGGCGGGATCGGCATTGCCGCCTTTATTGCCAATGTCGTCAGTGTGATCTTACTCCTTAAATTCCGCGAGGGAGATTCTAACATTCGCTCGGTCTGGCTGTGTTCCCGGAATGACGCCATCGGCAATTTGGCGGTAGTTCTGGCGGCAACAGGTGTCTTTGCCAGCAACAGCGGTTGGCCGGATTTGGCGATTGCCGGATTGATGGCGGTCCTATTCCTGTCGTCGGCTTGGAGTATTTTGCGCCAAGCCACAGTGGAATGGCAATCAACTCAGGTGCTGACGGCAGACAGCCATGGTCATGCTGTCCCGGCCGCGCCATCTGGTGGGTGTTGCGGGGCCGAGGAGCATAAACACGGTTAGCCGCGGAAATTGTCTTTCAGTTCGCGGG
>JBBCIP010000006.1:0-1509 GCA_037189785.1 Alphaproteobacteria bacterium
CAGCGCGTTCCATCGCTTGTTCCAAGTTGTCCCGGAAGAACGGGCGAATGTTGCCCGCATCTTCAATTTGGCCCGAGAGGATGTGCGTGGATTTGACATTTATGCGCGACAAATTGCCAAATTATTGGCCAATCGTCCGGCCGTATTGGAAGACTTGTTGGACAGTCTTTTTGTAATTGCCATGGCCGACGGGCGTTTGCATGACGCTGAATTGTCTTATCTTCGTGCTGTGGCGACGATTTTTGGGTTTGACGCTGTGACGTTTGAACGGATCCGTCAGGGGCATCTTGGCCCTGATGCGTCGGATCCCTATGTGGTGCTGGGGGTCACGGCGACAGTGACGGATGCGGAATTAAAGATTGTCTATCGCCGTCTTGTCAAAGAACATCACCCCGATCGCCTGATCGCGGATGGGATGCCGCCGGAATTCATTAAAGTTGCGACGGATAAAATTGCGGCGATCAACGCCGCGTATGATCGTATTCAACGGGATCGTGGAGCGCTCTAATGTCAACATCCCACATCCTGTTGGCCATTATGGTGACATTGGCCTGGGGCGGAAATTTCGTTGCGGTTAAAGTCGGCTTGACCGAGCTTGAAGCCTTTTTATTTTGCGGCATCCGTTTTCTTTTGATGTTTTTCCTGTTGCTGCCTTGGCTGCGCTGGAAAAAAGGCTTGATGAAGCCGGTGTTTTGGGCCGCATTATGCGGCGGGCCGCTGCATTTTGGTGCAATTTTCGTCGGTATCGATTTGCTGGACAACGCGTCGACCGCAGCGCTCCTGACACAATTGGGGGTACCGTTTGCAACGATCTTTGGGGTCATATTTTTGGGGGAACGGATTGGCTGGTGGCGCATCGGCGGGCTGACGCTGGCTTTTCTCGGCATTGTCGTGATGTCGTTCGATCCCCGAATTTTCGGTTTTTGGCAAGGCACGTTGGTAATGGTTGTGGCTCAGCTGTTTTATGCCGGCAGCGCCATTCTGATGCGCAAAGTCAAAGGTGTCTCCATGTTGGAAATGCAGGCCTGGATGGCAGCTGTCAGTGCGCCTTTGTTGTTGATGGTCAGCGTGATGATTGAAAGCAATCAGATCGAACAGTTGATGAATATCGATCTCAAAGGCGTCACGGCGCTGACTTACACAATTATCATTTCGTCGATCCTTGGGCATGGTGTGGCGTATTTCTTGTTCCAACGTCATCCGGTATCCGACGTGGCGATTTTCTTTCTGTTGGCGCCGGTTTTCGGGGCGGCCAGTTCGGTGCTGATGCTTAATGAAGATTTGACGCTGCGCATGATCGCCGGTGGGGTTATTGTATTTGTCGGTGTGGCCGTTGTGACGTTCCGGGAACGTTATAAACAACGCCAGCAATCCAAGGCCTTAGCCGCCGGGGGAGAACTGTCCTGACCGTCATCCAGACACCATCGCCGCATTTCAATGATCGGCCGACGGCCAAGCCGCTTGATATGATTGTTTTGCATTACACCGGCATGGACAGTGGTGCGGCGG
>JBBCIP010000007.1:0-3696 GCA_037189785.1 Alphaproteobacteria bacterium
CCGCGACAATATCACCTAAATAAAACGAGACGGATTGGTCAGACAAGATATTCAAATCTTGTTGGCTAATACCACGGATGGCAACACTCGGCAGCGAACGCCCACCGCCCTGCCCTGGAACCGTAATAAACGACGGCGCAATTTTTGTGATGTCAGTGACATTGTTGATTTGTGCTCGTTCTAACTGTTCGGCAGAAAACGCACTGATCGCAATCGGCACCTCTTGAAGGCGTTCGTTCCGACGGCGAGCCGTAACAATAATATCTTCCACAGTATTGGTATGAACGACAGCAGAAGAACTTTCCTCCGCGGCTACAGAATCTGCGTTGGCTAAGGCCGTTTCACTGATGACTATGGCCGCAACGGCGCAGCTTCCTATCAACCATGGTTTCTTGATAAATTTTTGTTTCATAACAATTTTGTCCGAAAGGTTTGATGTTGGAACAAAACATACAAAGCGTATCGATCTGTTCTCTCAAGTCTACACTCTGTTGTTTCCGTATTTCTGTTCTTGAAAATCCTGAAAACTACGGCTTCCCAGGTTTCATTGATGCGCGTTCCAAAACTTTATCGCAAACTCACGTGTCGAGATCTAAGTGTCTAATCATGTGAGTAGAGATTTTAACATTTTCTCAGGCTTATTTTATCTTTCCAGCATAATGGGAAGATATGATAATCCAAGATTTTCACCACACTCCCATATTATTTCCTTGTCAGCATTTAATTCTATATTTTTGAATGTTCTAAGGATCTGTTCAATCGCAATACGTATCTCGAGTTTCGCTAACCAAGATCCAATACATCTGTGTACCCCTGATCCAAAAGCAATATGTGGATTCGATTTACGGCTTAGATTCAAAAAATGTCCGTCCGCAAATTTTTCTGGATCGTGATTCGCTGCGGCATAACTTATGAGAATTTTTTCACCTTTAGCAATAACACAGCCCCCCACAGTTGCTTGTTCCGCCGCAGTCCGGCGCAGATATCCTGCAGGAGAGGCATACCGTATGAACTCATCCACAGCACGATCAAGAATAGAGAAATCTTGGCGAATTCGATTTGCTTCATTAGGATTCTGAGCTAACCAAAGAACAGACGCCGCAATCGTCATTGCGGTCGTATCGAATCCTCCAAATAACAGCAACCTGATAATCGATACTTGTTCATCTATACTTAGTTTTCTACCGTCAATTTCAGCAAAAACGATTGCAGAGAACAAATGCGTGCGGGAAGGAGTATGATGATTCTGATAATCAGAGATCGCTGCTTTTAAATAGTCAACGAGCGCGACAGCAGCGGCCTTTCCTTCTGGACTACTGCGTTTCAAACGTTGCGTTGTTAACAAGTCATCAAGGTATTTTGCATCCTTTAGAGGGAGTTCTAACAAAGACAACGTGACGCCAATAGCCAACGGCTTAGCGTAATTTTCAACAACATCGACCGTACTCCGGTTGGCAAAATCAGCCAAAATTCCTTTCGCAATCTTGTCAATATCTTCTGAAAGAGCGTCTACTTTTGAGCGCGAAAAAAAACTCGCGATTAGCTGGCGAAACTGGGTGTGTTCAGGCGGATCCATTTCAATAGGAATATGAGGAGCATGCTGAGGAAGTTCAGGAATATTAATCCCATCCCCCGAAATAAACACCTTGTGATTATTGGCAATAGCCATAACATCGTCATATCGCGTCGCAATATAAAAGCCATCATAAGAATTGCTTCTAGAAAGACCCGTTTTCTCACGCATATACGACCACAGGCCGAGCAAATCATTATGATGGTCTTGAGAATGATGATTAAACGCCGCAACGCGCTCGCTATACGGACATGATGGCTTATCTGCCCAAATAGCATACCGATCCTTCATTGACCTTCCCTCTCTCAAGTCTCAAGCACAATTCTAGCTTTCTTCAGTCACGGCTGCCGTCGCGCTCTGAAGCTTCCATTTCTATTTTTTGCAGTCCCAGGATGGTTTATTATGTATCTTTTGTAACCATACCAAACATAGTTTGGTTAAATTATGCCCAGCTGTCAAGCAAAGCTTTTATTGTTTGGTTCGTACAAGAAACTGCTCAGCTCCCCCAGAGCATAACAAAAATTACTTTTTTATCCTTTATTTTCAATATTTTATAGAAAATTTCCAGAACTTAACAAAATTCACTTTCTGTTACATCTTGCAACAGAAAGGGCATACTGCTACAAAATAAAAAAACAATGTTTGGTTATTGTGGAAAACAATACCACCGAGTTGGCGATGCTAAGAAATCTCACATTGCGGGAGGAGAATGAGCCCATGGCCGTCTCTTGCCATTTTATTTTAAAGGACGAAAGGCCTTATGGGGCGTACGAATACCAATACTGGAATTGATCAGGCTATTGTTGATCGCGTAATCCAGCATCTTAAGCAAAAAACTACAGACATGCTTGATGAAGACATGCGGATTCCGGTTGCTCATTTTCTCAGCAAAGAGCGGGCTGATGAAGAAATAGACCTTCTGAAGCGACTGCCATTGATCGTCGCCCAATCTTCGGAAATTAAACGATCGGGAGATTTCATCACCCGCGACGTATTGGGAATTAACCTGATCATCACCCGCCTAAAAAACGATAAGGTCGCCATTTATCGCAATATGTGTCGCCATCGTGGTGGTCGAGTCGAAACAAGTGATCATGGCCGTAAACCGACGTTCAGCTGCAAGTATCATGGCTGGTCATATAAACAAGACGATGGTTCGTTGATTCATATTCCGCAAAAAGAAGTTTTTGGTGACGTGAATGTTGGCTGCCACGGCTTAGAACGCTTTCAAGCGCTTGAACATAACGGTTTGATTTTTATTGTTTTCTCGAGCTCCTTCCAGGAAGACATCCGCCACTATTTAACACCAGACCTTGATGACCAAATTGCCTTGTGGAAATTGGATCAGACCGCTGTTTACATAGACAAAACATTTTCTTTGGATGTTAACTGGAAACTGGTCATAGATGGCGCCTTGGATAGCCTTCACCCCCCCTATCTGCACCCACAAAGCGTCGCCAAATTGGTGAATAGCAAGTCTTCGGTGTTCCAAGACTTTGGCAGACACGGGCGTTTATACCAAGCCCGCCGCAAATTAAGCGATATGGTTTCATCGGGAGAAGATGTCAGCGCGGATAGCAAATACATTGCGTCTATTCTGTCCGTCTATCCGAATGCTCTGTTGATGGGAGCGCCTGATCACGTCGAATTCTGGACAATCTGGCCCACACTCAACAATCCATCGCATTGCACCATCAACATTCGCTTCCTCGTAAATCCGGATATTTTGACACCGAAAATGGAAGAACGAATTCAAAAGAGCTATGCGATTCTCGAGGAAGCACAGTTAACCGAAGATTGGCCGATGGAAATTTCTATCCAACGGAATATGGAAAGTAACCCGGACACGACGATTGTCTACGGACGAGGCGAAGTATCCGCCCAGCACCTCCATCGGCAATTAAAACAAGATCTAAAGAGAAATAATTAAATGTCCAAGGCATTGCAATAGACCGCATTGCATCGAACTGGATAGATACAATCAACCCATTACCATCAATTGATGGAGAGAATTTTTGACTGGTTACAATCTTTTAGACGGCATCCGTGTGATAGAAGTTGCCCAACTCGGCCCCGATAGTTTGGGCGGTATCTTGGCAGACTTGGGCGCGGAGGTGATCAAG
>JBBCIP010000008.1:0-1909 GCA_037189785.1 Alphaproteobacteria bacterium
AGGTATTGAGCGCTTATTGTCCCCATCTCGGCGCTGATTTGGCAGTTGGGGATATCGTAGGAGACAATGTCCGCTGTCCGTTTCATCATTGGGAGTTCAATGGGGATGGGTATTGTGCACGTACTGCTGTGGGTGATCCGGCACCTCGTGCCGCTACATTATTCAAGTTCCCGACTATGGAAAGATTTGGGATTATCTTTGCCTTCAATGGTGAGGAACCGCTGTACGACTGGCCTGAGTTATTCCCTTATGCGGATAAAGACCTTGTTATGCTAACGCGCCGGCTAATGATTCTTGATTGTGATGGGTGGATGTTCAGCTGTAATACACCCGACATGCAACATTTAAAAGTTTTGCATGGTGTCACATTTCTTCATGAGGATCCTCATGCGGAAGTGGAGTGGCACCAATGGGGATTTCGTTATGATTTTAAAGGCGTCACGGGAGAAAATAAGGGGCGTGTGGACCTCGCGTGGAAACTTGGAATCCTGGGGTCGAACAATTTCTTCCAAATGGGCACGCATAAAGGCCGTTGGTACGGCTTGATTGCGCCTTATAGTTGTCCGAAACCAAATAAATCCGAAGTGTTCACCACAATTGTCACCTTGAAGGGAGAGACAGAGGATGAGCAACAGGCTGCGCAAGTTTTTCTGGAGGAAATGTCAGCTTTCGAACAGCAGATCATGAACGAAGATTCTCCTATCTTAAATACGATGCGCTATCGTCCTGGAACCCTGACAAAAGCCGACCAATCACTGGCACGCTTTTTTGATTATATGAGGCAATATCCTCGTGCGCATCCGAGTGCGGAATTTATCAGTTAAGCTTGTTTCTGTCCTAAATAGCTAAAGGTAAGTCATGGCAATCAATAGTCAGGTCTATAATTTTCGACCTATCGAACCATCAGTTGGAATATCTCAGGCCGTTTTGGCGGGTGATTATCTTTTTCTGTCTGGTTGCTTATCATGGGATATGGACCGTAAACCACTCCATCCCGGTGACTGGGGAAAGCAGATAGAAACCATATATGCTGAAATTGACAAGACGTTGAAAGCGCACGGCTTGGATAACGGTGACATTGTCAAGGAAACGATCTTTTGTCGAGACATCAAGGCGATGTCGAATGCTGGCGCGGCACGAATGGCTTATTATCGATATGCCGCACCGCCGGCATCGACTATTGTTGAAGTTTCTGGGTTGCCGCATGATGATTTATTGCTTGGAATTGATATCACGGCTTATCGCAACCGTTAGCCGATCCGGCCGAATCCCATCTCAACCTAAATAATTATTCAGAGTGCTTATTGCGCTGAAGTAGAGGAGTATCGATGTCTGAAACTTTGCTTTTTGTCATGACTTCACATGCCGATCTTGGTGATAGTGGCATCCGTACAGGAACATGGATGGAAGAATTGGCTTCCGCATATTATATAGCTATTGATGCTGGAGCAGATGTGCGACTTGCCTCCATCAAAGGTGGGGCCGCGCCAATTGATCCGGCGAGCTTGGAACAGCCTTGGTTCACTGCAGTTGGTAAGCGCTTTCAACAGGATCTCCAAGCACGTGATGCGTTAGCTGCGACCATTCGCCTTGCAGAAGTTGATCCTGCAGCATTTGATGCAGTTTATTTCGTTGGTGGTGCGGGGGCGGCATGGGATTTTCCCGATGATAAGGATGTAAAGCGGGTCGTAGAATCCATTGACCGCGCTGGTGGGGTGCTATCCGGCGTCTGCCATGGTGTGCTTGGGATTACGGCGGCTACTTCAAGAGATGGCACGCCACTTGTTGCTGGAAAGAAGGTCACTGCTGTCAGCAATGCTGAAGAAGTGATCACTACTTTCGATACGGTCGTTCCAGTCCTTCCTGAAGATCGGTTGGTAGAGCTCGGAGGGATTTATAGTAAAGCATC
>JBBCIP010000009.1:0-25245 GCA_037189785.1 Alphaproteobacteria bacterium
CGACCGGCCTGAGCTGCTGCGCATGATCGGCGACCTACAGCCCGGCGAGGTGGTCATTGCCGAGAAGATCGACCGCATCAGCCGCCTACCTTTGCCCGAGGCCGAGCGCCTGGTGGCCTCGATACAGGCCAAAGGCGCACGCCTGGCCGTCCCTGGCGTGGTCGATCTATCCGACCTGGCGGCCGAGGCCCAGGGCGTCGCCAAGATCGTGCTGGAAGCCGTGCAGATCATGCTTTTTCGCCTGGCCTTGCAGATGGCCCGCGACGACTACGAGGACAGGCGCGAACGCCAGCGCCAAGGCATTGAGTTGGCCCGCCAGGCCGGGCGGTACAAGGGCCGCCGTGCTGATCCGAAGCGCCGCGCCCAAGTTGTCGCGCTGCGCAAGTCCGGCTACAGCATCAACAAGACCGCCGAGCTGGCCGGGTACAGTGCGGCCCAGGTGAAACGGATATGGGCCGAGGTCAGCCAGGCCGAAGCGAAGCAGCACGGCGCGTTCGTGGAGGACGCATTGACGGAAGCCGATGCCCTGGCCGCTGTCGGCCAGGATGAGCGCCAGGAGGAAAGGGCATGAAGAAGCCGAACCAAGACGACGAGCCGTTTTTCATCACCGAGGAGATTGCGGCCGAAATGATCGCCGGCGGCTATGAGTTCGAGCTGCCGCCCATTCCTTGCACCATCCGCCTACGCGACGTGCTGGAGCGCATGACCGATGCTGAGCTAGCATTGCAGCCGGGCGAGATCGCCGACCAGGAGCGTGAACGCTGCCGGCGCAAGCCGTGTTCAACCTCATGATCTGGTCATGGTATTTTTCATGGCACTGAGCCTGATAGTTCTTGCAAATTGTTGTCACTAAAGGGTTTTGTGTGCTTGTTTACAATCGAGTGGGAGTGACGGGCACTGGCTGGCAATGTCTAGCAACGGCAGGCATTTCGGCTGAGGGTAAAAGAACTTTCCGCTAAGCGATAGACTGTATGTAAACACAGTATTGCAAGGACGCGGAACATGCCTCATGTGGCGGCCAGGACGGCCAGCCGGGATCGGGATACTGGTCGTTACCAGAGCCACCGACCCGAGCAAACCCTTCTCTATCAGATCGTTGACGAGTATTACCCGGCATTCGCTGCGCTTATGGCAGAGCAGGGAAAGGAATTGCCGGGCTATGTGCAACGGGAATTTGAAGAATTTCTCCAATGCGGGCGGCTGGAGCATGGCTTTCTACGGGTTCGCTGCGAGTCTTGCCACGCCGAGCACCTGGTCGCTTTCAGCTGTAAGCGTCGCGGTTTCTGCCCGAGCTGTGGGGCGCGGCGGATGGCCGAAAGTGCCGCCTTGCTGGTTGATGAAGTACTGCCTGAACAACCCATGCGTCAGTGGGTGTTGAGCTTCCCGTTTCAGCTGCGTTTCCTGTTTGCCAGCCGGCCCGAGATCATGGGGTGGGTGCTGGGCATCGTTTACCGCGTCATTGCCACGCACCTGGTCAAGAAAGCGGGCCATACCCACCAAGTGGCCAAGACGGGCGCGGTCACCCTGATCCAGCGTTTTGGATCGGCGCTCAATCTGAATGTTCACTTCCACATGCTGTTTCTCGACGGTGTGTATGTCGAGCAATCCCACGGCTCAGCGCGTTTCCGCTGGGTCAAGGCGCCGACCAGCCCAGAGCTCACCCAGCTGACGCACACCATCGCCCACCGGGTGGGTCGCTATCTGGAACGGCAAGGCCTGCTGGAACGGGATGTCGAAAACAGCTATCTGGCCTCGGATGCGGTGGATGACGACCCGATGACACCCCTGCTGGGGCACTCGATCACTTACCGTATCGCTGTCGGTTCACAGGCGGGGCGAAAGGTGTTCACTTTGCAAACTCTGCCGACCAGTGGTGATCCGTTCGGTGACGGGATTGGCAAGGTAGCCGGGTCCAGCCTGCACGCCGGCGTGGCGGCCAGGGCCGATGAACGCAAGAAGCTCGAACGGCTGTGCCGGTACATCAGCCGCCCGGCGGTATCCGAGAAGCGGCTGTCGTTAACACGAGGCGGCAACGTGCGCTACCAGCTCAAGACGCCGTACCGGGACGGCACCACGCACGTCATTTTCGAACCATTGGATTTCATTGCAAGGCTGGCCGCCCTGGTACCGAAGCCCAGAGTCAACCTAACCCGCTTCCACGGGGTGTTCGCACCCAACAGTCGGCACCGGGCGTTGGTCACGCCGGCAAAACGGGGCAGGGGCAACAAGGTCAGGGTGGCTGATGAACCGGCAACACCAGCACAACGGCGAGCGTCGATGACATGGGCGCAACGGCTCAAGCGTGTTTTCAATATCGACATCGAGACCTGCAGCGGCTGCGGCGGCGCCATGAAAGTCATCGCCTGCATTGAAGACCCTATAGTGATCAAGCAGATCCTTGATCACCTGAAGCACAAAGCCGAAACCAGCGGGACCAGGGCGTTACCCGAAAGCCGGGCGCCACCGGCTGAGCTGCTCCTGGGTCTGTTTGACTGACGAGCCTGAAGGCCAACGATACCAATCAAAATGCTGCGTTCACAGCGCCGCGGCAGGGATCCGCCGTGCTGGTTGTCGGAAAAGGAGCCGCTAGTGGGAAAGAGGAGGGTAAATTTTCAGCGTTGCTGGCTCCCCGTCAGCCGGATTGGGTTGCATCGCAGGGGTGTCGAAAGAGTCAACTGCGGTCCAAAGCTGTTGGACTTGGGTGAAAAGGGCGTTTATTCTTCCTATACGTTGTCGGCAGCGGGCCAAAAAGGAATACGTCCATGCCCATCGAGGTGAAACCGGCTGTGAGCGCGGGTTCAAGCATATAGCCCGACAGGCGCGTATCCTTGCCGATCACGACACGATGGCGGTGGTCACCGCGACGAAAGACACGGCCAGCCGCCATGCCGACGCGCAAGGCGGTTTCCGCCGTCATCGCGCCTTCGTTGGCTTTGCCACGAATACCGTCTGTGCCGAAATATTTGCGCACCATAAGGTCGATTATCCTGTCGTCGGGTCGCCCTCAAAGGGGACATGCCTGCTGAACCGCGAATATAGAGAAATATCCCGAATGTGCAGTTAACGAATTCTTGCGGTTTCTTTCAGCGCCGCCAATACCGCCAGCCCGTCGCGCAAGGGGCGCGGCTCGTGTGTGCGGATGAAGTCAGCTCCACCTGCGGCGGCGGCAAGCTCTGCAGCGAGTGTCGCGGCCCCGACATCCCCCGGACCACGGCCTGTGAGCGCGCGCAGAAAGGATTTGCGCGAAACAGACAGAAGCACCGGCAAATCGAAGCGCAGCCGCAATTCATCGAACCGCGCCAGCACCGAGAGCGAGGTTTCGGGAGCAGCCCCCAGAAAAAACCCCATGCCGGGATCAAGGACAAGGCGGTTGCGTTTGATACCGGCACCCGTCAGCGCCGCGATGCGCGCGTCAAAGAACGCCGCAATGTGATCCATGATGTCGCCAGCGGGTGCCTCGCGCCGATCTGCCTGCCCGTCTTGCACCGAATGCATAACGACGAGTTTGGCAGATGATTTCGCCAATTGCGGATAGAACGCAGCGTCTGGAAAACCGCGAATATCATTGAGATAGGCCACACCACGCGACAAGGCATAGGCTTGCGTCGCGGGTTGATAACTGTCGAGCGAGACGGGAATGCCATCTGCCTTGAGCGCGTCCAGCACCGGCGCGATACGCGCGATTTCTGTGTCGGACGAAACAGGCGCGGCGTCGGGATTGCTGGATGCCGGACCGAGGTCGATCACATCTGCCCCCTCGGCCATCAGCTTACGCGCCTGCGCAATGGCTGCGTCTGGCGCCAGATACCGGCCTCCATCGGAGAAACTGTCCGAGGTTATGTTGACGATGCCGAAAATGATGAGCGATTTATTCATGGGGGCTTCTATAATAATAATAATCGAGCATGAGTCTCATACGGATGCTCGGGTCGAAAGGGAATCCCCAGGCGAGTAACCTGTTTGCGGTGATCCATTAGCTGCAGGAGCAGAAGAGCATACATCTGGAAGCAAAGCCAGGAAAGCGGCCTATGGAGCTGTGCGGCAGCGCTCAGTAGGCAATTTTTCAAAATATTGTTAAGCCTTTTCTGAGCATGGTATTTTTCATGGTATTACCAATTAGCAGGAAAATAAGCCATTGAATATAAAAGATAAAAATGTCTTGTTTACAATAGAGTGGGAGTGAGTAGGGCAGATAACTTTTTGTTCTGCTTGGTAAGTTTCAAGGAAATCACCCTTTTAGTGATCCGTAATGGGAGAAAACGCTTACATCATGATGGGTGCTGCCCACATCATGGTATCCGGTGAGTCACGAGACAGCGCTAGAGAGTGGGGCGTTCATTAGCCGATAAAGACACATCAGTTGCGATCCGGCGGGTAGTTTTTGTGCGATGAGCGTCTATTTTCTCAATGCTGTGCGGGGTAAATTCTGGACATAATGTGATGGACGAAAAGAGTTGTTTGGAAGAGGACGGGCTGTATCGGCGACTAATGAACGAAGCTGCCACCAATGCTGGCGCAAGATAGCCCGCCTACATAGTGGAGTGCTACCCTTCCTCCTGATCGTCGAGGTGTCGCACCTTCTTCATATTCTGTTCGAAGTAGAAGGATGTGCGACCAATAATGCGTACGATAGAGAATACGACTTCCATCGAGATGGCATAGAAGACGAACATTGCGCAGCCGCGACTGATGGTACTTGCCAATGTGGGGATCTTCGAAGTGCTGAGCCAATGAACGTATGCTTCGACCGGTTGCAAGCCGCGCAATAAGCCAGGGACTTCCGGCGTTGGCAAGAGAAGCCCCGTAGTCACGATGATCGAAGCGACGGCTACCAGATTGAAATAGGAGACGTTGTAAAACAATTCTCTATATAGGTTGCGGAGCCGTTTCGAACGTAATCTCGTCTCAATTGATATAGCTTCCGGAGTTTCCTGTTCGCGATTTCCCAGCAAAAAGAACATAACGTTTACGTTGAAGCCGAGCAAGATCGATTGAACTGTTAGAACGCCAGCCAGAAGGTTGCTCGAAACTTTCGAACATACGATAGCAGCGATCAGAGACGCAAGGCACACAGCAATGTAACGCGGCAACTGACTTCTCTTCTGGCGAGTATTGAAGTCATAAAATGTCGCGTCGTTATTACGTACAATTTGACGTACGTTAAACATTCTCACTTTTTTCGATTATTTGCTTTTCCAACAGCTTTAGCATTGCAGCCTTGCTCTTTTCTCGATCGGGATGGCCTTTGATGTAGTCTTCAATTTCGAGTCGGAAGCGTGTAGCAAAATGACCGGATTCTATAACATTGATTGTGGTGTTTTTACCATTCAAAGTGGCAATGACCTTACAATTCTCAATTTCATCGTCCTTAATGTCAAGCAATTCGTTTTCAGAAAACATGTCCGCGATTGCCTTCTTTATAACCGCATCAGACTGGCCCAGCTTAGCAAGAAGTTTCGTTGAAACCGTTGTATTAAATTTTTCATCTTTACTTGAAGTCTGCTTAAAGGACAAAGCGCCGCGCTGCCCGAACTTCGGAGGATCCGTTATATCAGCAGACTTGCGCGAGAAGTTGACCTGTATTTCCGTTGGCCTTGCTCCCGTGTACGAAGTAGCATTGTGCCTAAAGGTGTGGGACACAACGCCATCGGGCAAAAAGTCGCAAAGCGTGCGGCGCAGCGCGCTATATCCTCCGAACTGGCCAAGGTATTGGCTGCCGACGTATATGCGACCGCTTTCCGATAAGTAGGTTAGGAAAAAGAACGGTCTAAGGCTCACGCTGCTATCGGGAACTTCCCCAACGTCGGTGTTGTCATAAGAGTGACCGGAATATAGCGAACGGAAGCGACCAAACAGCGTTCGTTCGTTGACCAGTTCACATTGCTCTATTGGAGCGTTGTCCGTCGTCTTCAGATGCTTGCACGTATCGTCGTCGTTCAGATCAATATCGGGTTGAGCAATTAGGCGCGCGCAAAAGGCAGCGAACTGCTCATCAGTGAATGGCAGGATTTCTGGTGGATTTCCCTCGTTCCGCTTTTCCCTTATGAAATAGTGAAAGCTGACAGTTGCTTCTTCGCGCTTTCGTTTTGCCAATTCATTTTCCTCCGCTATCGATCATATTTGATGTGATATTAGGCGAAACTTATACCATAAAAAGTTGCAAATGCGAAGGCCATCTTCACTCTGTAGTCGCGGTACATGCCTATGTGTGTGCATGAAACGGCGCATCCCGACATTTTATAGCGGACCTAATAAAGCACTCAAGTCTACTCCGGAGAAATTGTTAACCTCTGGTGACTATTGTTAACCTCTGATGAATATAGTGGTGGCGACTCTTGTCCTGCCGGTTTTCGGCGTCAACTTTCTTCCCGCCGCTTAGTTGGGCCGATTATGGTGAGGGCTTCTTCGCTATAGTGAGTTGTGGAGGTAAAGCTGACACCTTCAGTAACGATAATAGCGCAATGCCGACCTAACAATATCACAAGCGAAGGCTCCTAATTCTGCAGCTGCTAGCGATTACTCCCTGATATGGCATTTTTCCTGATATTAAATGGAGCATACCTGTTGTCCCTACCGCTAGGAAAGTTTGCTTGTTATTATAACATGTATTTTATTTGCATATTATAGCTTCCGATTTATAGTAAACAAGGTGCTAGCTGGAGCCATATTGTGCGTGAGGATGCCGGGTTAAGTGACAGTGATTTAAAGCGTGTTGTCACGCTGTTTTATGCGCGCGTCCGCAAAGATCCGGAGCTTGGGCCGATATTTAATGCGGCGATTGATGATTGGCCGGGGCATCTTGAAAAACTGACGGACTTTTGGTCGTCGATCATGCTGCGCAGCGGGCGCTATAAGGGCAATCCCTTGGCCGAACACATGAAGCATCGGGATCGTATTACGCCGGAGCTGTTCGGGCGTTGGTTGGCGTTATGGGCGGAAACGACAAACGAAACTTTACCGGCCAGAACGGCCGCCGCGATGCAAGAAAAGGCCGGGCGGATTGCCGAAAGTTTGCAGCTTGGGCTATTTTATAAATTCACTGGTCCTCATAACCGGCCCGCATAAGGTGGCGTGATATGGCTGACCCTTATCGCTCAACACCGGTTTTCGATGAAATATCATTGCCGGCGGCTTTGCGCAATGAACACAGCACCAAAGCCGGGGTGTGGGGGCTGATCTGTGTGATCGAGGGACAATTCGCATCACCTATCTTGATGGATCCGGCGCGCGTGTGGTCACGCCGGATCATCCTGCTGTGGTTGAACCACAACAACCGCATTTCGTCGAACCGATGGGGGCGATGAAGATGCGTGTTGATTTCTACAACGAAAAGCCGATCTGAATTATTTTGCGGCCAATTATTTTGAGGCCAGTTATTTTGCGGCCAGTTATTTTGTAATTGGGCTTTGACGCTTCACGAACCCGCCCGGGGTTGCTCCGGTCATCACGTTGTCGCGCAAAACAAATTGACCATTGACGATGACATCACGGACGCCGGTCGCGAGTTCTTCCGGTTTGACATAGGTCGAGTTATCATGAATGGTGTTTGGGTCAAAGATGACGACATCGGCGTTTTTGCCGGCTTGAAGTCTGCCGCGATCATAAAGCCGCAGGCTATCCGCGGTGAAAGATGTCATCTTGCGGATCGCTTCTTCTAAAGAAAATAATTTCTGATCGCGACTATAATGGCCCAAGACACGGGCAAAGGCGCCGGTAGATCGCGGATGCAGTTCATATTTTCCCTTTATATGGGACCCATCGCTGGCGATCATAGCCCAGGGGGCGGTCAAGAACAGGCGCAGATCATGGTCTTTAATGGCCCCGACCGTGACGAGAATAGGCGCTTTGGCATTCAGCACGATATCAACCATGGTATCGAACGGATCCTGGTTGCGCTCCTGGGCTAGCACCAAGATATATTGATCCATCAATTCAGGTTGGCCCGGAGCATCAACAATACGAAGGCTGCTATAGCCGACCGCTTTGAGCCAGGAAAAGCCGCCGTCGATACCGTTTTCAGTGGCGTGCTTGACCAGTGCTTTTTCCGCGGGGTTAGATCGCATATTTTTGAGGCGCTGTTTGGTGTCCTCGAATTGACGTGTGCCATGGGGGTCTTGCCCGGGGAACAGCACAATGTCCGACAAGAATTTGGTCGAGGCCCCATCATAAGGATAGACGTCGCCGGTGATAACGTGACCGGCGGCTTGCAAGGCTTCGACTTTTTCGATCAAAACGCGGGCTTGGTTTTCGTTGACCAGACCAACCGCTTTGACATGGGCGAGTTTGGCCGGGATGCCGGCTTTTATCCCGATGTCTGCGGTTTCAAGCTCCGATGCCAGGAAGTGATGCACCGGGTCACGGGAATGTGCATCATAAATCCCGTCATAGGCTTTGACTTCTTTGGCCAAGGAGACAATTTCATCCGGATCACTGAACATGCCGGGTTCGTACATCAGCCCGGCCGACAGCCCGACACAACCCATCTCCATGCCGTCACGCACAAGCGCTTTCATTTGTTCCATCTGGTCCGCGGTCGGTGGGGTTTGGGCCAATCCCATCACTTCTTCGCGGATACGATTATGACCGACATAGCAACTATAGTTGTGGCTCGTGCCCTTGGTTGTGGCGGCGGCAAACATGTGTTGCAAGCTCTGGGGTGATTCAAATCCATCGGCCCCGGCGATGACCGTGGTGACGCCTTGGCGAATATCTTGTTCGACTAAAAATTTGCCGTCCAGATCAAGCACGGCTTCAATGGTATGATTGTGGGGATCGATAAATCCGGGGCTCACCGCCAGCCCCGTTGCATCGATGATGGTTTTTGCTTTTACCTTGCCCACGCGACCGACAGAGACAATCTTTCCAGCATTGATCACAACATCGCCTAGGTAAGGGGCGTTGCCGGTTCCGTCATAAATGGTACCGTTTGTAATCAGAATATCGACATCTTTGGCATGCACTGCCGGACTAAAAAAGAGTGTCGCCGCAATCAGAATTGTCGTTGCTGTGGTTGATTTTTGTATGATCGACATCGACATGTTCCTTTGCACAAATAATCTTAGGCGACAATTTTAGTGGCCCGGTTCAACCCCATAATTTCGCTGATGGCGGGTTCATGATGCCATCTTTGTAGACGATTGGATGGTCGACATCGTCTTTTTGTAAAAGCGGCCCATCGAGATCGACGAAATCACAATACTGGGCAATGATCGCCGACGGGGCCATGGCCAGTGAACTTCCCGCCATGCAGCCGACCATCAGTTTATACCCCTTGGCGGTTGCGGCCTGGGCCAGCGCCAAGGCTTCGGTTAAGCCGCCGGTTTTATCAAGCTTGATATTGATCGCATCATATTTGTTGCGCAGTTTATCAAGATCATTGCGATCATGAACGGATTCATCGGCGCATATGGGAACCGTGCAGCTAAATCCGATCAGGCCGTCATCGCCATCGACGGGCAGGGGCTGTTCCAACAATGCAATACCAAGATCAGGAAGCGTGTGATTATAGGCTTTGAGATGATCAAGTGTCCAAGACTGGTTGGGGTCGACGATCAGCTTGGCGTTCGGTGCAGCATTATGAATAGCTTCCAAAATCGCCATGTCATTGCTGCCGTCGACTTTTATTTTCAACAGCGGAAAATGTGATAACAATTGTGCCCGCTCGCGATAAGCATCCAATGTGCGGATGCCGATGGTTTGGGCGCAAACCACAGCCCGAAAATCCGGAAGATCGACCTGTTTCCAGACCGGGACATTTGTTTGTTTGGCGTCCAGATCCCACAATGCGGCATCGATCAAATTGCGCGCGCCGCCAAATGGAAGCAAGGATTGGAGATCATGGCGGGTTGCTCCTTGTTCCAAATCTTTGCGGATCGCCTCGACTTGGTCAAGAATGCTAGCCGGTGTCTCGCCTTCATAATCGATCCCGACCGCTTCGCCGCGACCAATGTTGCCATGCTCATCGCGAATTTCGACATAGGTGCTGTCACAATGGGTGATGGTACCGCGCGATATGGTAAACGGCTCACTCAGTTCCCAAGATAGGATTTTTGTTGTTACGCTGCGCATGTCATGGACTCCACTCTGTCAACCACGGTGTCGATACCGCCGCGGATCGGATCAAAGCAGGGCAGGCCGACATAATCGGAAATTTCCTGCATCTTTGCAGCGGCGTCCGCGTCCGACATCATCGATGTATTGAGGGCAATGCCGACGCAGGTGATGTTTGTATTGGTAACAGCTCCGACGCGCAGATAAAGATCAATGGCATCGCGCAAATCCGGAATGGGATGGTTCGGGTGACCGACGATCGATGTGCGGCTCGGGTCATGACACAAGATAATCGCGTCGGGTTGTGAGCCGTGCAACAAGCCGACCGTGACGCCAGCATAAGACGGATGAAACAAGGATCCTTGACCTTCGATCACATCCCAATGATCGGCAGTGTTATCGGGCGACAATGTTTCGGCAGCACCGGCCAAGAAATCAGCAACCACCGCATCAATGGCGATGCCCGATCCGCTGATCATGATCCCGGTTTGTCCGGTCGCGCGGAAATCGGCTTTGATGCCGCGTTCGCGCAAGGCTTTGGTCAAGGCCAGGGCCGTATATTTTTTGCCCAGGGCGCAATCGGTGCCGACGGTCAACAGCCGCTTGCCGCTACGCTTTTCGCCGCTGCCAATCGGCAGCTTTTGTGTCGAATGACGGACATCGTGAAGATCACGGTCGTATGTCTTGGCAGCCTCGGCAATGTCCGGGATATCCGACAATCGTTGATGCATCCCGCTGACGATATCAAGCCCGGCTTTCAAAGCGTCAACGATATACGGAACCCAGGCATTGGGAATAGCCCCACCCACCGGCGCGACACCGATCAACAGTGATCGAGCACCTTGTGTATAGGCTTCTTTCGGAGTCAAAAACGGCAGGCCCAAATCGACTTTACCGTTTTCCATACGCCATTGCGCCAAACAATCCTGGGGGTTCCAATCGCGCACACCGAACGCCGTTTTGGCATAAGTCGGATCGCTGTGGTCGGCTAAAAAAAGCAAATAGGGTGTTTTTATAGATATCATAAGGATGCACCTAGTTAGAGAAGCGTCAGATCACGCCGTCCGATGTTTGCGTGATGGAACGGTTGCGACAAATGCGATAAAGGCCGATTGTTAAAACAGGTATGACGAACACGGCGATGAAGCCATAAGTTATCCAGCCATAGCCCCGTGCGATCAGCGTGACGATGCCGAAACTATGGGCGGCAAAAAATGCCAGCAGCAGCGACATCACAGCCATCGCAGGCCGGACATACGTCGGCATGATTTTGTTGCGGCGCTGAACGGCGGCATGTAGTCGTTCGTTGACGGCATGCACCATGCCGATGCCTGTTTGCGCCAAGGTCAAAACCAAAATGATTTGGAAGGTCAGCGAAAACCACGGGCTATCGAGGGCGGCTAACAATACCGTGGATGGCACCGGCGCTGATCCGATATCCGGGTATTGCGCCATCATAGCGATATAAAGACACACAGCAGGAAAGATCCCGATGAATCCCGCGAGAAAGCCGGACCCGAGCGCTTGTTGACGCGTCGTCACCGTGCGCAAGCAAAAGAAAACCATCGGTACACAGGCAATGTTATAGCCTGCGTATTTAAGGCTGTTTACCAACCAAGATGCGTTATTTTCGCTGAGCGTGAACGTGTCGCGGATGTCATTGCCGAATTTCGTCCAGCACCAAGCCACGAGCGTGATATAGCAAAGGATCAGAAACAGAGAAATAACACTCACGAATTTTTCGACAATCTTGTTGCCGTAAAATGCCAGGACTCCAATCGCCGCAATCAATCCTAAAATTCCGACAATAATCGGCAGGCCGGTTAAATTATGAATGACTTCACCAGCCGCAGCGCAGACCACAGCCAAAACGATGATCATCAATAACCCTAGCAAAACTTCAAACACTATCCAGAAAGGACCGATCAGACTTTGGAAAAAGTCTTTGTAATTATAGCTCGCGGTGATGCGGCAATATTCGAACGAAATTGCCATAACCACGGACCATAGGATGGCTGTGCTCAGCATGCCCCATAAGCCGCCGACGGGACCGGCCGGCATGAAAAACTCGGCCAGTTCCCGCCCTGTGGCATAGCCGCCGCCGATCACAAGGCCCTGAAAGATCAAGCCCGGCAGCAGGTAGTGTTTAAATACGGAGATCATGTCTCACCCATAATCCAAGCACAATCACGCCGAGTAATAAAACCGTGGGGCAATAAAACCGCAGGGCGTTGTAAAATCACAAAAACTACCGTTCTCCCAAATTGCCGCTGGCTCCGAGGGAGGGATTTGATGTATTTTCTATATTGAGCGAATTTCTCTGAATCGCCATAATTTTCTATTAGAGAATTTATGGCGATCCGGAAAAACTGTCAAGAGTATTCAAGGTGGATATGGTTAAAGCGCGGCAATCAGTCTATGAACGTTGCCTCACGGCGGCGGGCGCTGACATGGGGGGTATCGACCAACTATCCTTGAGCCGCGTTGGTCTTATGGGAACTGGACGATAGTGATGGCGACATCTCAACCACTCGGGATGAAAATTAAATCTTTGCGGCGGCAAAACAAATGGACGCTGGCGGAGATGAGCGACCATACGGACGTGCCGTTATCGAGCCTATCGAAAATCGAAAACGGCCAGTTGTCGCCGACCTACGATCAGCTTTTAAAACTCAGCAAGGGCCTGGGTCTGGACGTTGCCGAGCTGCTATCGGATAAAACCGATCATGACAAACCCAATATCATCGGGCGTCGCAGTATCAACGGCGTTGATGATGGCGTGATTGTAGAAGATCATCTTCAAACCTTGCACTACCTGAGCAGTGATTTACTGGATAAAGCTTTCGTGCCGATGATTGCCGATATCAAGGCACGCAATATAGATGATTATAAAGAGCTGTTGCGGCATCCCGGAGAAGAATTTTTTTATGTGGTCGAAGGGATCGTAGATCTTCATTCTGAATTATACGCGCCGCTCAGACTCCATCCGGGTGAATCCATCTATTTTGATAGCAGCATGGGGCACGGCTATGTGGCGGTCGGTGATCAACCGGCGCGGGCGCTGTCGATTTGTACGACAAGTATCAACAAACTACCGCACCCGGTTGATCCGCGTTTGAAAGCGAAACCAAAGCCCAAGTCGAAAATAAAAAAACCTAAACAACCATCGGAATAACAGGTGTTTTTGTTATTTTACGGTTACACCTTTATGCCAGATTTCAATGATTTCTCGGGTTGCCCGGATATCCTTGGTCGGATCTGATTTCAGGATAATGAAATCTGCCCGCATGCCGGGCGCGAGTGTGCCGCGATCTGTAAGCCCCATCATCGCGGCGCTGTTGGCGGTTGCCACCGTTAGGGCTTCTGTTGGCGTCAGCCCGGCTTCGACCATTAATTCGAGTTCGCGATGCTCGGCAAAGCCTGGAATCCGCAGCGGCGTTGCCCCTGAATCCGTACCGAACGATATTTTAACACCGGCATCATGCAAGCGCTTTAAATTGTGCAGATTATAGGAAACAGCACTGCGCCGTGACGTGCTGTTGGCAATGGCTTTTTCACGCCAGGCTTGATCTTTGATGCGGGCGTTTAACGCCGGGCTGAGGGCATTGCGCAAGAATGGGGAGTCCAACCATTCGGGATGCTCGGCATAGATATATTCTGCTTCATCGATGTTGATGGTCGGTACATACCACACATCATGCTCAAGCATCAGGGCGATGAATTCTTCATCAACGTCGGCATCGCGCACGCCATGGCCGACAACATCGACACCGGCGCGAACAACCGCTTTGGCATCTTCCAAGTCATGGATATGGGCGGCGGCGCTAAGGCCTTGGGCGTGGGCTTCGGCAATGGCGGCGGTGAAGATCTCCGGCGGCATTTTGGGGGCTTTGCCGCCCAGGCTATCGACCCATACTTTGACCATATCGATGCCTTGGTCTTTCATCTCGCGGACAGCGGCGCGGGCGTCTTCGGCGGTTTTCGGGCGGCTTGCTTGATCGGGTTCGGCCCTCATCGCTGCGGCCGGCGGGGCGCCGTCCACAGCACCGACACCGGGCCCGGCACCGTACAGATCAGCGCCTTGCATCATTCCAGCCCGGGATGCTTGGCGTAGGTCGTAAAATAACGGTCGATTGAGGCCGAGGGCGTTGACGGTTAAAACGCCATAGCGCTGAAACTGTTTCAGATCACGCTCAACAGTGTCGCGTGTATAAAATTGCCCGCCGTGATCGATGCCGGACACCATTCCGACATGGGAATGCGAGGCAATCAAACCAGGAATAACGGTACTATTTGGATAACTCAGCTTTTGGGCACCCACTGGGATTTCTATGTCGCTTTGAGCACCAATTTTGTCGATTTTATCGTCTTTCACCAAGATCCGCATTGTATCGAAAACTTGGCGACCATCAAATAAACGACCGACATCGATGGCTGTTACGGATTCGGCAAAACTCGCGCTGGTCGACAGGGCGAAGATCATGAAAGCTGTGGAAAACACTCGAAATGACATGGTCAACTCCTTCAAGCTTTCGGTGCTAAACGATCAAAATCGTCCAAGACCTGGATCTGATGATTACACGGTTTCGAACAATTACGTTATGCTAGTCAGATAAGTTCCTGGATAAAATGGTTAATTTTGTCCACGTGAGCTGCACAAAGTCATTCGTTTTGCATAAGGCCATTCGTTTTCCACAAGGCCATGCGTTTTGCACAAAGGGTGTATGCGTCATTATGCCATCACAGCCGGAAACTATTGTGGCAAGGTCGCAGCCGCATAACAAAAGGCCCAACCGGGTCAAACAAGTAAATTTGAGCTGAAGTCACACCGGGACCATACCAGGAAGATAAATGTCGAAACACACCACCATCCGCCGCATCACTATTCCCCAGATTATCGCCCACAAAGGCCAAACTCCGGTTGTTTGCTTGACCGCCTACACGGCGCCGATGGCGACGCTGTTGGACCCGCATTGTGATTTGCTGTTGGTGGGCGATAGCCTTGGCAATGTGATTTATGGCTTCGACACCACGTTGCCGGTGACCCTTGATATGATGATCGCCCATGGCGCGGCGGTGGTGCGGGGCTCGTGCCGGGCCTGTGTCATCATTGATATGCCGTTCGGGACGGTTGAAGAAAGCCCGGCCCAGGCGTTCCGGAATGCGGCCCGGGTCATGGCCGAAACCGGTGCCAGCGGGGTTAAGCTCGAGGGTGGGGTCCATATGGCCGAAACGATAGCGTTTTTGACCAGCCGCGGCATTCCGGTCATGGCTCATATTGGTTTACGGCCCCAAAACGTTCATATGATGGGGGGCTATAAAGCCCAAGGACGGGAGGAGGCCGAATGGGCCACGCTCATGGCCGATGCCGCAGCGGTGAGCGATGCCGGGGCGTTTTCCGTCGTCGTCGAAGGGGTGGCCGAGCCCCTGGCCGTCAAAATGACGGAATCATTGCCGATCGTAACCATCGGGATCGGCGCGTCGTCCGCCTGCGACGGCCAGGTTTTGGTCGTCGATGATATGTTGGGGATGTTTGATCAAGCCCCGAAATTTGTCCGCCGCTTTGCCGAAATCGGCCAAATTATCAATGGCGCCGCAGAAAAATATGCCGCAGATGTGCGGTCTCGCCATTTTCCCGCCAAAGAGCACACTTATGCCATGAAAACTGATAAGTGAGGCGGATAGTTAGATTACGCTTACTGCTGTTTTGCCCCACTGTTAGTTTGCACCACTGTTAGTTTGCCATGTGACACCGGCCACGCTATCTTGTGCGCCGATCACGTGAGACATGAGGGGAGCCCCAGTGGCCGATATTTTTGACGAAATCAGCGAGGACATGCGCCGAGAGCAGATGACTCGGCTCTGGAAGACCTATGGCTGGTATGTAATTTCTGCTTTGGTCGTGTTGGTTTTGGCCGTCGGCGGCTATCAATATTGGACCCATCACAAAGCCTCTACGTCGGCAAAAAGCAGCGAAAGCTATAATTCTGCCAATGACTTAGTTGAATCCGGCAAAACCGACGAAGCAATTGCGGCGTTCGGCCAGGTCGAAGCTGAGGGTGACGGCGGCTATCGGGCTATCGCGGGGTTGCGGATCGCTGAGTTGCAGATCAACAAAGGCGAGACGGCGGCAGCCATCGCAACATACGAGAAAATTGCGGCTGACAGCGGCGTCGATCAAGCGTTGCGCGATTACGCAGAGTTTCAATCCGTTTCCTTGGCTTTGAAGGATCCGGCACGGGCCGCTGATGCAGCATTGAAGGACCGCCTGGAGAAATTGGCCCTGCCTGGGGCCGCCTGGGCACCCTTGGTTGAAGAACGTCTGGCTTTGTTGGAGATTTCGGCTGGTAATGTCGCCGGCGCGCGCGAGCGGTTGGAGCGGTTGGTCGCCCTGGATGACGGCTATGGCACTGTGAAAATCCGGGCCAAGGAATTGCTGTCTACATTGCCTGCGGCGGCTACGGCGCCGGCTTCTGCGGCTCCGAAAGCCGAACCCTCTGACGCAAAACCCGAATAATAAAAGATTAGTGTAAGGAGACAGGCCTCGTGCGGTCCGATCAGCATTCACAGACCCGGTTTTCGGTTTCGGTCCTCGTAGTCGGGGTGACTATGGGATTTGTTCTGGCTGCCTGTGGCGGGTCTTCTAAGAAGGATAAGGAGCGCCTTGAAGGCGATCGTATCGCGGTTCTGACCTATGAACAGCAGTTGCAGCCTGATCCACGGGTCCAAGACAATCTCGTCACCTTGCCGAACCCGGTGGCCAATCCGGCCTGGCCGCAAAATGGGGGCTACCCAAGCCATGCCATGCAGCATTTGGCACTAGGCGAGGCGCCGACAAAGATTTGGAGCCGGTCGATCGGTGATGGCTCGGGTGGGCGCAAGCAATTGACGACACCTCCGGTGGCTGCCGATGGCTTCATTTTTGCGATCGATGTCGATGCTAAAGTGACGGCCCTGAACGCGGCCACAGGATCGGTTGCATGGTCACGACAAATCAAGGTTGAGAAGCAGTCGAACAGTCCGTCGTTCGGTGGTGGTGTCGGCTATGCAGCGGGTAAAGTCTTCGCGGCGACAGGCTACGGTATTGCAGCGGCGTTTGATGCCCAAAGCGGGCAGGAATTGTGGCGTGTCAATATCGGCGTACCGTTGCGGGGGGCTCCGGCTGTTGTCGATAACCGGGTTTTCTACAATACCTTTGACAATCAGCTTTTCGCGTTGAATGCGGCTGATGGTGTCGAATTGTGGAACCATTCCGGTATCATCGAAAGCGCTGGTCTTCTGGGTGTGTCCACACCGGCTGTGGCAAGCGGCGTTGTGGTTGCCGGGTTCTCGTCCGGTGAATTGTTTGCGCTGGCGGTCGAAAATGGTCGTGTCGCCTGGTCCGATACGCTGACCAGAACCGGTCGCATGACGCCGTTGTCGACCTTGGCCGATATCGACGGCAATCCGGTGATCGATCGTGGCATGGTGTTTGCCGTCAGTCACGCTGGCCGGATGGTCGCCATTGATCTCCGAACGGGCGAACGGTTGTGGGAACGCAACCTCGGCAGTGTTCACACACCTTGGGTGGCTGGAGATTTTATCTATGCCGTCACAATGGATAACGAAGTGGTGTGCTTGACCCGGCGCGAAGGCCACGTGCAATGGGTGACCCAGCTGCAACGCTATAAAGATCAGAAGGATCGTAAGGGGCGTGTGTTCTGGGGCGGCCCGGTTTTGGCGGGTGATCGGTTGGTTGTCACCTCGACCAATGGTTATGCGTTGTCATTGTCTCCTTATAACGGTCATATCCTGAGCGGTATCAAATTGTCGGATAAAGCGTTCTTGGCGCCGATTGTTGCCAATGAAACGCTATATGTGCTGACAGATGATGGCGATGTAACGGCCTATAAGTAAAAGGCCCACGGAAAACTTATGCCTATTACAATTGCTATTATCGGCCGCCCGAATGTCGGGAAGTCGACGCTTTTCAATCGACTGGTCGGTAAGCGATTGGCTTTGGTTGATGATACTCCAGGGGTGACCCGCGATCGGCGTGAAGGCGAGGGATCGCTGGCCGATCTGAAATTTAAAATCATCGACACCGCCGGGCTTGAAGAAGGGGCCGACGACAGCTTGTCGGCGCGGATGCGCCAGCAAACCGACGCGGCCATCGATCATGCTGACATTATTCTGTTTATGTTGGATGCGCGGGCCGGGGTTACGCCGCTTGACCGCCATTTTGCCGATGTGGTGCGGCGTCATGATACGCCGGTTATTTGTGTGGCCAATAAGATCGAAGGCAAGCAGGGCACCAATGGCTATTACGAGGCCTTTGGGTTGGGGCTTGGCGACCCCGTGGCCATTTCATCGGAGCATAACGAAGGCTTTGTAGAATTATACGATGCCATTGTCGCCAGCGCGGAAACGCATAATTTGCCGCTGCGCGAGCCGGAACCCGAAACGGATGTCGATATTGATGAGGATGATAGCGAACTTGCGGTCGCCGATGTCGTCGATGATACACCGCTGCAAATTGCCATCATCGGTCGCCCCAATGTCGGCAAATCGACCTTGGTCAATCGTTTGCTGGGTGAAGAACGCCAAGTGACCGGCCCCGAAGCCGGGATCACCCGGGATTCGATCGGCATCGATTGGGAGTACAAAGGCCGCAAGGTCAAGATCTTCGACACCGCCGGTATGCGGCGCAAAGCCCGCGTTCAAGAGAAACTGGAAAAGCTTTCGGTCGCCGATACCTTACGCGCGGTGCAATACGCTGAAGTTGTCGTGCTCGGGATCGATGCGACACTCGGCTTTGAAAAGCAGGATCTTATTATTGCCGATCTCGTGGCCCAAGAGGGGCGCGGCTTGGTGATTGTCGTCAATAAAATTGATGCGGTCGAAGATCAGGCCGAGATGCTGCAAGGCGTTCGTGATGCCCTGGAACGCTCGCTCCATCAGGTCAAAGGTGTGCCGGTTATTCCATTGTCGGCGTTGTCGGGACGCGGTGTTGAAAAGCTGTTCCCGGCCATTTTAAAAGTCCATGCCTTATGGAATAAGCGCATCACGACAGCAGCCCTTAATCGCTGGCTTAACGATGCCATGTCACGCAATCCGCCGCCGTCCGACAAAGGCCGACGCGTCAAAATCCGCTTTGCGTCACAGATTAAAACGCGCCCGCCAACCTTTATCTTGTTCACGAACCGTCCGGAAGCGGTGGCGGAAAGTTATCTTCGCTATTTATCGAATGACCTGCGTCAGTCATTCGATATCCCTGCAGTCCCGCTGCGCCTGTTGCTCCGTAAAAGCGACAACCCGTTTGCGGATAAATCGTAATCTTAGCGGCCAAAAAATTTTCCGGCTAAACCCGCGATATCATTTAAAGGATTACCATCTCCGTCGAAGTCGAGCATGTCGAGGAGGCCGCCGTTGCCGCCTTTACTTTGCGCGTTTGAGGTCAGCGCACCGGCACTCAGCGAAGCGAGGAGGGGCAATAATAATTTAAGCTTGCTGGCGTCGATCCCGGTGGTGCTGGCTGCATCGCCTGCAACCTGGCGGCTGACATCTTTCGAGCCGAAAATTTTGCCCAAAATCTGATTGCCCAAATCCGTCGTTTGATCTGATGCGGCCGCGCCCGGCGTAAGACCGGATTGTGTGAGGATAGAGCCAAGGTCGGCTTCGCCTTTGTGCTGCTTCAACCCACCAAGAAGAGCCGGGAGCAGCGCTGCGGCTGCGCTTTGCGTCTGTTCGGATGAAAGGCCGACGCGCGTGCCGATTTGCGAGAGAGTGTCATTAAATTGACCGTTATTTGTGAGCAAATCCATTAAATTCATGGTTGCTGTCCTTTCATGGAATTGTGAAATGGTTGCACATGGCTTTGGATATCATCCATACTCATATTAGTGGTGCAGTATATGACATTTTGAGGGCAATACTGCGGTGTGATGTGGATTTATGGGTAAACTCTTTCAACTATTCAGAATCAGAGCCCGTGAGTTGAAATTGCAACAGTAAGGAAATCCGATGAGCATTTTTAAGTCAATTTTATCGAAAATTTTTCCGAGCAAAGCCCAGGCTAAAGAAGCGCCTGCCCAAACCGCCCCCACTGCGGCTGCACCGACTCCAGCTGCGGCCCCAGCCCCAGCCCCAGCCCCAGCACCCGAGCCTGTAGATGTGGAAGCGGTGCTTGTGGCTCTTGCCGCTAAAAAAGGCGGCGGTGGTAATTGGCGGACATCGATTGTAGATTTGTTGAAAATGCTGGACTTGGATTCCAGTCTCACAGCCCGCAAAGAACTTGCGGCCGAGCTGAATGTCAATGCAGGCGCGCACGGTAGCGCCGAACAAAACATCGCTTTGCAAAAAGCGGTTTGGAAGGCCCTTGCAGACAACGGCGGAAAAGTCCCAGCCTCGTTGCGCGACTGATTATGTCATGTGACTGGGTTATCTAGAAAAAGCCATGATCCGTGTTCGATCATGGCTTTCGTTATTTCAATTGAAACAGGGGATTATGAGAACGCCAGTGCTCTCAACTCTAATCCTATCGCGGATTAGGCGACTGACTTGGCACCGGCCCAATCGCGATAGTTCACCGTAACCCCATTTTCCATATAGCTCGGCAAAGCCATTTCCACGAACAGGGGTGCGATCAATTCGGCGCCGGGCAGGGTGGCAGGATCTTCCCCCGGCATGGCTTGAGCGCGCATGGCGGTGCGGGTCGCGCCAGGGTTGATCAAGTTGACACGGACTGTGCCTTTGTCGCATTCCGCAGCCCAGGTTTTGGCCATGGCTTCAAGGGCCGCTTTGGTGATGGCATAGCCGCCCCAATAAGCGGTGTTCGTTAATGCCTTGGTCGATGTCGTAAAGATTGCGCGGCCAGCCGGGGCGGCGCGCAACAGTGGTTCAAACGACCGGATCAGACGCCAGTTGGCGGTAACGTTGACGGCCAACAGGTCATCCATGGTTTTCGGTTTAAGGTGGCTGAGCGGTGTCAAGGTGCCGAGAATACCGGCATTGCCGACCAGTACATCCAAACGTCCCCAACGCTCCATAACGGCACCACCCAAACGATCGATGCCCGGACCGTCTTTGACATCCAACGGCACCAGTGTTGCGCTACCGCCTTCGGACCGGATCAGATCGTCCATGGCCTCAAGACCGCCCTGGGTGCGAGAGACGAGAATGACATGAGCCCCTTCGCGGGCAAAGGCTCGCGCTACAGCGGCACCGATACCACGGGACGCACCGGTAATCAGCGCCACTTTATCTTGTAGACGTTTTGTCACGAAAATTCCTTAGCCGTTCGCTGCGCGCTCGGACAGCAAAGACAACTGCACTGGCGCGTTGGATCCATCATGATCAGTCAGATGGATCGGATAATCGCCTGTGAAGCAGGCGTCACAGAATTGTGGATGGACCAGGTCGCGCCCGTTCTCGCCGACGGCGTTATACAGTCCACGAATTGACAGGAACGCCAAGCTATCGGCACCGATATATTTTGTCATGGCTTCTACATCCATGCGTGCCGCCAACAGTTTTTCGCGTTCCGGCGTGTCGACGCCATAAAAACAGGAATGCGTTGTCGGCGGACTGGCGATGCGCATATGCACTTCGGCGGCACCGGCGCTTCTTACCATATCGACGATCTTGATCGATGTTGTTCCGCGCACAATGGAGTCATCCACCAGGACAACACGTTTCCCGGCAAGTTCCCAGCGGTTAGCGTTGTGCTTGAGTTTCACACCAAGGTGACGAATTTGATCCGACGGCTCAATAAACGTGCGGCCAACATAATGGTTGCGAATGATGCCGAGCTCAAACGGAATACCAGCTTCATGGGCAAAACCGATCGCGGCCGGTGTACCGCTATCAGGGACCGGTACCACAAGATCGGCATTAACCGGAAATTCTCGCGCCAATTCCATACCGATGCGCTTCCGCACTTGATAGACACTGGCGCCGGTCACGAATGAATCCGGGCGTGAGAAATAAATATGTTCGAAAATGCACGGACGCGCTTTTTGTGGTGGGAACGGGCGCAGGCTTTCAATCCCTTTGCCGTTGATCACGACAATTTCGCCGGGCTCGACTTGGCGCAGGAATGCCGCGCCGATGATGTCGAGCGCACAAGTTTCAGATGCGACGACATAGGATCCATCCGGCATGCGGCCAAGCACCAAGGGACGAACGCCCAACGGATCACGCAAGGCAATCAAGCTATCCTTGGTCATCACAACCAAAGAATAAGCCCCTTCAATTTGTCGCAACGCGTCGACCAGACGATCCAGCAAACTGCGGTACTCACTCATCGCCACCAAATGAATGATGACTTCGGTATCGCTGGTGGATTGGAAAATCGCGCCTTCGCGGATCAGGCGTTTGCGCAGGGTCCAGGCGTTGGTCAGGTTGCCGTTATGGGCAACGGCAAAACCACCGGTTTCAATTTCAGCGAACAGCGGCTGCACATTGCGTAAAATCGTTTCGCCCGTCGTTGAATAGCGAACGTGACCGACGGCGCTTGAGCCGGGTAATGATTCGATGATTTTTTGCGAATTAAAATTATCTGCAACTTGGCCCATGGCGCGATGCACATGGAAGCGCGTGCCGTCGTGGCTGACGATACCGGCGGCTTCTTGACCGCGATGCTGCAAGGCGTGGAGGCCGAGCACGGTATGGGCTGTGGCATCGGTATGGCCGTAGATGCCAAATACCCCGCACTCCTCCCGTAGCTTGTCGTCATCGAATGGATGGCTGCGCCAAGGAAAGCCGGGTTCAGAATTCATTGCATTTTGGACCATGGTCACCGTGAGGCGAAACGCCTTCGTTAAAAACCAGCAAGGTTAAAGCAGATAGGCAAGCTTTAAATATTACGTTCTATCAAACTATCAAGGTCTTCCCGTTGATTTTTAGGATAACCCTGTTCCGTTCGTTCCGGATCATTGGGGTCTGATCTCCGCTGTCCCGGAAGCCGTTCCTTTACAGTGTCGATCATGGTTTTGTCCAGCCCGCGCTTGGTTGCTTCGTCGAAATCTTCAATCAATTCTGCAGGCGTGATGCTGGCGATCATGCTGGCACCATATTCGACCAGGGGGCGCGACTTGGCGTTGAGGATCCATTCCGGCAGCTTTTTGGCCGGGATAAGCCAGGAAATCACCAGATAAGCGACACAAATGATAAAAATACCACGCAGAAGCCCGAACAAGGCACCTAAGACCCGATCCAGAACACCGACCGGGCTGGCTTTGACCGCGTTACCGACCAATCCGGCGATCAGCTTGAAAATGATCAAGCTGAGGATACCGATCACCACCACACCGACGACATCAGCCAGGCTTTCAGGCTCGATCCAGCTATAAAGGAATGGTTGGGCCAGGGGCAGGGCATAAAGCGTGACGATGGCCGCCGCCACCCATGCCAGCAGGCTCAGGATTTCAT
This sequence comes from Alphaproteobacteria bacterium, assembly GCA_037189785.1. Classification (GTDB taxonomy): domain Bacteria; phylum Pseudomonadota; class Alphaproteobacteria; order Sphingomonadales; family Govanellaceae; genus Govanella. The sequence goes on from JBBCIP010000009.1 coordinate 23,461, forward strand.
GGGTAAATCCGCGCACAAGCCCGTAGATCGCGGATAGCGCCGCGATCACAATCACGACCAGATCAAACGATGTAATACCCAGACTTTCCATAGTGTCCGTTATGCCCCCACTTAACTACCTTGCATCACCAAATTGGCGAGATCTTGTATATGCTCAAGCGTCCGTCGCGATACGTCGCTTTTCAGGCCTTTGATCCCGGTCGGCATGATGGCGCTGGTGAAACCGAGCTTTTCGGCTTCTTTCAAGCGTTGCGCCGCCTGGGCCACCGGCCTGATTTCACCCGATAGGCTGATTTCGCCGAATAGCACTGTATCACGGGCCAACGGCTTTCCCGATAATGACGACAATAGCGCCGCCGCCACGGCCAAGTCAGCCGCCGGTTCATTGACCTTAAGACCGCCAGCGACATTCAAGTAAACATCATGACCGCCAAGCCCAAGGCCGCAGCGGGCGTCGAGCACGGCCATGATCATGGCCAAGCGTCCGTTATCCCAACCGACCACGGCGCGGCGCGGGGTCCCGAGCATGCTGGGCGCCACCAGGGCTTGGATTTCCATCAGCACGGGGCGGGAGCCTTCGATCCCGGCAAACACCGCAGCACCGCTGACTTCCGCCTTGCGCGTGCCAAGGAATAGCGCCGACGGGTTCGGGACTTCCTGGAGCCCCAGATCGGTCATCTCGAACACACCGATTTCGTCGGTGCCGCCGAAGCGGTTTTTAACGGCGCGCAAGATGCGGAATTGATGGGCGCGCTCGCCTTCAAAATAAAGCACCGTATCAACCATATGCTCAAGCACACGCGGTCCGGCGATTTGACCGTCCTTGGTGACATGGCCGACCAGCACGATGGCAACCCCGGTGCGCTTGGCGAAACGGATCAGCTCGTGGGAACAGGCCCGCACTTGTGCCACGGTGCCTGGCGCGGATTCCAAATTATCGGCAAACACCGTTTGAATGGAGTCAATGATCGCCACGGCCAAGCCGGGGATGCTTTCGAGCGTCGTCAGAATGTCCCGAAGATTGGTTTCAGACCCGAGCTGCACGGGCGCTTTTTCAAGCCCCAAGCGGCGTGCCCGCATTTGCACTTGGGCCGTTGCTTCTTCGCCCGAAATATAAACGGTCGGGATGCCTTTTCCAGCCAGTCGACTGACCGCTTGCAACAGGATCGTCGATTTACCGATCCCGGGATCACCGCCGACCAGGACCGCCGACCCGGGCACCAGCCCGCCGCCGGTAGCGCGATCAAATTCGCCGATGCCCGAGACATGGCGGGGCAGGATAGCGTCCTCGCCATGAAGATCCGTCAGCGCCACAGTGCGCCCTTTGGCTGCCGGTTTGGCCAAACCGCCGGGGGCTGCCGCGACCGCGACTTCCTCGACAATGGTGTTCCATTCGCCGCAGGCGTCGCATTGCCCCATCCATTTTGAATAAACGGAGCCGCAGGATTGACAGACATATTGTTTGGGCGCTCTCGCCAAGCTCCTACTCCGTGGGACGCGGGGTTTTTATGCGGGCTGTTAGGCCTTCAGAATTTCCATATGAATGGGACCTTCAGCGCGGCCGTGGATGAATTGATCCACATAGGGGTTGCCGCTGTTATCAAGATCCGCTTTGGCGCCGGTCCATATCAATTTGCCTTTATAAAGCATGGCGACCCGATCAGCGATTTTGCGCACGCTGGCCATGTCATGGGTGATGGTGATGGTGGTCGCCCCCAGTTCACGCACACGCTCGACAATCAGGTCATTGATGACATCGGCCATGATCGGATCAAGGCCGGTGGT
>JBBCIP010000010.1:0-7520 GCA_037189785.1 Alphaproteobacteria bacterium
GAAATGGTTATGCCAGGCGATAACGTGCAGCTTGAAGTCGAGCTGATCGTGCCGATCGCTATGGACGAAGGTCTGCGCTTCGCTATCCGTGAAGGCGGTCGTACCGTCGGCGCCGGCGTCGTCGCGAAAATCTTGAAGTAAATGCAGAGGACGGGCAAGCGGCCTGATAAAGGGTAATCCCCATGGAAACGCAAAATATCCGAATTCGCTTGCGAGCGTTTGATCATCGCATTCTGGACCAAGCTACCGGCGAAATCGCTTCGACGGCGAAAAGAACCGGCGCTCAGGTGCGTGGGCCTATTCCCCTGCCGACGCGGATCGAAAAGTATACGGTTCTGCGCTCGCCACACGTTGATAAGAAGTCACGCGAACAGTTCGAAATCCGGACTCATAAGCGCCTTCTCGACATTATTGACCCGACCCCGCAGACGGTGGACGCGCTGATGAAGCTCGACCTCGCCGCCGGCGTGGACGTGGAAATTAAGTTGCAGGGATAATAGTCATGCGCACCGGCATTATTGCAAAAAAGGTGGGAATGACCCGCGTCTTTAACGAAAGCGGCGAGCATGTGCCCGTAACCGTTCTTCATGTGGACGGTCTTCAGGTCATCGCCCAACGCACTGTTGAGAAGGACGGCTATGTTGCCCTCCAACTCGGTGCTGGCAAAGTTAAAGCCAAGAAGGTCACGAAAGCCGTTCGCGGTCACTTTGCGAAAGCAGAAGTTGAACCAAAAGCGAAAGTGGTCGAATTCCGGGTGTCAGAAGACAATCTGGTTGATGTTGGAAGCGAAATCTCGGTCGAGCATTTCCTGCCAGGTCAATTGGTCGATGTGTCGGGTGTGACGATCGGTAAAGGCTTCGCCGGCGCTATGAAGCGTTGGAACTTTGGTGGTCTGCGGGCGACCCACGGTGTTTCGGTATCTCACCGGAGCCATGGTTCGACCGGTCAACGTCAAGATCCAGGTAAAGTCTTCAAGAACAAGAAGATGGCTGGTCATCTCGGCGCTGAGAACGTAACCACACAAAATTTGAAGATCGAACGCACAATTCCGGAAGACGGTTTGATTTTGGTGCGCGGTTCGATCCCTGGCCACGATGGTGGTTGGGTAGTTGTGCGTGACGCCGTGAAGCATCCAATTCCGGCCGATGCGCCGAAGCCTGCAGCGATCAAATCGCTTGCTGGTAATGCTTCGAGCGACGCTCCTGCAGTTGAAGCGGCTCCGGCTGCTGAGGCTTCAGGCGGCGATGACGCAGCGAATTGAGGACTGAGAAGCCATGAAAGCGGACGTACTCACTCTTGACGCGCAAAATGCTGGAACAGTGGAGCTCAATGAAGGGCTCTTCGGTCTTCCAGAACGCGCCGATATCCTGAACCGGGTTGTCGTATGGCAGTTGGCAAAACGCCGTGCCGGTACGCAATCGGTTAAGCAACGGACCCAGGTTTCTGGTACCACCAAGAAATTCGGCAAGCAAAAAGGCGGCGGTAGCGCGCGTCACGGCAGCCGGAAAGCCGGTATCTTTACGGGCGGCGGTAAGGCTCATGGTGCACAACCACGGTCTTATGAGCATAGCTTGCCAAAGAAAATCCGGGCTTTGGGCCTGAAGACAGCTCTGTCGGCAAAAGCACAAGGCGGTAAGTTGATCGTTCTTGAGACTTTGTCACTTGAAGCAGCCAAGACCAAAGATTTGGCTGAAAAGCTGGTAAAACTCGGTTTGACCTCGGCCCTCGTGATCGACGGTGCTGAAGTCAACACCAACTTCAAGCTTGCCGCGAGCAACATTCCGTTGATCGACGTTCTGCCGGTCCAGGGCGCAAACGTGTATGACATTCTGCGTCGCGATACTTTGGTTCTGACCAAAGCGGCGCTTGAAGGGCTCGAGGAGAGACTGAAATGACGAAAGCGTCGCATTACGACGTCATCCTAAGCCCGGTTATCACGGAAAAGTCGACGTCGATTTCCGAACACAACCAAGTTGTGTTCAAGGTTGCCATTGATGCTTCTAAACCTCAGATCAAAGCGGCTATCGAAGCTTTGTTCAAGGTTAAAGTAAACGCGGTCAATACCGTTCTTGTGAAGGGTAAGATCAAGCGTTTCCGCGGTATCCTCGGCAAGCGCGCAGATTACAAAAAAGCGGTGGTTAGCCTTGCTGAAGGTCATTCCATCGACGTGACGACGGGGATCTAAGTCATGGCGTTGAAGCTTTATAAACCAACGACACCGTCGCAACGCGGCCTTGTGCTTGTTGATCGCAGCGGTCTCCATAAGGGTAAGCCTGTTAAGACCCTGACCGAAGGTTTGAAAAAATCCGGTGGTCGTAACAACCGCGGTCGGGTAACGGCGCGTTGGATCGGCGGCGGTCACAAACGGACCTATCGTTTGATCGATTTCAAGCGCACACGTCGTGATGGTGAAGCGACGGTTGAGCGTTTGGAATACGATCCGAACCGTTCGGCTTTTATCGCTTTGGTAAAATACGAAGACGGTGAGCTGGCTTATATCTTGGCTCCGCAACGGTTGGCGGTCGGCGATAAAGTGATCGCCGGTGCTAAAGTTGACGTGAAGCCAGGCAACGCGATGCCGTTGATGAGCATGCCGGTCGGCACGATCGTTCACAATGTTGAGCTGAAGCCAGGCAAGGGCGGTCAAATCGCTCGTTCGGCCGGGACTTACGCTCAGATCGTTGGTCGTGACGAAGGTTATGTTGTGCTGCGTCTGTCTTCGGGCGAGCAACGCCAAGTATTTGGCGAATGCTTTGCAACGGTTGGTGCGGTGTCAAACCCTGATCACCAAAATGCGATCGTCGGTAAAGCCGGTCGGTCACGTTGGTTGGGGATCCGTCCTTCGGTTCGTGGTGTTGCCATGAACCCGGTCGACCATCCCCATGGTGGTGGTGAAGGCCGGACATCGGGCGGACGTCATCCGGTTTCCCCTTGGGGTAAGCCGACCAAAGGTAAAAAGACTCGGCAGAATAAGGCGACCGATAAGTTCATCGTCCGGTCGCGTCATGAACGGAAGAGAAAGGGTTAAGCTGTGGCTCGTTCTGTTTGGAAAGGCCCTTTCGTTGAAGCCTATCTTCTGAAGAAGGCCGAGGCGACGACACAAAGCGGTAAGAAGACCGGGATCAAGACATGGTCGCGTCGGTCAACGATTTTGCCGCAGTTTATTGGTCTGAATTTTGAAGTTCATAACGGCCATAAGTTCATCCCGGTTTATGTGACTGAGGAAATGGTGGGTCATAAGTTTGGTGAATTTGCACCGACCCGCAGCTTCCCAGGCCATGCGGCGGACAAAAAGGCGAAGAGGAAGTAACCGTGGGTAAGAAGGCAGCACCGCGCGACCTCCCCAGCAATGAAGCGCTGGCCGTCGGCAACATGATCCGGGTTAGCCCGCAAAAGCTGAACCTTGTCGCTGGTTTGATCCGTGGCAAGCGGGTTGATCGCGCCATCAACGATTTGACATTCTCGCGCAAGCGTCATGCCGACGACGTGAAGAAGGTTCTTCAGTCCGCTGTGGCCAACGCTGAGAACAACCACAACCTCGATGTCGATCAATTGGTCGTTGCCGAGGCGAGTGTTGGTAAGACGATGGTTATGAAGCGCTTCAGCCCCCGGGCTCGTGGTCGTATGGGTAAGATTTTAAAACCGTTCAGCCGTATCCGCATTGTCGTTCGGCAGCTCGAGGAGAAAGCCTAATGGGTCAGAAAGTCAACCCAATCGGTCTCCGTCTCGGTATCAACCGGACCTGGGATAGCCGCTGGTTCGCAGATGGCGCCGAGTATTCGACGTTGTTGCACGAAGATCTGAAGATGCGCGATTACGTGCGTAAAGCTCTGCCGCAAGCTGGTGTGAGCCGCGTTGTGATCGAACGTCCGGCCAAGAAAGCCCGTGTCACGATCTATTCGGCTCGTCCGGGTGTGATCATCGGTAAAAAAGGCGCCGACATCGAGAAGCTCCGCAAGGATCTTACGCAAATGACCGGTGCTGGCGACGTCAGCTTGAACATCGTTGAAATCCGCAAGCCGGAAATCGACGCTACTTTGATCGCTGAAAGCGTTGCTCAACAGCTCGAGCGTCGCGTTGCTTTCCGTCGTGCCATGAAGCGCGTGATGCAAAGCGCCATGCGTTTGGGTGGCGAAGGCATTCGGATCAACGCATCGGGTCGTCTCGGTGGTGCTGAAATCGCCCGTATGGAATGGTACCGCGAAGGTCGTGTGCCGCTGCATACACTGCGCGCCGATATCGATTTCGGTTATGCCGTTGCAAAAACCGCTTACGGCATCATCGGCATTAAGGTTTGGGTATTCAAAGGCGAAATCCTGGCTCACGATCCGATGGCTCAGGACAAGCGTGCTCAAGAACAGCAAAAGGCAGCTCCGGCTCGCCCTGAGCGCGATCGCTAAGAGATAGAGTAGAAGGCAAAGATCATGCTTCAGCCTAAGAAAACCAAGTTCCGGAAGGCCTTTAAGGGCCGCGTTCATGGAACGGCTAAAGGCGGTACCTTAGTCAGCTTCGGTGCTTACGGTTTGAAGACCGTCGAGCCAGGCCGTATCACGGCTCGCCAGATCGAAGCCGCCCGTCGGGCCATCACCCGCCACATGAAGCGTACGGGTAAATTGTGGATCCGCATCTTCCCGGATGTGCCGGTATCGACAAAGCCTGCCGAAGTTCGGATGGGTAAAGGTAAAGGCGCCCCGGAATATTGGATGGCGCGTGTTCATCCTGGTCGTATCATGTTTGAGATCGACGGGGTTGATGCAGAAACAATGCGCGGCGCTTTCGAGCGTGCTGCAGCGAAACTTCCCGTTAAAACCCGGATCGTCGCCCGTTTGGGCGAGCAGATCTGAACCGGGATAAGGAGTTAAGGCAATGAAGATCGAGGAACTTCGTGGGAAGACCGAAGATCAGCTCAATGAGCAAGTCGTGCAGCTGAAGAAAGAGCAGTTCAACCTGCGCTTCCAGAAAGCAACCGGCCAGCTTGGAAGCACGGCGCGTGTGCGTGAAGTTCGCCGCACCATCGCCCAGATTAAAACGCTGCTGCGGGAGCGTTCGACACAGGCTTAATGCCTGGGTCGCGGTAGGATAGAGGAGGCGAGAATGCCGAAGCGGATATTGCAGGGTGTGGTGGTAAGTGACGCAAACGACAAGACCGTTGTGGTCCGGGTCGAGCGCCGCTTTACTCACCCACTTGTTAAGAAAGTGGTGCGTCGTTCGAAAAAGTATCATGCCCATGACGAGACTAACTCGGCCAAAGTGGGTGATTTGGTACGGATCGAAGAATGCCGGCCGCTCTCTAAGCTGAAGACATGGCGCATTGTCGCCACTGTTTCTGAGGCCCAAGGGGCGTAAAGATTGAACCGGGCGCGGTTGCGGTGTACAAGACTGCGCTCACTAGAAGACACGTAGAGTTGGGAATAAGCCCATGATCCAGATGCAAACCAACCTCGAGGTCGCCGACAATTCAGGCGCGCGTCGGGTGCAGTGCATTAAGGTTCTCGGTGGTTCGAAGCGGAAAACCGCGACGGTCGGCGATATCATCGTCGTCAGCGTCAAGGAAGCTATTCCGCGCGGCCGTGTGAAGAAAGGCGACGTTCATCGCGCCGTTATCGTTCGCACGCGCTTTGTCGTCCGCCGTGCCGATGGCAGTGCCATTCGGTTCGACCGTAACGCCGCTGTTCTTGTCAACAAACAGGGCGAGCCCATCGGCACGCGTATCTTCGGTCCTGTGGTGCGTGAGCTGCGTGCTCGCAATCACATGAAGATCATCTCGCTGGCTCCGGAGGTGCTCTAATGACGCAAGCAAAGTTTAAGATTAAGAAAGGCGACAAGGTCGTCGTTCTTGCCGGCAAAGACAAAGGCAAGCGTGGTCAAGTGACCTCGATGTTGCCGTCTGAAGGCCGCGCCATTGTGTCTGGTGTGAATATTGTAAAACGCCACACGCGCCCGAGCCCGCAAGGTCAAGGCGGCATTGTCGAAAAGGAAGCTCCGATCCAGGTTTCTAATCTGGCGATCGAAGATCCAAAGACAGGTAAGCCGACCCGCGTTGGTTTCAAAGTTTTGGAAGACGGCCGGAAAGTTCGCGTTGCGAAGGGCTCCGGGGAGGTGATCGATGGCTGAATATCGTCCACGCCTTCGTGACGTCTATGAGAGCGAAGTTCGTGCCGCTCTTAAAGAGAAGTTCGCTTATGCAAACGAACTTCAAGTCCCGAAGATTGAAAAGATCGTAATCAACATGGGTGTCGGTGACGGCGCCGTGGATTCGAAAAAAGTGAAGGCCGCGGCTGAAGAACTGGCTTTGATCGCCGGTCAACGCCCCGTCATCACCAAGTCGAAGAAATCGATCGCTGGCTTCAAAATTCGTGAAAACATGCCGCTCGGCTGCAAGGTTACCCTGCGCCGCGACACCATGTACGAATTCTTGGACCGGCTCATCAATATCGCGTTGCCGCGTGTGCGCGACTTCCGTGGCGTCAATGGCAAGTCTTTTGACGGTCGCGGTAACTACGCCTTGGGCCTCAAGGAGCAGATCGTGTTTCCGGAAATCAACTACGACAGAGTTGAGAAAGTTCGGGGCATGGACATCATTATTTGCACCTCGGCGCAAACGGATGAAGAAGCAAAGGCTTTGTTGGCCGGCTTCCGTATGCCGTTCACGAATTGATGATGAGATTGAAAATGATGGTTAGGTCGCGCGAGACGCAGACGAAGGAGCAAGAGTGATGGCGAAGAAAAGCTCCATCCTCAAGAACAAAAAGCGGATAGCTTTGGTCAAGAAGACGGCCAATCGCCGGGCAACGTTGAAAGCCCAAGCGGTTGATCCGGCTTTGTCCCCCGAAGATCAGTTCCAGGCACGGTTGAAGCTTGCTGAGCTTCCGCGTAATGGGAACCCGACACGGGTGAGAAATCGGTGTGAGCTCACCGGTCGTCCGCGTGGCGTTTATCGTAAATTCGGGTTGTGCCGGAATGAGCTTCGTCGGCTCGCTTCGCTCGGCGCTTTGCCCGGCGTTACAAAGTCCAGCTGGTAAAGGAGAGCGGCACCATGTCGATGACCGATCCGCTCGGCGATATGCTGACCCGTATCCGTAACGGGCAAAGAGCAAACAAGGCCTCAGTCGAGGCGCCTGTTTCGAAAATGCGTGAACGCGTTCTCGAAGTGTTGAAGCGCGAAGGCTATATTCGTGGCTTCGAACAAGGCGAACAAGGCGGCCATCCGGTTTTCCGGATTGAGTTGAAGTATTTTGAAGGACAGCCGGTGATCCGTACCATTACACGGGTCTCTAAGCCTGGCCGTCGGGTATATTCTTCGGTGAAAGATCTGCCACGGATCCGCAATGGTCTTGGTATTTCGATCGTCTCTACCCCGAAGGGTGTTCTGTCAGACGCCGAGGCCCGCGACGCCAATGTCGGCGGCGAAGTCCTTTGCACGATTTTCTAAGGAATTGACGATGTCGCGCATTGGCAAGAAACCCGTTCCTGTGCCCCAAGGCGTTACCGTTGCGGTGAATGATAACCGCGTTACGGTA
>JBBCIP010000011.1:0-23648 GCA_037189785.1 Alphaproteobacteria bacterium
TGAAGGTCGTCAGTTCAAATCTGGCCCCCGCAACCAAATAAAACAAACCCCCGTCAGCAGACAATGCGGCGGGGGTTTTTGCGTTAGGGGGGATGGCCAATGGCTTGCCGTTCGGTCCAATCCAGGATCGTGCCCAGTTCATCGTGAAGCGTTGCGTAGATTTCCCTCACGATCGGGCTGGGAGTGAGCACAATCTTATCAATCAGCATCCTCAGGGCTTGGCTGCCTCCGGACGTTCCTCAGGGCGAAAAGCATGCTTAAACTCCCTTAAGCTTCGCATCAAACCTGAATTATCTCAGACTGTTTTTTTGGCCTATTTTTGTAGATTTTCCAAAACTATATATAAAAATCGACTTTCATCAAACAGAATACGAGTATGTATTTCACATAATGATGCGTTCGGTCCATCTTTAACGGAAAGCAGGACTGACGGTCGGGAGATTGTTTTTTATCCTCTAAAGATCTGGTTGCGGGGATTGGGACGGAACAGAATGTGCGTGGCTTCCTAATAATTGTTCTTGCACAGTGAGATGGTGGATCCGCCATCCGTCTACTGTCTTCACCGGTTTCGATTAACCAGTTTCAGGTTGTGGAGTAAACCGCAATAAAAATAGAAATGAATCACTTATTATTCTTTATTTTGGTGAGCGGTTTGATTTAATGGGCGTCATTCCAAGGCCCCGTGGCGACTTGGATCAGAACCGAATATGTGACCATGGTACTTGTCCTCGCTCTCCATCAATCAAATAATATTATTTATTACAATTGATTAGGGAAATGTGACGTATGTCGGCCCCCCTCTTTCCAGAAAATGAGGCCAGCAAAAATTTATATTGTGAAATAATATTTCGTAATATAAATATTATTTCTGTATAGTATTTGTGAGATCCATAAATATGATATGGAATCTCCATAAAATGAAATTATGTGCGGGTATTAGGAGGACAATAATGGGTTTGAGTTCACGGCGTATACTAAGTTGCCTTGTATTTTCCACGGCGTTGGGTGGAGCACAGGCCGGCGCTCAGTGTGTGTCCAATGGGGCATTCGAAGAAATCGTCGTTACGGCGACGAAGCGGAGTGAGGTACTGAGCCGGGTTCCGCTCAGTATTTCCGCCTTTAGTCAGGAAACGCTCGACAAGACGGGCGTCAGGGTTTTTTCTGACGTTGTGCGTACAGTTCCTTCTCTGGCGATGCAGGCATCGGCTATCGGCGACCGCAACCCGGCAATTTCGATCCGCGGTATTGCTTCATCCAGCGGCGCTCAGACAACGGGTATCTACATTGATGATACGCCGCTTCAGAAGCGTAATGCTATCGGCATCTCCGGCAGTGGTACTCCAATTCCGCAGCTTTTCGACCTTGAGCGCGTCGAGGTGCTGAAGGGGCCGCAAGGCACGCTGTTCGGCGGTTCATCCATGGGCGGGACGATCCGTATGATTACGCCAACCCCGAGTCTTGATACGTGGTCGACCTATGGCCGTGCCGAGGTCGGTTCTGTGAAGAGCGGCGGTGTAAGCTACCAAGGCGGCGCGGCTGTTGGCGGCCCGCTTATCGCTGACAAGCTTGGCGCCCGTATCAGCGGCTATGCGCGTCGTACCGCCGGTTACATTGATCATGTCGATCGTTACACCGGTGATGTTCTGGAAAAAGATACGAACAGTGGCACGGGTCTGGCATTCCGCGCGGCTTTCCTGTTGCAAGCTTCGGAAAATGTGACCGTCATGCCGGCTGTGTATTATGGCGAAGAGCGTCAGCACGATGCCGATTCCCAGTGGGCGACGATTCCGTCTGTTACAAGGAATGGTTATACATATCCTGAATATAAATATGACAGTTATCAGAACGGTAACAACTGTAATATCGGTGCCGATTTCGCCGCCACCTCACCGACATGTGTCAACAAGCAGCCACGTAACTCAAAACTGTTTGTTCCGTCTCTGAAAATTGAGATCGAGACGGATGTTGCATCAATCACCTCTGTTTCGTCCTATATCTACGACAGAACAGCCGGTGCAGCCGATTATTCCTATTCAACACCGGTGAACTTCCAGGCGGGCTATCCGTTTGTTCATAATTTGTCTTATTTCTGGTCTTCGCCAGTTTATGAAAACACACGGAAAAGCTACACGCAGGAACTCCGGGCGGCCAGCAACAATGAAGACTCACGGCTGAGCTGGGTTTTTGGTCTGTTCTATGCGCATTCAAAGAATAACTCTAACTACAACTTGGTCACTAAGAACTATGAAGGCCTGACCATGGCGCTTCTGGGGCGGACTCCCGAGGAACAGTATGGTGTTCCGCTTGGTCCCGACGGTATTTCGTATCACCGTGACCAGGACTTGAAGGAAACGTCTTTCGCCGGTTTCGGTGAGGTCAACTTCAAGGTAACTGAACAGCTGAAATTGCTGGCGGGTATCCGCGTTTCGCGGGAAAAATTCACCTATGATCAGTACACGGCCGGTATGGCTGCTGGCTTCCTGATCCCGACGGTAGCCAATGGTGGCTTGACGAACGGTACGCTGAAAGCCACACCGGTCACGCCGCGTTTCGGTATTCAGTATCAGGCAACTGAAGAGACGATGCTCTATGCTACGGCTTCCAAAGGCTATCGTGTCGGCGGTGTGAACCAGCCGCCGCCGGCGGCTCGCTGTGCTGCTGACCTTACGGCCCTTGGTATTGATGCAACGCCTGAAACCTATGGTGCAGACTCCCTCTGGAGCTATGAATTGGGTGCGAAGGGTCGTGCTCTGGATGATCGCGTGACCTTCAGCGCCAGCGGCTTCTATATCAACTGGACCGGCATCCAGACGGATTATGCATTGCCGACCTGCAGCTTTGGTTACGTGATCAATGGCGGCAAGGCGGTGTCTAAGGGTGTCAGCCTTGAAGGGACGGTCCGTCTTCTGGACAGTCTGGTTCTTAATGGGCAGTTTGCCTATACAAACGCACAGTATACGGAATCCGTCATTGGTCCAGAGCCGCGTAATACGCTCTTTGTTCAGGATGGTGACCGCCTTCCGGTGCCGCGTTATACGCTCAATATCGGAGCTGAGTATAATTTCTCCGTTGGCGAAATGTTTGGTTTCATCCGAGCGGACTATCAGTACTCATCAAGCTACCAGCAGTCATCCGGACCAGGAACATCAACCTTTAATGCTGATACATGGTATGCAGAAGCTGCAGACTATATGAGCGCTCGTGCCGGTATAAGCAGGGACGGTTGGGAAGTGTCGATGTTTGTCGACAATATTTTCAACTCGAAAGATGTTCTCGGAGCGAATGGTGGTCGTTCCGGCTGTGCCGCGGGCTCCGGTGCAGCTTGCACGACATATGCCAGAAACGTGTTGCCGCTTCAGTATGTCACGCAGCGGCCGCGGACGATCGGCTTGACCGTTACCTTCCGCTGATCGCAGTCTTTTTTCGGCAGTCTGTCTCACAACCTCATGTGAGGCAGGCTGCCGAAACTCTATTTCGATTATAGAAGCTGTATCAGATTTTCTTTTGCTATATCATGCCCATCTTTTTGCTGGCCAGAATGCGGGCTGGCATGCCCTTCGTGCGATTGAACGTGTCTATTAATAATGTGATATGGGGAGTTGTTGTATGCGCCCATCGGCCCTGTTTGCTTTTCTGGTCGCCCTGTTGCCGTTGACCGTTTATGCATCAGATAAGGTGATTTCGTCCGCGGGCCATATAGTCGAGGAAAAAACGACCAACACACCGCGTAATGCCGTCACACGTCACAAGGCTACTTTTGGTGGTGTCGCGGTCGACTACAGGGCCACAGCCGGAGAAACCTATCTTCGGGACAAGACGGGCAAACCACTCGCATCCATTTTTTCCATTTCCTATGTAAGAGAAGGCGTGAGCGACCTATCTGAACGGCCGGTGTTGTTCCTTTTCAATGGTGGGCCCGGCTCGGCATCAATGTGGTTGCATATGGGAGCATTCGGACCGAAGCGCGTTGCTGTTCCGGATGTTCAGGATGATGGCGCACCGCCTTATCCGATTGTCCATAACCCGCACAGTCTCCTTGATGTTGCCGACCTGGTGTTCATCGATCCTGTCGGTACCGGCTATTCGCGGACGCTGAATGGTGTCGATCCCAAGGACTATTGGGGCGTTACCAGCGACGCGCAATCCGTAGCCGAGTTTATCAGAATATGGACTGCCGAAAACCAGCGCTGGAATTCACCAAAATATCTGGTTGGCGAGAGTTACGGAACAGCCCGCAGCGTTGCCGTTGCGCATGAGCTTGAAGCACGCACAGGGGATGTGTCCCTGAATGGTTTGATTATGGTATCGGCTATTCTGGATTTCGCCCTGAAAGCTGAAGTTCCCGGCAATGAAATGCAGTATGTCGTCAATCTTCCTTCCATGGCTGCGGCTGCGTGGCATCATGGAAAAGTGGAAAACAAGCCGCCTTTCGACCAGTTCATCAGCGAAGCGCGGGAGTTTGCCGGAACAGATTATATCACGGCCCTGATCAAGGGGGTGGCGTTGGATAAAGACATATATGCGGATATCCGCCGCCGTGTTTCCTATTACAGTGGTTTGACCGAAGCCTATCTTGACCAGACTCATCTGCGTGTCACGCCCGACCGTTATCTCAAGGAGCTTCTGCGTGATCGCGGCTTGACCATCGGCAGGTATGATACCCGTTATACCGGAGTTGATCATGATACGGCCGGTGAGCTTGTGGAAAGTGATTCCAGTATTTACAGTATCAAATCCGCTTATATAACGGCGGTCAACCAGCATATTGCAGGGACGCTGCAGTATAAGGAAACCGGTCGTTATGTGGTTTCGGGCGAGGTCAGTTCCTGGGAATGGGATATCAGCGGCGGTCGTCCCACATACAAAAGTTTTGTTCCGCTTATCGGTCGGATCATGCGCGAAAATACCGACATGAGGATTTTTCTGGGGCAGGGTTGGTTTGATTTTTCAACGGCCTTCTATGGTGCGGAATTTGCACTGACCCGGGTCGGTATTCCGCAGGATCGTATTGAATACCAGTACTATGATGCGGGACATATGATGTACACGCGTTATGCTGATCTTGAAAAACTTTCGGCCGATATAAGACAGTTCGTCAGAAATAAATGATCTTTGCTCTGATGGCTGTATGCCAGTAACCGTTTATGATCCCGGGGATTGTGAGGAGTTAAAACAGATGACCGTTATCGTGCCAACTGATGAAAGTCTTTTGAAAGGGTGGACTATTACCCGAACGGGGCGCATGTTCAGTGTTTTTGCGTCTATGCTGCTGCTGTCAATATCTTCGCTCCATGCCAAGGAAGAGGTTTTTTCGGTCGTTCTGACCGATGGCACAAAAGTCGGTTCGCTTGTCGCCAAGCATGAAGGAGATAATATCTCTGTCGTATATGGTTACAAGAATAACGGTCGCGGTCCAGATTCTACGGAACAGCTCGTGCTGGACGAAAACGGTTTCCCTAAGGACTGGAAGATTGATTTCAGTGGCCTTGGCGGAGCCAAATCGCAGGAACAGTTTGCGCTTGATGGCAATCAGGCCCGATGGGAAATGGATGGCGAGAAAAGCAGCACAACGGTTGCGGCTAACCGCCTGTATGTTGCGGCCCGTACCAGCCCGTGGACCCTGGGTTTTTATGCACGGTTGTTGCTGAAGTCGCCCGGTCAAAGTCTTGGAACCATATCGGGCGGTCGCCTCAGTCTTGAAAAAATCGGATCATTTACCGTTTCCAACCGAACAATTACGGGGTATGCGCTGATTGATCAGGATATGCAGCGCCAGGTTATCTTTCTTGAAGACGATGGAGATCTTTTCGCGACCTCTGACGGTGTTATCCTGAGTGACTATGAAAAATTTTCCGGAGAAATCCGCACCGTCGCCCGCAATATCGAAGAAGAATACTATATTGATCTCAAAAAGAAGCTGGCGCGGCATTTCGATGTTCCGGTGCGCATTCAAAATGTGCGGATCTTTGATCCGGAAACGAGAAAGTTGGGTGAGCTTCAGTCCGTAACATTCTTTCGTGACCAGATAACGGGCATTTATTCCCCGAATGAACCTGTTGACGAAGAAGAAGTCTTGATTGACGGTGCAGGGGGAACGCTCGTGCCCGGTCTCCATGACATGCATACGCATACGAGCGCGTTTAAGTCGCTTTATCCTCTTTCCATCGCGGCGGGCATCACGACGTTTCGGGAAATGGGGGCTTCGGATGCGAAACAGTTGCTCCGAGAGATGAAGAATATTGATACGGGCCAGATCATCGGTCCACGCATTCTACCGTCGGGATTTATTGAAGGCGCAAGCCCTTTTTCGGCGCGTTATGATTATGTCGTCTCCAGCGAGGAAGAAGCGCTTGAGGCTGTCCGTTGGTATGCACGGCGCGGATATATACAGGTCAAACTGTATAATTCCATCAATCCGGACTGGGTACCGGCTATTGCCGCAGAAGCGCACAGACTGGGATTGCGGGTGACAGGTCATATTCCCGCTTTCTCATCTCCGGACCAGATGATGACTGCGGGCTTTGATGAAGTCACCCATATCAATCAGCTGATGATGGGGTGGCTGGCCAAGCCGGGCGAAGACATGCGTACCATGCTGCGCGTCAGTGCACTTGATCGCGCTGCGAATCTCGATCTGAAGCGTAAAGATGTCCGTAAAAGCATTGCATTGATGAAATCCAAGGGGTTGGCGCTTGACACGTCTCTTGGGATCATGGAACGGGTTATTCTGACGCGGACGAACCAGACGCAGCCTGGCGACAGGGCAATCATGGACCATCTGCCGAGCAAGATGCGTCACATGCGTACGGAGGCAGTACTTCCAGTCAAGACCGAGGAAGAAGATCTGGCCTATCAGAATGCGTTCAAGAAGCTTCTTGAGACGGTGGGGCTCATATATCGGAGTGGTATTCAGATTCTCCCGGGGACCGATTTCTTTGATGGTTTTCCGCTGCTGCGCGAACTTGAACTTTATGTGCAGGCAGGCCTGACACCGGCCGAGGCACTGGAGACGGCAACTCTGGGATCGGCAAAATATCTTGGACATGGTGATCAGTGGGGCAGTATAGAAAAAGGAAAATCGGCTGATTTCTTTCTGGTTGATGGTGACCCGACCAAAGATATCCGCTTGCTGCATAAAAACCGTATGACGGTTGCCCGCGGCGTGGTCTATTTCCCACCTGAAATCCATAAGGAATTCGGTATTCGTCCCTTTGCAACGCCACCGGCAGTGACGTGTCCGGAACAAGTCGACTGCAAGCTCAACTGACCTTCAGTAAAGCATGGCAATACTCTGAACCCCATAACACAGTCAGTGTTATGGGGTTTTTGTTTGCTGTTTCTTCAAGGGGGAATTTGTGTGTGGTTCGGTTCATTTAAATGGACCACAGCCCGGCCCAAAAAAGAGGCCACAGCATTTATAAATGCTGTGGCCCTATTAAGTTTGTAGGCACGTTACGATGTATCCCGGCGTTCAGCGTACTTTATGGAGATGCACGTATTTCCATGGCGAGGCCACCGTATCGATATCCATCGGAACCTCGATCAGGACGGGGCGTTCGCTGGCAAAAGCCGTACGGAGTGCCGTGCGCAGGTCTTCCGGGGTTTCGGCACGGAGACCCACAGCCCCGAAAAGTTCAGCAAGCTGGGCAAAGTCAGGGTTATGAAGATTGGACGCGATATAGCGACCCTTGAACTTATTAGTCTGGATGCGTCGCACATTGCCGAAATTGCCGTCCGCGAAAATAATCGTCACAAGCGGGATCTTATGCAGAACGGCTGTTGAAAGCTCCTGTACGTTATACATGAAGCCGCCATCACCGGTTATGGAAACAACACGGCGCTTTGAATCGGCTGCCTGGGCTCCCATGGCTGTTGCAAAACCGTATCCAAGCGTTCCCTGATAACCGGAACAGACAAAGCTACGCTTGCTGTATATGGGGTAGGCGTATTTTGCGGCGAAACCGACCTGGGTCATTTCGTCCACAAGAACACCATTGTCCGGCAATTCTTCACGGATGACGTCAAGATAGCCGACTTGCGGCTGGATTGTAGCGGCAACGTCGGTCCGGAATTTTTCCTTAATGGCGCGGAAAAAAGTGGTCCGGTCGGGGCGGCTGGAATTACGGGCTTTCAGGCCTTCGACAATTGCGATGGTTGCTTCTGCCGCATCGGCGAGAAGTTTGACCGCCGGTGTGTCGACACGGGTGATTTCCATGGGATCAAGATCGATCCGAATTACTTTAAGGTCTGCATCATTGCCCCATTCGCGCAGTTGCTGCAGGCGTGTACCGATACCGATCACAACGTCTGCATCAGCCCAGAGATGATGACCGGCTGCTGCCGTCAGTGCCAGGTCATGACGGTCGCTCAGGACACCGCGGCCCAATTGGCGACTGATGACGGGGGCCTGAAGATATTCGGCCAGGGCCTGAACAGCTGCACCGGCTTCCTGAGCACCGCTACCGACAACGATAAGCGGATTCTGCGCTGTTTCCAGAAGCTCGATTGCGGCTGCCACACTTCTGGGGTCGGGTGCCGGGTTTTCAAGCGATGGCAGATTTTCGGGAATCATTACAAGTGCGGACTGGGCAAGAATCTCCGGCGGAATTTCCAGCGCGACCGGCTGGGGACGCCCGGTTTTCATCTGCCGGAATGCTTCATCTACCAATTGCGGTATTTCACCGGGGTGATTGGCGCGCGCGGCCCATTTGCACAGTCTTTGCAGAATACCGATCTGGTCGCGGATTTCATGAAGCGCGCCATTGTTGCGATCGATCTGGTTCCACCATACGGTGCTGGTCAGACACAAGACCGGTGCGCTGACGGCATAGGCTGTAGAAAGCGCTGCGCCTGCATTAAGGATTCCAGGCCCGGGAACGACCGTGAAAACACCGGGATTGCCGGTTGATACGGCGTATCCAAGCGCCATATAGGCCGCGCCCTGTTCATGCCGGGTGTGGATGACATTGATGCCGTCGCCGGTTCTTTGCAGGGCATCAAAAAGGTCATCCAGTTGGACACCGGGCATGCCGAACATGACATCCACGTTCCAGCGTTTCAAGGAGGCCACCAGAGCCTCGCCGCCGGTCATATACTGGGCTTTGACGGGTGTCGTCGTGGGGATGGTTGTATTCATAAGTTTACGCTCGCTTCACTTATCATAATCGATCACGCTGGCGTGATCAGTAGCCGACCAGAACAGATTTTGTTTGCAGGAAAAGTTCAAGCCCGTCTTCGCCATGTTCGCGTCCCCAGCCGGATTGCTTGTAGCCGCCGAACGGTAGGTTCGGATCGGGGCCGCCGCCCGCATTGAAGGAGATCGTACCGGCCTCAAGCTTTTCCGCCAGATAATGCTGGACTGCGATGTCTTTTGTCCAGACGCGGGCGACAAGGCCGTAAATACTATTGTTCGACCATGAGATGGCCTGATCGAGATCATCATAGGCTTCAGCCACGAGAACGGGTCCGAACACCTCTTCCTGAACGATGGGAGCCTGAATTGTCGTGCCGCTGATAATGGTGGGCTTGTAAAAGAAACCGCAGTCACCGACTGTGGTGCCGCCGGTAACAAGTGTTGAGCCGGATTTTATGCTGTTGTCGACATACCTGGCGACACGTTGGCGATGTTTGGCCGATACAAGCGGGCCCATCTGGGTGTCGGGCTTGTGACCGGGGCCGATACGGAGCGTCTCGGCCTTCGTGTGTAGTTTTTCAAGGACAGCATCATAGATGCTGCGATGGATGTAGGTGCGGGATCCGGCTGCGCATATCTGTCCGGCGTTATGAAAAATGCCGTCGGCGACGCTTTGCGCCGCTTGATCGACATCGGCATCGGGAAGCACGATCACGGGTGACTTGCCGCCAAGTTCCAGCGACACTTTCTTCAGATTTCCGGTGGCTGCCCTGACGATCAGCTTGCCGACTTCGGTCGATCCTGTGAACGATACCTTGTCGACATTGTCATGGGCCGCAAGAGCGGCGCCGACCACATGCCCGTATCCGGTCACGACATTGACCACACCATCGGGAACGCCAGCTTCCGTCAGAAGTTCCGCCAGCCGGAGCGCGCTCAGAGATGTTTCTTCCGCAGGCTTCAGAATGGTCGTGCAGCCCGCAGCCAGTGCGGGGGCTAGCTTCCAGGCAGCCATCAAAAGCGGGAAATTCCACGGAATGATCAAACCGACCACACCGACCGGTTCCTTGACTGTATAGGCATGGATGTTGCCGGGCTTTGAGAGTGTTGCTGTGCGGCCGTATATCTTGGTGCACCATCCCGCAAAATACCGAAATGTTTCTATCGCCGCTGCAACGTCACCGCGCCGGGCGTGAAGCAGGGGCTTGCCGTTATCAAGAAACTCAAGCTCCGTCAGCATGGGGGCATCGCGTTCGATCAGATCGGCGATTTTCCACAGTATCTGGGCCCGTGCCGCAGGCTTGACGGCGCGCCAGGCCGGAAAGGCTCCACGCGCTGCGGAGACGGCATCGTCAACGTCTTCCGCCGTTCCGGCAACGATGTGGGAAATAACGGTTTCGGTTGTGGGGTTGATGACGGGGATACTGTCGCGTCCGCTATCGCCGCTCCATTGCCCGTTGATGAAATGGGAATGGCGGCGATCCAGAAAATTCTGCACATCAGGGCTGACTCTGAACCCGCTGTCATTGCTGGCTGACATGACGATCACCTTACAAATTAAAAATTCTTTCGGCGTTCTTGCTGAAAATCGCCTGGCTTTGCTGACTTGGCAGACTCTCAACACGAGCACGGCATCCCTGCATGTCGCCGATATTGTGCGGATAGTCGGACCCGAACAGAACATTGCTTTCGCCGCCGGCGACCTTGATGCAAAGCTTAAGCGCGTCAATGTCATAGACGACGCTGTCATAATAAATGCGTTGCAGATAAGTTGAGGGTTTTTCCTTGATGACGGCGGAACAGGCCGGGATCATCTCGTGGCAGCGATCAAGGCGACCGGCTAGATAGGGCAATGTACCGCCACCATGTCCGGCGATGATCTTGAGACGGGTGTGACGATCAAAGAAACCGCTCAGAATCATGCGTGAAATGGCAAGTGTCGTATCGAAAGTAAAGCCGATCGGCGGCACTAGGCCGAAGTCCTGCATGTGCAGGTCACGAACACCCTGTGGTGCTGTCGGATGGACCAGTACCGGAAGCGCCAACCGGTCGATCTCCTGCCACACGGGTTCGAACAGCGGATCCGTAAGGTCACGGCCGTCGATATTGCCGAGGACCATCACCCCCACGGCGCCGTTTTGATGTGCCCGCTTGAGTTCGGCTACGGCCGCTGCCGGGTATTGCCATGGGAGTGACGCGAACCAGCGAATGCGATCGGGGAAACGGGCTTGCTGGGCCTGCATGTCATCATTGACGAGGCGGGCGGCTTGCAGGCTCACGGATTCATCCCCCCAATACGCGTTGGGGCAGCTCAGGGAAACGATGGCGACATCGACACCGGCCTTGTCCATGTTCTGGATACGCAGATCATAATCCCACATCGAAGGGAACAGAGTCATGAACGGCGCATCGTAAAGGTGGATGGCTTCTTGCTGAGCGGGGGTGTTCTTGACAGTGTATTTTCCACTGCCGTGATCGCGCAGGAGATCGATCCACTCCTTGGTCAGCATATGGGTATGAACGTCGATGATCGTCATATTTCGAACTCCAATAGAGATTACTTAGCGCCAGTAGGCATAGGCCGTGCCGGTTCCGTTACCGCCCAGGGACCGATAGAATGGGATATAATCCAGCAGGGTCATGGGTAGGTTCGAAACGGACAGAATGCCCGCTGCTGTTACCCAGTTCTTGCATTCCGAGGTTCCGGATTGGAACAGTTTTTCATCCAGCGCAAACAATGCATTAATATCGTTTTCGATTAGGGCTTTAAGAAAAATGCGGTCGAAGTCCTCATCAATGACGAAATGGCTGAGCCCGCCAGATGCAAACACGGCAACGGTTTTGTCTGTTTCCCAGGACGCGATTGCTTCCCCGATCATCTGACCGAAACGATAACAACGCGCCACAGTCGGCTGGTTCGGTGGGTAGAATGTATTGAGAATGATCGGCAAATTCGGGATGACCTCATCCTTCATGATCTGCCGGTAGATAAAGCCATAGGCATGAGGAATACCGCTTAGGATACTGCGATCCGGATCGACCTGAGGAAGCCGACGGGAATGAGCAACGTCGAATCCGGTTTTCATGGCGTCGGCAATGACCTTCAGGCCAAGGTCCGGTAGGCCCGGATAAACGGCGGTTTGGTCGGGAACATGACCGGGGTCGGCAATGTGAATACCATCAGGCAGACGCTTGACCTGATCTTCTGAGCGCGGAATGTTCGGGATCTCATCACCCCAGTAAACGGTGAAGGCCGGCATTATGTCGTCTAGAAACAGTTCGTGCTGGTCATTGCCGACAATGACGGCAACGTCCGGCTTCACATCTGCATAGATGTCGGCAAGTGTTTCGACAGCTGTGGTCCCGGCGGTCAAACGTTCTGACTTCCGATCCAGTGTGATGTGGTCTTCCAGAACTTCGGGCTTACGCAAATCCACAAGCTCTTCCCAAGTGTGGGTCTGCTTCCGAAAAACATGAGCCTTGTTACGTGTATCCGCCTTAACGCGGACATCCCAGAGCTCAGCGGGGGTATGAAGTTGAGGAGTGTGGGATGTTGCAATACCGAGAACGATTTTGGCCATGAATAACTCCGTGAAATCGCGGTTTAGGTTCGCGATGCCAAGCGAACAGGGCGCAATATTTTTCCTTGCCTATCTGTTGAACACAATATTATATGAAATATAGTTTCGACAAGCGTTATTTTTTGAATGATTGATAAGGCAAGGTAGCGGAAAAATGAAATTGGTCACATACCGGGACCATGATGGTCAAAAGTTGGGATTGATGCATGGTCTGGACAGGGTTATTGATCTCGATCTTGCTGCCTGGAAGTTGCACGGCAGACATGTGCCGGAATTCAGCACGATGCTTTCCCTGATAGAGGGCGGCGATGGCGCGCTTCAACAAGTTAGGGATATACTTGATGCCGTTGATGACAGCTTTGTGGTGCCGCTTGATTCTGTGACGCTGCTGGCCCCATTACCGCGTCCTGTACAGATGCGGGATTTTGCAAATTATGAACGTCATGTTCGTCAGGCCTTGCAGACATCCATGCGTATGCGCGCTGCGCGAGAACAGGATCCCGAAGCCGCGCGAGCCCGCCTTGCGGCAAGTGGTGCTTATGATATTCCGGCCATCTGGTATGAAATGCCGCTTTATTACAAGTGTAATCGGATGTCTGTGGTGGGCCCGAATGCTGACGTTATCTGGCCGCATTATGCCGATGTGCTGGATTATGAGCTCGAACTTGGTGCTGTTATTGGCAAAGTAACGACCGATGCGACCGAGCAATCGGCCAAAACTGCCATATTCGGTTACACAATATACAATGATTTCAGTGCTCGGGACATGCAGGTCAAGGAATCACAATTCCGCATGGGACCTGCCAAGGGCAAGGACTTCGATAGTGGCAATGCAATCGGACCGTGGATTGTCACCGCAGATGAGCTGCCGGATCCTTATGATCTTGAGATGATTGTGCGCGTCAATGGTGAAGAACGCGGTCGTGGCCGGTCGGGTGATATGCAACATAGTTTCGAGCGCTGCATTCAGCACGTCAGCATGGCAGAGACACTATATCCGGGGGAAATACTGATGGCCGGCACTGTCGGGAACGGCAGCGGCTTTGAAATAGAGCGCTTTCTCGAACCCGGCGACGTGGTTGAACTGGAAGTAGAAAAAATCGGAATTTTGCGCAATCGAGTCGTAAAAACCTGAAATAACAGGGATATCCATAGCAAGTCGGGTGTTGTGATCATGCTGTGGCTTTCTTTTGTTTGTTGATTGCGCCTTGTGCTGTGACGGGGGCGGAGCCCTTGGACCGGTCTGTCCCTGACTATAGCGGTTTTTGTCCATTTTCTGGACTTAAGGGCAGGGCCCCGACTGAGCAACGGATGGAATGAGCAACAATTGACATTTGACAAAATTCATCAATTTGATTATTTCAAAATATGAATTAGTGTTTCGTATATCGTAACAGAGGGTATTATGGGAATTCGCACAGGTCAGCAGTATCTGGATTCCATCCGTGACGGGCGGGCGGTTTATATCGAGGGTGAGTTGGTTCGGGACGTCGCAGCCGATCCACGGCTTTCAGGCGGGGCTCGCACAACAGCAGATTTTTATGATCTCCAGAATCGCGCAGATTTGATTGATGAAATGACCTATGCATCTCCGACAACCGGAGATCGTGTGGCGCTTTCGTTCATCGAACCGAAGTCGATCGACGATCTGACTCGTCGCGGTCGCGCAATCAAACATTCGATGGATGCCGTCTATGGCATGTTCGGTCGTTCACCGGATTTTCTCAATGTCACACTCGCGGCCTTTGCTACGGCCGAATCAGTTTTTGACAACAACAAACGCAACGCCCCATTCGGCAAGAACATGCGCAAGTATTATGAATACGTGCGTGAAAAAGATCTGGCTCTCACCCATGTTCTGGTCAATCCGCAAGTTGACCGTTCGAAACCGATTCACCAGCAGGAAAAAGATCTGGCCGTCAAGGTTGTCAAGGAAACGGATGCCGGTTTCTATGTCAGTGGAGCCCGTTTGGTGGGCACATTATCGCAATTTGCCGATGAAATTCTGCTGATGCCGTCTGCTGTTGTTCCGAATGATGCAGCTGCAGAAGAATATTCGCTGGGTTTCGGGGTTCCTGTGGCTACCGAGGGTCTGAAGGTTATCAGCCGCCCCAGTGTTACACCCCAGTCGATCGGTCATTATCTGGACAATCCACTGTCGATGCGTCTTGATGAAGGTGATGCTGTCGTCATTTTCGATAATGTTTTCATTCCTTGGGAACGCACATTTATCTATCGTGATCCGGAACTCAATAACACCGTCTATCAAAAAACCCATGCAACGGCTCAGACAACGCATCAGTCGATGATCCGGAGCCTGTCAAAAGCCGAATTCATGGCTGGCGTGGCTTGCAAGTTGGCGCAGTCGACCAATGTTGACGGTTTTCCGAATGTGGCCGGCATTCTGTCGGATCTGCTGATCCATGTGGAAACACAACGGGCGCTGATCTTTACGGCTGAACAAAAGGCGATTGAGACACCATTCGGAACAGTCGCACCTGCTCGTTTTGCGCTTATCGCGGCGCAGATTAATTTCTTCAAGAAGTTTGATGAAATGATCGATGCGGTACGCACGATCGGGGCCGGTGGTATTGTCGGTGTTCCATCCTATGCAGAGCTTGGCGGCGAAGCTTCAAAATAC
The DNA here is from genome assembly GCA_037189785.1 of Alphaproteobacteria bacterium. GTDB lineage: Bacteria > Pseudomonadota > Alphaproteobacteria > Sphingomonadales > Govanellaceae > Govanella. The sequence continues at coordinate 15,356 of JBBCIP010000011.1, forward strand.
GTTGACCGTTATTTCCAAAGCGCTAACCAGGATTCAGAAGAAAGAATTCGCCTGTTCCGTCTGGCGGCGGATCTTTGCATGTCTGCATTCAGTGGCCGCCAGCAGCTTTATGAACGGTATTATCAAGGTGATCCGTTCAGAACGAAGGCGCGTCTTTACAGCGCTTATCCAAAGGCTGAACTTCTGGGCAAGGTTGATGCTGCACTTGAAGACATGCTGCAGCGGTCAAAGGAATTCGAGAGCGCCCGCGGGTGATAACCGAAGTTATTCTCAAATATGCACCAATGCAGGTAATTTAATCAGGAGCATCAATTATGAAACTGGCTACTGTACAATATAAAGACAAAGAAATCGTCGCTATCCGTATAAACGACACTACCCTGGTCGAACTCGGAGCTGCTTATGCAAAGGCAGGCAAGGGTGAGGCTCCGAAGACGACGCTTGAAATTGCAGGCGGTGGTGCGGCCGTGCTTGCGACATTGCGTGAGGTTAATGATTACGCGCAGAAGAATCATGCCGAGATCGGTACGATTTCCACACAGGATATCACGTGGCTGCCGCCGCTGCGTCGTCCGGGTAAGATGATCGGTGTTGCCTTCAACAATAACGAACTGACAAAGATCGCTCATGTTCTGCCCAAGGCTCCGATGTATTTCCTGAAACCGGCGACCTGTCTAGTCGGTCACAATGATCCGATCGTGATGCAAGAAAATTACGGCTACACCATTCCGGAATTGGAAATGGCGGCGATCATCGGCAAGCGCGGTTCTCACATTCCGGAATCCGAAGCGCTTGATTATATTTTCGGTTATTCGATCATTAACGATATCACGTCAAGCGGTCTTAAATTCGCACTTGACTCCATCGCGATCGACATGGATCCGAAACGCGTGCGTCCGCATCACGTCGGATGGCGTCGTCGTCGTGATGAAAACGATAACGAACTTTATTTCACCTATCATTCACGTTCCAAGGGCAGTGACAGCTTCGGTCCGATGGGGCCATGGCTGACCACTGCGGATGAAGTCAAGGATCCCAACAAGATTGAGGTCAAGGGCTGGCTGGGTGACGAACTGTTCGCCGTTGATTCGACAGAGAACTACAATTTCACCATTCAGCAGGTCATTGCTGATGCGAGTAAGTATTTTACGCTTGAACCTGGCGACATTATCCATTTCGGTACCTCCGGCCGTGGCCATGGACGCTTCACATCGGGGCATCTTTCGGTCAATCTTTACGAAGAAACCGGACCGATCGTTATCGAAGTCGAAGGTCTTGGCCGTCTTTCCAATCCGGTCAAACATAGCTGGAAGAAGTAATTTTGGTTACCGTCGGGAATAGAGGGGTTTCAAGAGACGATGTCCTTGTCTGTAATTGATAAAGATCAATATCGGAATATCCTAAGCGCATTCCCGACCGGCGTGACGGTGATGACTTGCGCTGGAGAAGGGGGAAATGTCGGTATGACTGTTTCCTCCTTCAACAGCGTTTCTGTCGATCCGCCACTCATATTGTGGTCTATTGACCGCAACGCCCCAAGTTTTAAAACGTTCACGGTCAATGATTATTTCTGCGTCAATGTTCTGTCCGATGACCAAAAGGATGTGGCGCTGCAATTTGCTCGTCCGTTGCCGGACAAATTCACCGGTATCGATCATGCCATAAAGGATTTTGGGCTTCCGCTGTTGTCAGGGTGTGCTGCACACCTGGTCTGCAAGGTATGGAACAGGTATGATGGCGGCGATCATGAAATTATTATTGGCCGGGTTCTGACGGGACAGAAACAAGATCGTAACCCTTTGGTTTTTGCAATGCGGGGATTCGCCAAGGTCGATCCCATACACTAGGCTACTTTCGGTATATCGATCCCCTGAAACTGTGATAACTTTATCCAACGAAAGGTGATTCTATGAAGTTAGGCTGGCTTCTTTCATGGGCGGTCGTGTTGGGCCTACAGTTGCCGGCTGTGTCAGTCGCCGCAGATGAAGCCGTTTCGGTAACGGAGAACTGGACCGTTGTGCATGCGGGGAATCTTCTTGCCGTTCCGGGCCGGGCCCCGGTACAGCAGAAGTCCGTTATCATAAAAAATGGCGTTATTCATGACGTTCGTGATGGGTACATAGACCCAGCCAGTGTTTGTCCCTGCGCCAAGCTGATTGATCTCAGCGACTCATTCGTGATGCCGGGGCTGGTTGACGCTCATGTGCATTTCACGATCCAATTCGGTGGTTATGAAGGACGAATGTCCGACTGGAATTCCATGTCGGATGAAGTCATCCTGTCCTCATCCGACATCGCACTCAATGGTGCGATTTATGCCCGGAGAACACTGGACGCAGGGTTTACCACAGTTCGCGATCTTGGTGCTTTACACGGAGAAGGAGCCGTTGAAGCCATTATTTCGCTCAGAAATGCGATCAACTCCGGTAAACTCCCGGGCCCGCGGCTGATCATTGCCGCAGCTCCGCTGTCACCGACAGCAGGGCATGGCCATAAAAGCGGATATCGCAGTGATTTCAATGCGGCCTTGTCATCAATCGCGCTGTGCGATGGTATTGAGGCGTGTCGTAAAATCACGCGTGAGCAGATCAGCAAGGGCGCGCAGGTCATCAAGATCATGGCCAGTGCCGGTGGTGGAGATCCTAATGGCGGCCCCGAAGGCAACGCCGAGTTTCTGGATGACGAGTTCGCGGAAATCGTCAAAACAGCACAGACGCATAATATTCCGATAGCGGCCCATGCCCATGGGCACAAGGCGGTTCGTGCCGCGCTGCTGGCCGGTGCCAGAACAATAGAACATGGGAACTATATAACGCCGGAGGTCACAAGAATTTTGGTTGATAAGAAGGCTTATCTTGTACCGACGCTTATGGTTCAACAGAAGCGCCTTGCACGGGCAGCTACACAATCCGCTGAAATCCGCAAGGATGTGGAGCGAAGCGTTGACATTATCGTGCAGAATATTTCAACCGCTTTCCGGAGCGGTGCCAGAATCGCACTTGGCACGGATGCCGGTATTATCCCCCATGGCCAGAATGCGGGGGAACTTGTGTGGTATACGCGGATCGGTATGACACCCATGCAGGCCTTGGAAGCTGGAACTGTCAATGCGGCGGCAGCTGTCGGTATGGAGGATCGCATCGGTACGCTGGAGTTGGGCAAGATGGCGGATATCATCGCCGTGAAAAGCAGCCCGCTTGACGACGTGGCGGTTCTTCAAAATGTCACGTTTGTGATGAAGGACGGTATCGTCCACAAAAACGCCCCTTAAAAAATCAGTTTTCCGATTTAAGAAGCGGAATGTGTTGGACGCTGATCGAAATTTGTATCTCTGCAGCCTTGTAAGGAGCCAGGTTTCAAAAACCTGGCTCCTTTTTTTTTACTATTTCAGAACGGCGCCGATCGCATTGGCAATATAGTCGACATCATGCGATGTAATACCGGCGACATTGACCCTGCCGGATGCAGAAATATAGATATGATAATCATTTCGTAATGTCTGGATCTGATCGGCCGTTACCGTCAGGAATGAAAACATTCCGTTCTGTTCTGCGATGTAGCTGAAATTCTGACCCAGCCGTTCTGATAATCTTACACGAACGGCACGGACACGGTTGCGCATTTCGTCTAATTCGCTCTGCCACTGCCGTCTGAGCTCTGCGTCAGTCAGAATGGTCGCAACGACCGCGGCGCCATGATCGGGCGGCATTGAATAAATGCTGCGGATCACCTGTAGCAGATGGGTCTGAGACTTTTCTGCGTCTTCGGCATTCTTCCCGATCACACTGATGCCGGCTACACGATCGCGGTATATGGCAAAATTCTTTGAGCAGGACGTAACGACGAGCATTTCCGGCACATGATTGGCCAGCAGCCGTGTGCCGTAAGCATCTTTCTCAAGTCCGTTGCCAAATCCGAGATAAGCAAGATCAACCAGGGGAAACAGTTTTTTGTCACGGATCAGATCAACGACGGCGTTCCATTGGACCGGCGTCAGATCGGCTCCGGACGGGTTATGACAGCAACCATGCAATACGACGACATCATTCTCGGCGGCCGTTTGCAGATCCCTGAGCATGTCGTCAAAGACAAGACTGTTGGTTGTGCGGTCGTAATAAGCATATTCGGCAAATGTTTGGCCGGTGGCCTTGATCAAACCATGATGGTTCGGCCAGGTCGGGGATGGCAACCAGATCTTGCTTTCGGGGTTTGCGCGTTTGATCAGATCAAGTGCCACCCGCAAACCGCCGGTTCCACCGGGAGATTGCACAGTGACGATGCGACCGGCCTTGTTTGCGCTGTGCTCCGGACCGAAGACAAGCAATTGCAGGGCCGTGTTGAACGCGGGGTTGCCAGCAGAAGACAGATAGGCTTTGGATTTTTGTTGCGCAAGAACACGCCGTTCTGCTTCCTTGACCGTTTCAAGAACGGGAGCGTCGCCGTCGTCGTTTTTGTAGATGCCAATGCCGAGATCGACCTTGCGTTGGCTGGTGTCGGCCGCAAAAATTGCCGCCATGCCAAGAATGGGATCCGCGGCCGCTTTATCGAGGGTGGTAAGAATCATAATGCAAACCTGCTGTTGGATGGAGAGACTTCATGCTATCAAAATATGAAAATTAATTACATAAAATATTTTGAATTCGAAATTTGATCACATACACTGTCAAGAATGATTGGCCGCAAGTCTTGTCTAGATGTGGCGCCTGTTGAGGAATGCGAGAATGAGTGTGTCCGATAGAGCTGTCGTGGCCGGATCTGAGACGCGGCAGGGCTGGTGGAATGTTGCGGCGGCTTATGTCGTGCTTTTTGCTGTTCTGGGCGTCCCGGCCTTAATGATGCCGGTCATGTATGGTGCCATTATTGACGAGACGGGATGGAGCCGTGGTGAAGTTGCAACCATCGGCTCTATTAAATATGCCGCGGGGGCTCTAGCGGCTTTTTTTGCCGGTTATGTGGTTGATCGTTTCGGCGTGAAGCAAGTAACCATCCTTTGTGCGTTGATGACCGGCTTGACGATGCTGAGCGTGTCCATGATCCAATCCTTATGGGCATTTTATGTCATGGGCCTAACCCTCGGGCTGAGTGCGCTTGGTATTTCTGTTGCCATGAAAATACTTATCTCTCAATGGTTCTCCAACCGCCAGGGTGTTGCCATCGCCATTGCCATGCTTGGCATCAGCACAGCGGGCGTGGTAACGCCGATACTGGCCGAATATCTGATCGGCCTTTATGGATGGCGCAATGCGGTTATGCTGCTCAGCCTCGGCATATGGCTGGTTGCGCTGCCGTTTTTTATGATCAAGGCCAGAAACGCCGCCGCCGTAGCTGATAGCGCCGCCACTGCGGATCGAGCCGTGCAGGAGGACGCGGATAGTGTCGACCCGAGGTCGGCGTCGAGCGTTTTGGGGCCCGTTTATAAGGATGTCCGCTCGTCGCTGCCGTTCTGGATGATGCTGATCGGTGTTGCCTTTATAGGGCTTGTCGACCAGGCGCTCAGTCAGCATATGGTTCTTTATCTGGACAGGGATCTGAATATGGGCAGCCAGATTGCCGCTATCGGCTTCTCTCTGACGATGGTGATGAGTAATCTGGGAAAGATCGGCTTTGGCTACCTGTTTGACAAAATCTCGGTAAACGGTGTTCTGATATGCTGGCTGGTGGTGACGCTCAGCGTCGGGCTTATCTTCCCCGTGGTCGGCATGCTGACCCTGATCCTTTTCATAGTGGTGCGAGGGACGTCGGAAGGCGGTATCCTTATTAGCGTTCCCGTGCTCTGCAAGCATTGTTTCGGTAACCGGTCGCTGTCGCAGACGATCAGCGTCATGACTGCGTCCTATATGTTGGGGGGCGCGTTCGGCACTGCCGCAGTGGGGTATCTTTATGATATCACGGGCAGCTATACCATGCCCTTTGCCATCCTGTTTGCGCTTGCTCTGGTTGCAAGTATTCTGCTGCTGTGGCTGAAGCCGCTTTACAGGCCCGCTGTCGCGACAGCCGGATAAGCCGTGATTCAGGTGTAGTATCATGACGATAGACTATGGCTATCGTCATGATGATGCTATATTATGACCCGCTATATCGTATTTTGATAAACGGGACAGGATAATGGTATCGTCAAAACCTTCACCGAAGCCGCGGGCTGCGAAAAAGGATAATCTGAAGGCTAGCAGCGTGAGAACGGTTCATGTCGCGGCAAAGGTTTTGGATGCGCTGGCCGAATATCGGGAGCCGGTTAGGATCACCGAACTGGCCCGAAAGCTTAAAATGACGATGCCGCGCATTTCCCGCCACGTTTCTACCCTGCGGGAACTCGGGTTTGTGGAAAAGGCTGAACCCCTTGAAACATACCGGCTCGGTGTGAAGCTTTTCAATCTAGGTCAGGCCGCAGTTTACCAGAATAGTCTGGTGAATATCGCACAGCTGCATCTGGACTGGCTCCGCAGTAAGTTGAAGCAGACAGTGTTGCTGTCGGCTGACAGTTCCACAGGAGCCTCCGTATTGTTTTGCCTTGATAGTGGTGAAGCGACGACGATCATTGTACGGCCGGGTACGTTCCTAAGCTTTCCTCAATCGCCGACAGCGCGTTTATTTCGAGCCTTCCGGAATGGCGCAAATTCCCTCTCGCCCGCTGTTATCGATGATGAGGAATTGTCCGAAACTGATGGGATGTCGCGCAAACAGCTCGAAGCCCGTTTGCAGCATATCTATCAGTATTATTTCGATTATTCAGCCGATGTCCGGAACAACGCCATGGGCTCCATCGCGGCCCCTATTTTCAATCATGAGAACAGGATGGTCGGTGCCGTCACCGTCGTTCTGCCGTCGTCGGCCATCACGCATCCCCCGGAAACCGAAATGGTGAGCGCGGTGAAGATGTGCGCCCGGAAAATATCTGCAAGCCTGGGCTCCAAAGTTTGGGAACAGCTGTAACGGGGCATTTACTATCCGGTTTATTACTTGAACGGTACTGGATCTGCCACTGTTTTATTGGGGAACTTCTGGCTCAAAGTTTCGGTTCATCGCCTCGAACTGAATCGGCGATTTGTATGCGAACGCTGCCATAAGTTTGGCGCGATAAAGAGGGCGGGTATCTCAGTACCGAGCATCAAGCGCCTTGAGGCCGGAGGAAACGTCTGTCTGGATACGCTTTCCGAGTACTGGCGGAGTTTGACCTTGGAGATCGATTAGCTGGTGCGTTACCTGATCCTGTTGTCCTACCCATCGAGCGGATCAGACATGAGAGGCATGAACGTTACGCGCACGTGAGCGCAATGCGGTTCAGAACGCGACCGAATGGGCCTAAGGTGAAAAAGAAGAATGGCTGATGCTACTGTTCGCTTTTTGGGAAAGGACATCGGGACTGTGAGCCGGCTCACAGATCGAGGCGTCTTAGTGCCAATCCATATGAATTTTCAGGCTCGCCGCGTGACGCCTTTAAAGCTTTTGCGGGCCTGCTGGTTGACTTCCTGCCGGACAAAAATTTGGTAATGCCATGATCGATACATGGCTTGTCACACAGGGCAGCCGGTGGCTTCAATCCTGTCGAACGTCTTTGTTGCGGAACAAGATGCATGGGTGCGCTAGAATTTTACCCGACTATCCTTAAAGTGGTCAAAAGATCCCATCGTCTCGAAAACGACGGCCTTGACGCAACTTGCCAGGGACGTCCTCAACAATCACCAGAAACTCACAAGTGTTATGCAACGCGATGATAATCGGGAGATGCTGGAAGAAATCCTCCGGGTTGGAACTTCTGCGGGTGGTGCTCGTGCCAAGGCAATTCTTGCCTCGAACGAACAGACAGGTGACTTTCGATCAGGTCAAGTCAAACCGGGTGAAGGCTTCAGGTATGGTCTAATGAAGTTCGACGGCGTATAGAACGATCGTGACAAGGAATTAGCGGCTCCGCAGGGCTTCGTCCTGATCAAATATACTTTTATCGCGGTCGACGCGGGTATGGACATGAGCGAATGCCGCATCCATCTAGAGGACGGTCGTTTGCAGGTTATGACGCGGCGCTTCGTGCGTCGCGCCAGCGATCAGAAACTGTATATGCAATCACTTGCGGCACTGCATCATTACGACTTTAACGTTGCAGGTGCCTTTTCCTATGAGCAAGCCGTTGAAACGATCCTGATCCTTGATCTGCTAGCATAGGAGTCTCAATGGCAAACGTGATGCTTTTGAGCTTTCTGACCTCATTCAGTGTGGCTTCTTTCGTGGGATTAAAGCGAAAAAGGCTGAAGGCATCGTGCAAAATATGCACAAGTATGTCGAAAACTAGATGACCTAT
>JBBCIP010000012.1:0-3689 GCA_037189785.1 Alphaproteobacteria bacterium
TAAGTAATCATGAACAGAGTTGGTCTTTGCTTCCATTAATGGAAGTAAGCTTTTCCCATCAAATTGATTGTTGTGATTTAGTATTGCAGCAGATTCTAAAATAGTGGGAAGAAGATCGAAGTTCATCGTGCTCTGTTCGATTACTTGTCCCTTGTTAAGCTGGTCGGGCCAGCTCATGATCAATGGCACTCGAAATCCGCCATCCCAACCACTTCCTTTTCCGCCATGTGCCGGGCCAGGGTTACCTTCAAAAAAAGGACCATTATCACTCGTAAAGATAATAAGTGTATTATCCAGAATACCATGCTGCTCCAAAGCAGAAAGTATTTTCCCGACACTTGAATCTAATTCTTCAACCACATCGCCATAGCGACCAGCATTGGATTTTCCGGAAAATTCCTTTGAAGGAAAAAGCGGAATGTGCGGCGCATTATGTGCAATATAAAGGAAAAATGGAGAATTTTTTGCGTGTTTGTCGATGAACGCAACGCTGGCTTCCGTATAGCGCGCAATTAAAGTGCTTTGATCTATATTATGGTCGATAATAAGGGCGTTATCATAAAGACTAAAGTGGGCCATATCATTGCTATTTTCAACGCCAAAGAAGTGGTCAAAACCATAATGAAGCGGACTGTGATCGGGAAATTCTCCTAAGCCCCATTTGCCTACGATAGCTGTTTTATAGCCTTTTTGTTTTAGCAAGCTTGGCAGAGTTGACGTTGTCTTTGGTAGTCCCCAACCGGATTTTTGGCCTATTGTGAGTGCCGATAAGCCGGTGCGGATAGGATACTGACCTGTCATCAGGCCTGCCCGTGATGGGGTGCAAACATTTCCGCTGGCGTATGCGTTTGTGAACATTACCCCGTTTTTCGATAATCTATCGATAGAAGGGGTGCGGATGCGTGTATTGCCATAGGCTCCGATATCACCTTGTCCTAAATCATCGGCAAGAATAATGATCACATTTGGAGTACGATGGGGGCTATGTGGTCGGTACTCGGATGCTACGGTTGCAACCGCAGAAATAGCTAGGTAAAAGCCACATAAGGCAGGCAAGACAGACCTGATCAGATTTTGAATTCGGCTGATCATATGTAACGCGTTTTTATCGTCTTGCTGCCTCACGGCTCAACCTTTTCTATCCTTTACGCAAAGTGCCGATTTTTTGTGCGTAGGCGATGCGCTTTTCATGAAGTTTTGGCATGTCTTCTACCGTATATCCCGCAGGCGGGGTAAATTGGCCGCGGCCATATAGTTTTTCGAACACCTCTTTGACAGGTCCCATTTTGTCGGAAAGTGTCCGCGGTGGTTTGCCGCTGGGGAACTGGTTCGCAGGATAGATAGGATTTTCGTAAATTTGACGAAAGCCTTCTGTGCGCAGATCGGTCCAGGTGTTGTGGTTGCAGCGTGACCGATGCTCGCGCAGGGATTCGATGTCGATCGTGGCTGTCAGAACTTGTTCTTCCGGGTATGGGGTGTGCCTCATCACATTGCCGGTATAGTCTATTGCAAAAGAACCGCCGGGGCAGAAAGATTTTGGATAGTAGGCGTAGTCGACTGTTCCCCAGTTGGAGCCCAAAAGGTAACACATATTATCATGAGCGCGTGTGCGTCGGGTAAAGACCCAGAAATCCCATGGCGCGCTGACGCCTTCTATTTCTTGCAGAGCAACAGGGTGACAGATTACTTCGCAGCCGTTGAACCCAAGGGCGCGGGCAACTTCAGGTGTGCAGCCGTCATGACAGGTCATAGTGCCGAGTTTGCCGATTTCTGTATCGACAACTGGGAAAAGATTTTTGATATCGCTGCCGAAAACTTCCCGATATTCATCGAGAATATCGTGAGGGCTGGTTCCTAAGCCGATAGAAGCGGGGATGTGCCATTTATGGTACCGCAAGATTACGTCGCCTGAGGGGCCAATGATGAACGCTGTATTAAACCACCGATCCGGAAACTCAGGAACCCGTTCAACGACGCCGCCACCAGCAATATAAAGATTATACTCGCGGGCTTTGTCGCCGAGTTTCTGCATTTCTGGCCCATCAAGAGTGATGGCTTTTTTCATAAAGCTATCAATCCCATGCTCGCCCTTGCCAGGGGTGGTCACACCTTGCAGGAAATACTCCGGCAAAACGACGAGCCGGGTCGGTAATTCCCATGTGTAGCCGACACCAAAATCGATCATGTTGCAGACACGATCAAGATTTTTCTTGATGTCATCGCGATCTTCCGCCACCAGAACATGGGGTTGGATGACAGCGGCTGTATATTTTTCTATCTTTCCAGTCATTGAGATTCCTTCAAACTCTAATTCAGTTAAGGGGTGACGGACAATTAGAAGCTGTTGTCCTTGATACCAAGGTCCTCGAGCATCACATTCGCGGTGATTGTTCCCATGGCCGATATCCCGCCACCCGGATGGCAATGTGGGCCTGTCATATACATGTTGCGAATGGGGGCCCGATAATGGGCATAGCCGGGGAATGGCCGAAAGTATCCCAATTGGGCTTGGATACGTTCGCCTCCTGTGGTCACGCCATCAACAAAACTCGGATTGGCAGCTTCGAGTGTTTCTCGCGTTTCTATATAGCGGCCAAGAATAGTGTTTTGATTAATATTCGGGGCATATTGTTGTAGTTTTTTCAACAGCACATTGTCGGCATAGTCCTCGCGGATGTCGGCCCAACTGCGCCCATCAGCCAGCCAATTTGAAACATAGGTGTCAAAAATCAATGTATGCTTTCCATCGGGAGCTCGGGTTGGATCCATCAGTGTCCAGCATGCGCTCCATAAAAATGGATCACTTGGAGGAATGCCTAAGGATATTTCAGCATATTGCTTCATCATTTGCGGCATGGAGTCGACAATACGATGAAAGGCACAGCTACTCATTTCTGCACCGTTGATAAAGGCCGGAGGTTCTGACAAAGCAAGATGAAGCCGGGCGATGGAAATACGACCAAAAGAATAATTATCCACCATTTCCAGGAAATCATCTGGCAGAGTGTCGGATGGTGTAAATTTTCTAAAGGTCTGTTTCGGTTCAATCGCTGATACGACGGCGCGACGAGCGGTAATTTTACGCCCATCCTCCAGAATAACGCCTTTTGCTGTTCCATTCTCGATAATGAATTGAGAAATAGGAGCGTTCGTTAAAACTTGACTATTATGAGCTTCTAAATACCGCACCATGGTTTGCGGCAGCATCTGACTACCCCCTTGGGGGATGGCCTGGCCATAGACATGAACGGCAGGAATCATAATGTAAAAAGATTGTCCTGCGCCTTCTTGTTCTGGTAAAATTTGCGGTGCCAGCGCCCAGTTCAGCATGACGGCGCGGACAAAGTCGTTTTCAAAGTTCTGTTCAACCCACGATTTGGCGCTGAGAGAAAATTCGCGAAGTCGTTTCAATCCTTCGCGACTATTCTCCATGGCTTGGGCCATATAACTTGGGGGCGATGGCGGCGAAAAGAACGCCTTGATAAAACCGTCCCGAATAAGTGAAAAATCGTCGTAAACTTGACGATACCGGTTAGCATCTTTTTCGGAATATTGCGCGATGCTATCCACAGTTTTATCGAGGCTTTTGTAAATCACAATGCCTGAGCCACCCGACTTGTCGGGATGCCCGGTAATCTGATCCTCGGACCATATATAGGTCAATCCATACTCTTTGAGCTCTGGCTCAA
>JBBCIP010000013.1:0-4841 GCA_037189785.1 Alphaproteobacteria bacterium
CCGGAGACGAGTATTTCTGAATATTCATTTCTGTTAGCCGACTCATTCTCTTCTGCTGTCCTGGGCTTAAAAGAGTTAATGGCAACTTTGCTATTATGTTGAATGTAGTCAAGTAAAAATTTTTTTTCCCGTCCATGTAAAAAATCGATGCACTTTAAGATGGCGATATTGAAGAAACGCTGCTTTCTTTCACTGTCTGACTCTTCTGCACGTTTGGAACTGTCTAGTTCTTTTTTTGCACTCTTGCAGAGGTTTATATACACGCTTCTAATTTCTTTGGATAGCGTCTTAGCCGTATTTTCGAGATCTGAATCCACTGCGAGCTTAAGAAAATTAAATTTGCCCATGCGAATAAGTTTCGAAATATTTCTTATAGCATTAAATAAATTTACGATCTCTTTATAAGAATATTCACCACTACCTATCTTATATATCGAATCTTTCTCGTTGGGTACTGCTTTTGGCTCCATAGTTAAGTCTCCTTTTTTCAATTGATTGGTTGCTAAAGCAGACGATTGGCTAGCTACTCTGTGATCAGGTTTGAAACGGTTCATGACGAGGCTGTTGAAATCGGTGTTACATAGTGGAGTGCCGCTATGTTTGCTTGGATTGTATCCGGAAATGCTCGTCCAAATTTTTAGGCTATGACCACAATAGATGAGGGCTGGTTTTATGAGTGATCCGTGCGTAGGGATGACTGGATCACCTTTGGTCACAATGTATTTTATTCTATGCACCTGATCATTGCTCTGCCGGCATAATATGCGACAACCATAGGGTTTCGCTCTTTTATTCAGAAACGATCGTTACTGCTGCTCTAATTTTGATAGCGATGTGGTTTTCGGTCTGAACATTGACCATCATGCGAAAGCCTTCATCGACATCGACCAAGGCCAATAGATACGGATCAATACCGTGAAATTCATAGGGTGGCACGCGGTGGACTTCGGTGATGCTATGAATCGTTCTTTTCTTTTCGGAAACCCGCATTCCAATTCGCCCTGACAAGTGACGCAGGTCGACCGTGGTGGGAATTGGGCATGGTTGCAGCACGCACAATAGTGGTATCGCAGTTCTTGATGCTCGCAGCCATCCAAAAATGGTTTTGTTTGTGGTGTCGGTGTTGGAAGATAAGCGGGCATCACAGGGTCACCCTCGGGCCAGGCCGGGCCATAGAAGCGCCTGTTCTTGTGGGGCTTAAGGTACCCTTATGGCAATGATTTCAGCGACCCGTTGTTCGGACAGTCCAATATTAATTGACGTCGCTTATGAGATCGATTTCCGGTATCCTTGAACGAAGCAAGCGGCCGTTTCAGCCATTCTTGACACTGGGCTTGACACTAGGCTTGATACTAGGAAAAGGTCGGTAGAATACTCGCATATTGGGCTTAAATGGTGCCAAAAACGGCTTAAAAATTCAGCTGCAAGTATAGTTTCCACAAGTATAGTTTCCAAAGGCTAGGGGTTCTGTTACAATTCCGTGAAAGTCAGAGTGGGGGTGGATAATGAACGGGACCTTGTCATCTTATCTTTCCGGGCACAGCCCAACACCCAAAAAAATTATTGATCCTTTGTTGGTGCAACGGTTGCTTGTCAATGGTGAACATCCAAAAGTGCAAGCAGATGAAGCCAACAGATCGTTGCGGTCGTTATCTGTCTCTCATGTGACTTTCCAACAGTGGTGGTCAGTGGAATTGCCGTTCGGCACAGCGGCTCTGGTGGGGGATGTGACCGCCCATGAAAAAGTAACCTATACCTGTTACCTTGAGCCAATGGTCTACATTCATTTTCGTGTAGCCGGGGTTTCACGGGCGTCCATGTGTGGTCGGGTGGAATATGCTGGTGGTGCGCCCGAAATGCAGGTGTGGGCGCTTATGCGGGGTGGAGTTAGACATGCCATTGATTTACCATTTAACCCAAATCGGTTTATTGGTATTTTTATCCCACATGCGGTGTTTAATGAATTACTTAAGCCCAAAAATGCTTTAATGGAGTCAGATGCGGTACAATGGGACAATAATCTAATTGATGTACGGTCGTTGTACATGCCCATTCCATCCCATATGTTGAAAATATGTGATGAAGTTTTTAACTGCAGTGAACAGGGAATTGGGCGCGAACTTTTTATTCAGGGTCGTCTTATCGAGTTGTTGCGATTGGCTGTTCAGGAAATTGGCCAAAGCGATATCACGTACAAGCAGCATCTGAGCTTAAGACAGTCTGATATTGATAAAATTTATCAGGTGCGTGATTTCATATTATCCAACATGCAAGACCCCGGATCTATTTCCGATCTTGCCGCGCGTGCCGGTATTGGAGTCAACAAACTTAAATCCGGTTTCCCAGCGTTACTCGGTGAAACAGTTTTTGGATATTTGCGGAATGTCCGATTGGAGCGTGCAGCTTATTTGCTACGATATGCTGGGTTTAACGTGGATCAGGCAGCCTATGCTGTTGGCTATGCGAGCCCCAGCCATTTTACACAGGTTTTTCGTAAACGCTTTGATGTCACGCCCAGCGATTACCGCCAGCTTGGTGAAACAAAAATTCTAAAATGAAGAACGCACGTTTCAGCCAAGTTGCGTGCGCTTCTGCAATATTCAGGCAGTGACGTTTTAGCTCATGAACCGATAAATTCTATGACGATATTGTCGACGGCCTCAAGATGGACCCAAAGGCTTTTTCTTGGTGTGCGATATACCTTTTTTCCAGCAGATATAAGGGCTTTTTCCATCTGCGCAAGATCAGATGTGGTGATGGTTAAACAAGAAATCCCAAGGCCATCACTGTAAAACTGTTCAGCTTCGGGAAAGTCCTGCAAGAAACCATCTCGGGATGTGAATTGCACTTTTTGGTCTTCTGCTACAATTGTCAGTGCGTGATCGGTCCGAATGGCTGTGTTAGGGAAAAGTTTTCCATATAAATCTTCAGCCCGATCAAGATCGGGGCATCTTAAAACAACACGGTTCAAAGCTTTGGCTCTATTCGCATGATTTTGCCATTCGGGGCGCCAAATATATTCCGGCGTAAAGTGGCGAGTCAGGAACATGAAGCAAAACGGCGTATGGCTCTCTTCAATCAAGGCGGTATGAAAATGCGCTTCGACTATTCTGCCATCAATGTCGACCATACGTCCGTAATCGAGTATGGGTTTCATGGCAAAACTTTCTTTTTCAAGTGCGCAATGATCTTTCTGCACGTCGCTTGATTTGAAAGACACGCCCGGCGTCTTTTGCATAATAAGTCGGGAGAATGCGGCATTGGCTTCTGTATTCTCTGAAACCGTCAAGATCTCGAAATAGACTTTGTCCAGAACCACCAAATGATTGCGTGTGGCCATGCCGTTGTGCGTGCCTTGTGGCGTTAGAAAAAAGCCAATATCGTGTAATGCTCGATAAGCAGAATCGATATTGGAGATGGAGATAACAACGTGATCAAGGTTTTTTAACAAAAATCTTCCCCTCAATTGACGATCAAGAAAGTAAATATTTACACATCCAACTTGCGACCTCTATCGTCGCGCCAACATGTTCGGGGAACGTCCGGATTCCATGCCCTGCATCTGGGTAGAGTACTAATCTCGACGGTGTTCCGCTTTCCTGTAACGCATTATGAAACTCTATAGCCTGCGAGTGCGGTGTGGATGTATCACGTCCTCCACTCAGAATAAGTGTCGGAGTTTTAGCGCGGTTCGCATAGATGACCGGACTGCGTGTGTGATAGAGGCTGTTTGGGGCTTGCGGATCGCATGCCATAAATATTGTGTCGAAAGTTGGAATATCCGATGTCCAATGCTGACTGTACCAATTGCTGACCAATGATATCGGCGCCGATGCAGAAAAACGGGGTGTTTGCGTGGTCAGCCAGGCGCTCATAAAACCACCGTAACTTGTGCCGGTCACACCAAGCCGCCTTTGGTCGGCTATGCCACGCTGGATCAGCGTATCCAGACCAGACATATAATCTATGGTGTCCGCGCCTGCCATGTCGCCGCATACACGACGTGCAAATTCCTGTCCTTTCAGCCCACTGCCGCGGGGATTGGGTAGAAAAGTGGCAATTCCATAATGTGCAAGAACAGCAGCGGTTCTCATATATTCCATCCACACATTGCGGTGCGCGGATACAGGGCCACCATGTATGTCCAGAACAGTAGGATATGGTTTTTTGCCGACCGCCGGCTCAATCAGCCAACCTTGTATCGGTAATCCATCCGGTGCAGACCACTCAACTGTATTGATAGTGCCGGATTGGGGAATGATCGGCTGCAGAACATCTTCGCGTCGAAAGGCATAGTCCCACTGCTGCCCGTCATAGTCCATAACGACTAGACGTGGGGGATGAGTATAAGCTTCCTGGACAAAAGCAAATTTCCGATCGCGCAGCAACGAATAAACCTTGGGATACCAACCATTTGTTGTTTCCGTACGACTTTGCCATATAGTTCTATGGTGATGATTGATTGGGTCAATACAGCCGATAATCGTTTTGTCGGCATGCTGACCGGCGAACAAAAATGTTCCGTCGCAGCCGGGTACCAAACACGTGACATCCACGGGAATATCACTTGTCGTATGCAATTGACCTGTTTCAGTATCAATGAATTTTGTGATACCGGCAACCACAGTACGATCACTACAGAATGCTTCAACGAAGGCTATGTATTTATCCGTTGCTGTCAGGCAACCGATCTGATCTTGTGGTTGAAATAGTTTTGTCAGATGACCGTCGTTCAAAGACGTCAGGTATAACGCAGACCGATACCATCCGTTCTCTCCTGCCTCGTGTGAGGCAATGAATGCTATACGGTCGGATCCATGCCAGGCGATGTCCCAGATCGT
>JBBCIP010000014.1:0-7279 GCA_037189785.1 Alphaproteobacteria bacterium
ACTATTTCATACTGCGAAGCTACTCCTTGATTATCAAAAATCGCTATGTTTGAAAAATTCCAGATAACCTGATCAGTATAGTAGACCACTAACGTCTGCTCTTTCCACTCTATTTCAGGCGCTGTTGAATATGCAGACATCCTCATTTGTAAACGCCCTGCTACATCTAGGGGCTTACCTAAAACAATATCATAAAACGTATTGCCTGTGGCTCCTCCTTCAAAATTTTTAATAACATACGCTGTAGCCAAATTGTCCTGCGAATTCTCTTCTAATAAAATATTAGAACGATCTATCTCCACAATGGGATTAGGCTTATTGTCACCACACGCAGAAACTAACAACAGAATCCCCAACAGCCTTAGTATTATTTTCTGCATTGATTATGCCTTTAATAGTATTTTCCTTCTCTTTTAGCTGATCGGTATAACTACTATGGCTAAAATCATAGAAATTTCCTTGATTTCCAGGATTTACTCCCTGCAACACGTCGCAATATTTTCTTTGGAAATAAAAGAACTCTAGTCACTCCATAATTAATATTTTCCTACACATCATTTTCTCCTGGCTGAAGCCTATATCCCCAACCTCCGCCTTGATGCACATGGATAATCCACGAATCTCTCGTTGCGCCGTAGACAACAATACCGTCAGCAATCAATTAAGAAATTTTCACGCCGAGTACACAGCGCATTATTTAATACGTTCTGCTCAACTGGTAAGTACGTAGAACTGTATTCTGTACATTATTTAAGCGCCAGTGACAATACGTACCGTACGATTACCTGCATTATCATAACTATATGCAATGGTGATGCCATTACTATATACAGCTAGCGTCACTCGCCCAAGCGCATCGTATGAATACGAAACCGTCGCAGCAAATGCCATTGTATATAATGATCCCAATAAAATGCTGCTTACTATAAGAACTTGCTTGAGCGTCTTCATCCATCTCTCCTAATTCTAAAAAAATAAAATAACAGAGGCCGATCATCAGCCATGTGCAGGTAAAGCACCATCAGATCTCTATCACCATGGATCTAGCGGCTCTGCAGAGAGCACTTAACATCCCTACGGCTGATAGCGCACCGATAGAACACACAGCCACCCTGCCGCTCGAGATCAAGCGCCGAGGCGTGGAGATGAAGCTTGTTATTCCAGGCAAGCAACCAGATCCTGTTCCAAACCAGAAGAATGATCTCTTTAGGCTAGTCGCCAAGGCTCATACCTGGTTCAAGGACATCACATCGGGTAAGGTCACAAACGTTCAGGATATTGCCAGATGTGAGAACATTGATCTTGGTGATGTCAGTCGGATTCTGCCCCTCGCCTTCCTCGCCCCTGATATCGTAGAGGCTATTGCTGATAACAAACAGCCAGACGACCTCACTGCTCATCGCCTCAAGCGGATCGCTAAACTGCCCGTCGACTGGCAGCAGCAAAGAACACTCCTCGGCGTCCCAGAAGTCAACTGAAGCCATAAAGTCATCACAATAAAAGAGGCTTTAAATCGGCTTTAAAAGCTCTTTAAACCATCCGATTTAATCGCGGACTGTTCAGCGAACTCAGAACCGTTTGGTGATCTCCAGCGCAACGGAGAACGTGGCCTTAAACACGAGATCAGAGCCCAATGTCCCGCACTCTCCGACCAAACCACACCGGCCCGAACCCCACGCCATCCCGCTATATCCCGGCATATCCCGCGATATCCCGGATCAAAATCCACACACATATATATAGGGAAAAGAATGGTGGGCCACAAAGTCAATGCCGAACCAGTCTCTACATAATAATACCGTGGCTGTTTGTATTAATTGAAAGACGTGAAAATATAGAGATTTTAGCCCTTATAATTAAAAAAGAGCCAAATACCTGCATAATATTAAAGGCTTGGCAAATCACTCACTCGCATCAGAACAGGGAACTTAACAGCCATAACAGGGAAAAATAAATGCATAAATTAGGAGACTGGAAAATTCCATGCGTTTTCTGATAAACCACCTAACTCTTTATAATATCATAATTATATTTAATTATTTGCTCTTACAAAGCCACTACACACACTATCTCAATGAGACAGAAACCTCCCCGAAGACAATTATTGTGGGATCAAAACTCATCAATCCGGGATGAAAAAGGATATGGGAGAGTCTAATTGTGAGCAAAAGAAGCATTTGATAATCCGAAACAACCAAAAATTGTTATGAACTACCCTTCTTATATAATTATAACTCAATTAAATGCAGATGCAAAAAATTCGACATTCTAGCAAAAAGGGCCCGCCGAAGCGGACCCCTTATCTTGTGCGACCACCCACCGAAGCAGGGGCTTGTTCACGGCCAGACCGTGATTTCAGAAATGCTAGTCTTTCAACCCTATCATAAATGGTATTAAAAACAAGCCTAGTCTAACCGAAATTACTCAATATAGTTACTCACATAAGTATTTATCGCGAGTATTTAAAAAATATATAGCGGGATTACTGCAGTAGATCCCTTGTTTCTTGATATCTGGGAGAGCATAAAATGCACAATTATCGTCTAGGGCTCGACATCGGCACCAATTCCATTGGTTGGGCTATATTTGCGCTGAATGCACACAATCGCCCCTGTAAACTTTTGGATGGCGGTGTCCGTATCTACTCGGATGGCCGCAATCCAAAGGATAAGCAGTCGCTAGCCGTCGCCAGGCGAGAAGCCCGCTCAGCCAGAAAACGGCGTGATCGCTTTTTGCGGCGCCGGAATAAATTGCTCCGGGTTTTAACCACACATGGGCTCCTTCCAACAATCTCTTCTGACCTTGATACCGTGTTTGATCCAAAAAGCTCTGATCCTTATGCTATTCGCGCCAAGGGCTTGGATGAAAAGATTAGTCTCCATGAGTTAGGGCGCGCCATTTTTCATCTCAACCAACGGCGTGGGTTTAAATCAAATAGAAAGTCAGACAAAAGTGATGACCAAGAGTCGGGCAAGATTAAAACCGCCGTAAACCGACTACACATGGCCATCAGCGCTGCCAAAGCTCGAACATTAGGCGAATATTTATATAGCCGTCGGATAAAATCCTTATCAGTGCGCGTTCGCATGACGGCCCTGACAGCGGACGATAATGGCAAGCCAAAGGAAGGCTATGATTTTTATCCAGACCGCGCCTTGGTCGAGGCGGAGTTTGTGAAGCTATGGGATAGTCAGGCGCGATTTTATCCCGCAGAACTGACCGAACATGCAAAATTAGAGATTTACGACGTTTTATTCTTCCAGCGGCCCTTAAAACCTGTGCGGCCGGGCAAATGTACATTTAACCCCCTTGAAGAACGTTTACCAAAAGCACATCCCCTGGCCCAGCGCATTCGCATATTCCAAGAAGTTAACAATCTTCGTGTGCGTATGGATTTAAAGGATAGCCCCCCATTAACCCTCGATGATCGCAATAAAGTTGTGTTGGCGCTTTATAATCATAAAAAACTCAGCTTCGGTAGAATTCGTAAACTTTTAAAATTGTCTCCTAATACGTCATTCAATTTAGAAAGTGACACTCGAAAAGAATTGGAGGGGGAACTAACAACCGCCTATTTAAGCGATGACAAACGATTGGGAACAAAATGGAAATCGTTACCTCTGGATCAACAAATTCATCTTGTCGACCAGCTATTATCCGAACAGGATGAAGACCGATTGATCGCCTGGCTCATGGCCGAATTTTCTTTAAGCGAATCCCAAGCCACCGCGACGGCTGGCGTCAACCTTAGCGATGGTTATTCCGCCTTGGGGCCAACAGCAACCGCAGGAATTCTGAAGGAATTGGAAGCTGCCGTCATTCCTTATTCCGAAGCTTGTAACCGTGCAGGCTACCATCATTCTGATTTCCGCGGATTAGAACTGTATGATCCGGAAACGGGCGAGATATATGATGAAGCAAAGTATACACCACGGCCCGAATTACCCTATTATGGCATCAGCCTGGAACGCTATGTAGCGTTTGGTACAAGTGATCCGGCCGATACTGATGAAATTCGTTACGGTAAAATTGCAAATCCCACAGTTCATATCGGCCTTAATCAAATTCGCCGGCTCATTAACGCTCTGATTAAACGTTATGGTCACCCTCACCAAATCGTTGTTGAACTTGCCCGAGATTTAAAACTCAACAAAAAGCAAAAAGAGAAATTGGAGCGTGAACACAAAGCCAACAAAGATCGCGCAGACCGCCATCGTCTGAAACTTGAGGAATTAAAAATACCGGATCACGGTGAGAACCGTATGCGGTTACGATTATGGGAAGAACTAAACCCCTCTGATCCATCCAATAGACGCTGCCCTTACACTCTAGAACAAATCAGTATCGAAAAATTATTCACCGCCGATGTGGATATTGATCATATACTCCCATTCTCTCGAACATTGGATAATTCGGCAGCCAATAGAACCGTTTGCATGGCCTATGCGAATAAAGCGAAGGGCAATAAAACCCCATCTGAGATGTGGGGCAACACGTCACGGTGGCCAGAAATTATAGAGAATGCCGCAAACTTGCCACGGAATAAAGCGTGGCGTTTTGCCGAAGATTCAATGGGCGTGTTTCAAAAGGACCGTGACTTTCTTGATCGCCAGCTCGTTGACACACAGTATTTGTCAAGAATTTCTAAAGAATATCTACAGGGCATTTGTCACACAAACAATATTTGGGTAGGCCCTGGTCGATTGACCGCAATGTTACGTCGCTTATGGGGGCTGGACTCAATTTTAGTCGGCCATAATAGTGAAGAGCCTGATAACCCGGTAAAGAATCGTCATGATCACCGCCATCACATAATCGACGCTATTACACTCGGGTTATTGGATCGCGGTATTCTCAATCGCGTATCAGATGAAGCTGCCCGGGCTGAAGAGGCACAAAGCGATAGATTACTTAAAGATGTCCCCAAACCATGGGATAGCTTGCGTGATGAAGTCCGCAGTTTGGTTGACCGCATTACGGTTTCGCATCGGCCTGATCACAGAACATCAGGTGGGCGTGGACGTATCGAAGGATACAATCAAACATCTGGCCGTCTGCACAACGACACAGCCTATGGCATTGTCGCGGGACCGGATGAGCGTGGTGCTTATGAAGTGGTTCACCGGATTCCTTATACAAGCTTGAAAAAACCGGAAAATCTTGAAAATATTCGCGATGCCTTCTTAAAAGCACAACTTGTGGAAGCGACGCAGGGATTAGACGGCAAGAATTTTGAACATGCTATGGCCCAGTTTGCAGAGGAGCATCCGGTATTCAAGGGGATCCGACATGTTCGTGTTCTGGAAACACTAACCGTCATTCCTATTCGCAATAAGCGAGGAAAAATATACAAAGCCTATGCAGGCGGATCGAACGAGCGCTTTGATGTCTGGCAGCTTCCGAACGGTCGCTGGGAAAGCGAAATTGTCACACTTTTTGACGCCAACCAACCCAATTACCTGTCAAAAATACGTGCTGAACATCACACCGCCAAGAAAGTTATGTCCTTGCGACAAAACGACTTACTCATGTGGGAAGATGAAGGCCAGTTGGTCATAGTTAGAGTCATTAAGTTTTCTATTAATAAAACCATGCAGTTAGCTCCTCACAATGAAGCCAATGTGGATGCTCGCAACCGAGACAAGAATGATCATTTTAAATATATTAACACTTCTGCGTCAGGATTGAAGAATCATAAAGCGCGTCAGATTCGCGTGGACGAGTTGGGCCGCGTATTTGATCCTGGTCCCCGCGTTTGATGCTATAGGATAACGCAGATGTGGAACGCATTGTCGATATAGCAACCGATAAACAACATTTGTCGGCCTTTAGGGGTTTTATGCGTGTAGAACGAGACGGCCAAGAAGTTGGTCGTATTGCGCTTGATGATATTGCTGCTGTTGTTGTACACGCACATGGCACCACATACTCTAATAGTCTTCTGGTAGCTTTAGCGGAACGCAACGCACTGCTGGTAGCCTGCGGAACAAATCATAGCCCAGTGGCATGGATGTTGCCGCTTTCCGGCCATCATGTTCAAGGCGCCCGTATGCGCGCACAATGGCAAGCCGGGAAACCGTTAGGGAAGCGTCTGTGGCAAGACTTAGTGCGCGCCAAGGTTACCAACCAAGCGGCAATTTTAGATGCTTTCGAGAGCCGTTCAGGTGCGTTGCTTACACTTGCAGGACAAGTCAAATCAGGTGATCCCGATAATGTCGAGGCACAGGCCGCCCGACGATACTGGCAATTGTTAATGGGCAAGGATTTCCGACGTGATCGGAATTTGCCTGGAAGCAATGCTATGTTGAATTATGGCTATACCGTTCTACGTGCCTGCACTGGACGAGCGATTATCTCATCGGGTCTACATCCGACAATTGGCCTCGCTCATGCGAATAGATCCAATGATTTTGCTTTGGCCGATGATCTTATGGAGCCTTTTCGTCCATATGTTGATGCTTTGGTAAAAATTCTTATAGAAACGGGACAAGATACCGTCACATCAAGCGTGAAAGCTTACCTCGCTCAGCTCATGAGCTTTGACCTAGAAACAAAGTGGGGCATAAGTCCAATCTTTAATTGCGTTCAACGCTTGGCCAACTCGCTAGCTCAGTCATTTGAGAAAAATGAAGCCGATCTTGATATACCCTCGCCTCCAAGCAAAGAAAACATTGCAGCTTTGCGGCGTGCAACCCTAGGCGACTTATGATTACTAAGAATCATCTTAACGGATATCAGATCATGTGGATGCTGGTTATGTTCGATTTGCCCGTCGACACCAAGGCAAACCGCAAAGCTGCTGCTGGATTTAGGCAGTTCTTGTTGGACCAAGGCTTTGAAATGAGCCAATTTTCTATCTACTTAAGGTTTTGTAAAGGCAAGGAACATGTTGCTAAATACACGCGAAATATCCAGAAACATTTGCCTACTTATGGTAAAGTTAACATTCTAACGTTCACGGACAAACAGTATGAAAATATTGTTTCATTTTCTGGGAAAATCCGAAATGCAGCCTACAAAAACCCAGGCCAGCTGGCTCTTTTTTAGCATTTCCAAGGCCGTTTTCATAGAAAATCGCGACGTAACCCACATGTATTACAATGGGTTACGTCACGATCCACTATAGCATTTCTGAAATCACGGGCCAGCAGCAACGCTCACACGCGGCCTTGTGGACTTTCTCGCACTATAGCATTTCTGAAATCACGGGCCAGCAGCAACTACTGCTTTATGGTGCTGTTCCACATAGAGACTATAGCATTTCTGAAATCACGGGCCA
>JBBCIP010000015.1:0-13539 GCA_037189785.1 Alphaproteobacteria bacterium
GGTGCCCGACAAAGTGCGTTTGCAAAAAAAGTTGATGTTCATGTGGGGGAGCGACTCCGTGAACGCCGTAGCCTGATGGGATTTACGCAGGAATCTTTAGCAACCCATCTCAAACTATCTCACCAACAAGTTCAAAAATACGAAACCGGGGCAAACCGCATCAGCGCCGGTCGTCTTTATGAACTGTCTAAAACTCTCGGTGTAACAGTTGCGTATTTCTTCGAAGGGTTTGACGAAAACGAGCCTGTAGCAGAACCAAAGCATGGCGGAACAAACCGCTCAGCAATTGAAATTGCGCAAAATTTTAGCGAGATCAAGGATCCGCAAGTCAAGTCGACGTTATCAAGCCTTGTGAAAATGCTAGCGCAGCACGAGCGCGACCGCACAGAAGGCTAGGAAAAACTTTATCGTCATTGCGTCGCTCATCGCCCCGAGAGTCACTTAACTCTTGGGGCGATTTCTATTCCCCCATATGGATCAATTGACTTGTGCGGCGGAGGATACATGTATATGTACCGCTAAATACCATTCAGCAGCCGACCGCGATTTATTTAGATGGGCTTGATCAAATTTTTTCATAAGACAAAAAAATCTAATCACGACACCGATTGAATCATGTTTTTTTGTATATGCCGCTTGATGTTTCGAACATCGAAATACAAACATTTTATTCCTTGTAGGTTGCATATTTTATTTCACGCACAATTATAGCACGCAGCCCATACACCCAAAATCGTCAAATGATTCTCTCGTTCAATGAGTGATTCTCTGTTTAAATCGTTTTATGTGCTGATTGCATTGCCCTGCAATTATCACACGTACTCGCCCATAGTATATACGCCAGCTGATGAGGAGCTTGTCTCTATCAAATAACAGTGGCTGGAAAATAACAGTGGCTGGAAAATACCTCCAACACCGCTTTCGTCATATCAGCGCTGCGATGAAGATCACGTTCCTATTTTTCAATTCTTACTTTTGTTCTCTTATCCGTGACCTAGGTATGGATCGATTAACTGATGCGCCGTCAGGTGTGGCGCATGATCCAATTCAAAAGTAATAAGCAAGAACAGACCGGCCATGATCGGAGGAGAGAGACAACAGTCGACCCCCTCAGTGTGGAGTATGGGCTGGACACCGACGCCCGTTAGACTGTCCTGATATATCGCAGCATATAACGAAAAATACGTCATCAATACTATTAATAGTAGGCGCACCGAATTCAATATCGCTAGAGATTTGTCCAGCCCACTCCCGCTGTCGTGCAAAGATCCACGCGCCGAAATCACCCTTAAAATTTTTCGCCTGCTTATCGTCAGTCGCGGGATTTTTTAATCGCGATCACTGTTCATGACATCAATGTCATTCAAAATATGAGGGCGTCGGCAGTGTTCGCCGCCACATCACCATAACGGCCGACACCGTATGATTATCGTCGCTGCCTGTTAAGGCTGCCGGTGTTGTAACCTTGACCGCTATGGGAAATATGCTCTGAACTGTCGCGGACATAATCCCGATAGGTTTAAAAAGACTATTCATGATGCTTATGGCTAGCTTAACAAAACTCGCTCCAAAATGGATGCGGTGAGCGATGAGCGAAGTGTGTTCAGACAACAAAAAACGGCCCGAAAGTTTCCTTTCGGACCGTTTTTATCATTAAGCGCGACGGCGGAGATCGCCATTCACTCACTTAAAACCGCCGCAACTCAATGACAACTCAACAGCGTTGCAGCTTAGTTGGCTTGACGACGCAAAAACGTTGGAATTTCCAACTGATCTTCAAGCTTGCGCGCAGCTGGCGTGATGCGATCTTCAGTCGTCGCACGGCCGATATTGGCTGTCGGCTCGACCCGTGCGGGTTGCGCTGGGGCTACAGCCGCAGCAGCCTTGCGCTCGAACAAATCCGGCTCAGGAGCGGCGCGTTCGATCTTCGGCTCGGCTTTGACTTCGGCACGACGGCCCCGCCCAGTCACACGTTCAAACCAAGACAGGTTTTCGCGGACCGGAGCAGTGTCTTCCCGCACCTCAGGCACAGCGCCGTTGGTGAATGCTGCTTCCGCATAGGCATCCGGACGGCCGACCGGCTCCAAGGATGGAGTTTTTGGTTCCATCGGTACTGCGGCAACAAAAGCTGCATCAGTTTCAGCCGCAACGGCTTCCACATAGGCTTCATCAGCAGCTTCTGTAACTTCGGCTACTGCAACCACCTCAACCGGTGCCTCTTCAACAGCAGCGGCAGCCACAGCAACGTCTTCAGTGCGGGCCGACTTGTCGAAATTTACAGCACGCAGAACAACGCTGTCGC
The DNA here is from genome assembly GCA_037189785.1 of Alphaproteobacteria bacterium. Classification (GTDB taxonomy): domain Bacteria; phylum Pseudomonadota; class Alphaproteobacteria; order Sphingomonadales; family Govanellaceae; genus Govanella. The sequence continues at coordinate 2,303 of JBBCIP010000015.1, forward strand.
GGACAGAGATCGTTGCAGCAGGATCAGCGGCTTCGATACCGGTCGCCACAACGGATACCCGCATCCGGCCGTTGAGATTTTCATCAAGGGCTGAACCGACCAGGATATTGGCTTCCGGATCGACTTCGCTACGAATGCGATTGGCGGCTTCGTCAACTTCATAAAGGGTCAAATCCATACCGCCGGTGATGTTGATCAGAACGCCACGGGCCCCCTTCATCGACACTTCATCCAGAAGCGGGTTGGAAATGGCCGCTTCGGCTGCTTCAAGCGCACGGTTTTCGCCTTCGGCTTCACCGGTGCCCATCATGGCTTTACCCATTTCACTCATCACCGTCCGCACGTCGGCGAAGTCGAGGTTAACGAGACCAGGCATGACCATCAGGTCGGTGATGCTGCGAACGCCCGATTGCAGCACTTCATCGGCCATAGCAAAAGCGTCGGCAAATGTGGTGCGCTCGTTGGCGACCCGGAACAGATTTTGGTTTGGAATGATGATCAGTGTATCGACGTATTTTTGCAGTTCGGCGATGCCTTCCTCGGCCAAGCGCATGCGTTTGGCGCCTTCAAATTGGAACGGCTTGGTCACGACACCAACGGTCAGCATACCGGCTTCACGACCCATGCGCGCGATCACCGGAGCAGCACCGGTCCCGGTCCCACCACCCATACCGGCGGTGATGAACAGCATGTGGCTGCCACCGAGATGCTCCATAACTTGTTGCATCGTTTCTTCGGCTGCGGCACGGCCCACTTCAGGGCGGGCACCGGCACCCAAGCCTTGGGTCAAAGTACCACCCAATTGGATGCGACGGTCAGCCTTGGAATGAAGCAAAGCTTGGGCATCGGTATTGGCGACAACAAAGTCGACACCCAACAAATTGGCTTTGATCATGTTGTTGACGGCGTTGCCGCCAGCGCCGCCGACACCGATCACGGTAATCTTTGGCTTGAGCTCGGTCAGCTCGGGCATTGTCAGAGTGATAGTCATTTGGCGATCTCCGTTTTTACCTGTCGTCTGTTACGTACGTTGTATTTAGAGAATTTTGGGTATTTAGAGAGTTTTGGGTACTTAGAGAGTTTTGGGGTCGTTAGAAGTTATCTTTGAACCAGCGCCCGACCCTGGCGAAACGCCCGCTCGATTCCATCAGCTGAGGCCGTGCATAGGCCTCAACGGGCCCGCTCACGGCATAGGATAAAAGACCGGCGCAGGTCGAGAACGCCGGCCCTTGGGTTACATCGGCCAGACCGGCCACCGTCAACGGGTGTCCGATCCGCACGCGTTTATCGAGCACGCGCGTCGCAAGGTCGCGCAAGCCCGGCATTTGTGACGCCCCGCCGGTCAACACCACACGGCGACCGGCGATTTGGTCGAAGCCGCTTTGAATCAAGCGCTCACGCACCAGTTCCAGGGTTTCCTCAAGACGTGGGCGAATGATGCCGGTCAACATGGAGCGTGGAATCCGGCTGACACTGTCGCCGTCGCTTTCGCCCATTTGCGGCACATCGATGGTTTCGCGATCGTCGGACGCCGAAGCGATGGCGCTGCCGAACAATGTCTTCATCCGTTCGGCGTGATAGACCGGCGTCAACAGACCACGGGCGATGTCATTGGTGACATGATTGCCGCCGACCGGCACCATGTCGGTATACGCCATGGCGCCGTTCAAGAACACGGCGATCGAGGTCGTGCCGCCGCCCATATCCAACAGAATGACGCCCAAATCTTTTTCGTCTTCGACCAGACACGACAGCCCAGCGGCATAAGGCGACGCCACAAAGCTCGCAACACGCAGATGGCCGCGCACCACACAGGCTTCCAAATTCCGGATCGGACCGGGCGCCGCGGTGACCAAATGCATATCGACACCGAGCCGTTCACCGATCAACCCGCGCGGCTCCTTCACGCCGTCGGCGCCGTCGACCGTATAGGCAACCGGGACGGCATGGATGATTTCCCGACCGGCGGCATCGAAAGCGGCCCGGCCACAGTCGAGCACATGTTGGATATCGACTTGACCGATTTCATGACCGGCCACGGACACATCGACCGAAACCGCCTCAGACCGCAAATCGCCGGTGGTTAAATTGACATAGACTTGATCGATGGGAACGCCGGCCATCCGTTCAGCGCTGTCGACGGCGGCGCGGATCGACACCTCGGTTTCTTCCATGTCGACGACGGCGCCCGCTTTAATTCCGGTGGAAACTTGGTGCCCAATACCGATGATCCGCACCCCGCTATCGGTCAGACGTGCAATAAAGCAGCAGACCTTTGAGGTACCGACATCCAAAGCCGCGATGATTTTATCGCGATGGGCAGCCATTCTAGACGTTTCCTCCCTTACCCTTTGCGGCTTCTGCCGCCTCCCGTCGCCGGTCCAGCTCGTCTTTGGTCAAACGCAACACCAAACGGTCGGCCTGACGCAAATCAATCACATTGATCTCTCGTGCAAGAAGGTGATGGTCCCGCTCAAGCTCGGCCAATTTGCGCCAAGCCGTCGTTGTATCGTCTTCTGGAAGGCGAGCCCTGATGCCGTTTGCAAACACGATGTCCCAGCGTCTTTCCCCGACCCGAACAGCGGCTTTGATCAGCTTCGCCATGTCGGGTTCCGAGTTCAGAATGGGCATCAGGTCAGCAGCAGCATGTTCGGCACCCTTCCCTACAACTTGTGGCAAATCACTCCACGCATCAAGATCTAGTGATGTTATAGGATGTCCCGAATCATCAATCAATGTCAGGTTTCCATTTCTTTGCCATAAAGCGACAGGTTTTCGCTCTTCAATGACGATTGAGATGGTATTTGGCAGCTCGCGGGCCACGGCAACCGATTTTACCCAGCCGATGGACTCAATTCGTGACCGGATATCGTCGGGATCGATCGCAAAAATCGGTGTCCCCGATGGCGCCGCCAACACTTCCCGCACCTCGGCGTCGCTGAGCCGCGTCGTGCCAGCGATCTTCACATTTTCGACCACCAGCCCGGCATAAACCGATTGCTTCAACGCGAACGACGAAAACGATGTCCCAAGACCACCAAATGTTCCCGCCCGCCAGGCGACGAAGGCAGCAATCGCCGTCACCAACAACACCGTCGGCATGACGATACGACGCAGGTTATGGGCACGGCGTCGACGCAACAGATCTTCGCCACGGCGATAGCGCTCCTCGCCATAAGTTTCACTATTCGTCAAATCAGCCAACCGGCCTTCGCCCCGGCGCAACTCGGCCAAGCGCGGATCGGACAAACTGGTCAAGCGATTGACCGGCATCGCCGCCGTGGTTGCGGCAAATTGTGGTTCGGCCCGGTCAGCGGCGTGATCGCCGGCACGCTCCATCTCTGGCCGCGCCGCAAACGTCGGCTCCGACCGATAGGCGCTGCGCATGTCCGGCTCGACCCGCAATTCCGGCCTGCGCTGCGACTTGCTGTCGGCGCCCGGAAAGTCCCGCTCCGCTTTCATCGTTCCACTCCTGCATCTTCCACAAGCCACGACACTAAATCGGCAAAACTGATGCCCTGATGCGCGGCGATTTCCGGCACCAAGGACAACGGCGTCATGCCCGGTTGGGTATTGGTTTCAAGGATGTAAAATTGGTCGCCGTCATAACGGAAATCCGACCGGGTCACACCGCGACAGCCGAGCGCCTTATGCGCCCGCTCGGCGTAATCCATGACCGTGGCATAAGCCTCGGCCGCGATCGGCGCCGGCATGATATGATCGGCAAGCCCCGCCGTGTATTTGGCGGCATAATCGTAGAACCCACTTTTCGGGCGAATTTCAATGGCGCCGAGCGCCTTGCCGTCCATCACCGCGACCTGGATTTCCTGGCCGGCAATGTAGCGTTCGATCAAGATACGGTCGGCTTTGGGCAGACGATCATCATCGCCTTTCCAATTGTCGCCCGGGTTGACGATAAACACCCCGACGCTCGACCCTTCATTGAGCGGCTTGACCACGAACGGCCGGTCCATCGGTTCCGCGGCCAACAAATCGGCGCGCGACACGATCCGGCCTTCGGCGCAGGGGATCCCGGCATCGAGAAAAAGATGCTTCGCCGCCGGCTTGTCCATCGCCACAGCCGAGGCCAAAACGCCCGAATGGGTGTATGGAATATTCATCACTTCGAGCAATCCTTGGATCGCCCCATCTTCACCCCAGCGGCCATGCAAGGCATTGAACACGACATCGGGTTTGACCTCGGCCAAACGCGCCGCCAACGACCGATCGGCGTCGATCTCGGTCACTTTATATCCGCACTCGCGCAACGCCTTGGCCACAGCCGCGCCGGATACCAAGGACACCTCACGCTCGGTTGACCATCCCCCCATCAATACTGCCACATGGGATTTCGCACTCATTCTGTATCGCCCTTTACGCCAATTATTCTAATTTCCCACACCAGCGCGATACCCGTTGCCGCCAACACGCGCGCCCGTACGGTTTCACCCAAAACTTCAATATCGTTCGCTGTCGCATTGCCATGATTGATTAAAAAGTTGCAATGCTTTTCCGATACCTGCGCCCCACCCACGGTCAGACCACGGCACCCGGCTTGATCGATCAGCTCCCACGCCCGCTTGCCGTCGGTCGGGTTTTTAAATGTGCTGCCGCCGGTGCGGGTGCGGAGCGGTTGACTTTCTTCCCGCGCCGCATTGATTTCATCCATCCGCGCGGCAATGGCCGCCTTGTCCCCAGGCGTCCCGCGCATCTCGGCGGCGACGAAAATCCAATCGTCCGGCACCGTCGATTTGCGATAGGAAAACCCCATCTCGTCCGCGCTCAACCGATGCAAAACACCGTCCCGGTCAACCGCTTCGGCGGCCACCAGCACATCCGCCATCTCGCGCCCATAAGCCCCGGCATTCATGCGCAAGGCCCCGCCGATGGTGCCCGGAATCCCGCGCAAAAACTCAAGCCCGGCCAAACCGGCATCGCGGGCAAAGGCCGACACGCTGATATCGCTGGCCCCGGCCCCGGCGCGGATCACCGATCCCACCTGTTCCGTTTCGGCAAACGACTTGCCCATGCGGACCACCACACCCGGCACGCCGCCATCGCGCACCAAAAGATTGGACCCGAGCCCGATCACGGTAACCGGCACAGTGCGCGGCACAGATTTCAGAAACGTCATTAGGTCCGCAGTATCGGCCGGGCGAAACACCACGTCGGCCGAGCCACCGACACGAAACCATGTCAACTCGGCCAAGGACGCGTTTTCTTCATACCGACCGCGTATGATCGGCAAACGGTCGAGCAACTTAGTTGTGCTGCTCGTCGCGACCATCATGCCGCACTCCCGTTTGATGTGGATTTATTCTGACCGAAACCGATCGCGTCCAATTGCCCCGGCAGCGCATTGGCCCAAGCCGAAATCGACCCGGCCCCCAAGCAAATCACCACGTCACCGGGTTCGGCTTCGGCGGCGATCACTGCGGCCAGATTATCCTGGTGATCCAATGGCAGAACCCGGCGATGACCGCGTGCAATCAACCCTTCGACAAAACTGTCGCGGCTGATACCGTCGATCGGCTCCTCGCCCGCGGCATACACCTCGGTGACGATCACGGTGTCGGCATCTTTGAACGCCGTGCAGAATTCTTCAAACAGCGACCTGAGCCGGGTATAGCGATGCGGCTGAACCACGGCGATGACTTTTTTATCATAAGCCTGACGCCCGGCTTTCAACACCGCGGCGATTTCCACCGGATGATGACCGTAATCGTCGATCACCGTCACATCATTGACCACACCGGCTTTGGTGAAGCGCCGTTTGACACCGGCAAATCCGGCAAACGCTTTGTATACGACGTCATCCGGCATACCGAGTTCGGCGGCAACAGCGACGGCGGCGAGCGAGTTCAGGACATTATGAACCCCCGGCATCGGCAGGCTGAGCCCGGTGATGACGCGGCGTTCTTCGGTGTAACGATCGCGGATTTCCACATCGTATTGAGCCGAGCCATTGACGAATTTCACATTGAAACCGCGAATATCCGCTTGCGGGCTGAAGCCATAGGTCACGATCTTGCGGTCATGAACACGGCCGATCAACGCCTGCACTTCCGGGTGATCGATGCAGAGCGCGGCAAACCCATAAAACGGCACATTCTCGACAAAGCGCAAGAACGCCGCTTTTTCGGTTTCAAAGTCGCCGTAAAAATCCAAATGTTCCGGATCGATATTGGTGATGATGGCGACCGTAGCCGGAAGCTTGACGAAGGTGCCGTCGGACTCGTCGGCTTCGACCACCATCCAATCACCCTGACCGAGCCGGGCATTGGTGCCATAGGCATTGACAATACCGCCGTTGATCACCGTCGGATCATAATCCGCGGCATCGAGCAACGCCGCGACCATCGATGTGGTCGTGGTTTTGCCATGGGTTCCGGCCACCGACACACACCATTTCAAGCGCATCAATTCGGCCAGCATCTCGGCCCGGCGCACCACCGGCTTCAACGCCGTCCGCGCCGCCACCATTTCCGGATTGTCGGCTTTCACCGCAGACGAATAAACAACCACCCGAGCATCGGCCACGTTTTCCGCCCGTTGCCCAATGGCGACCGGGATACCCAGCGACTGCAAACGTTTGACATTGGCGTTTTCACTGAGGTCACTACCTTGCACCGCATAGCCAAGGTTATGCATCACTTCGGCAATGCCGCTCATACCGATACCACCGATACCGATGAAATGGATGCGACCGATGGTCAAAGGATTCCACTTTTTCATACCGCATACTCCACCAACGCACCTGTCGTGCTTTTTCTTCCGTCATTGCCGGATCGAGCCCGATGGTGACGGTTCAGGATATCACCCACACATATCGTCATTGCCGAGCTCGACCCGGCAATCCATTTCGGCGCCGCTGTGCCGACGGCATCATGGACCACCGGGTCAAGCCCGGTGGTGACGGGTTAATATCGTCATGGCCGGGCTCGACGCGGCAATCCATCGTGCTGTCCGCACACCGCCCCGCCACCGTCATTCCATCGTTCTTTTCGACGCGCCGGAGATCCACCTCCGACTCTTCCATATCGTCATCGCGCAGCGGTAGGGCCGCCAGGGGACCGCGCGCAACGATCACGCGTTCCAATAAATCCGCCAATTCCGCCGCCGCCTGTGGTCGCCCGACACTGCGCGCTGCCGCGGCAGCCGTTTCCAGTCGATGCGTATCGCGCAACAGCGATTGCAACAGCTTGGCCAAAGTCGCTGGATCAAACGCCGCCTGATCGATCACCCAGGCACCACCGGCATCTTCAAGGTCGCGCGCATTGGCCGTTTGGTGATCGTCCGTCGCCGCCGCAAACGGCACCAACACAGCCGGACGCCCAGCCACCGCCAACTCGCTCACGGTCGACGCCCCGGACCGGGCGATCACCAAATGCGCTTCGTTCAATTCACGCGGCAGATCATCGATGAACGGCAACACCATCGCCACCACACCGATCGACGCGTAGGACGCGCGCACCCGCGCCAGATCTTCTTCGCGCGCTTGCTGCAACACTGCCAACCGTTCTTGCATCGCTTTCGGTAATGTGGAGATGGCCGACGGCACGACCTCGCTCAAGATCGTCGCGCCCTGACTGCCACCGATCACCAAAATACGCACCCGACCATCCGGCCCCGGCGGCACATAGGCTTGATCACGCAACTCGAGAATGGCCGACCGCACCGGATTGCCGGTGATATGGTGGTCGACATTTTCGGGCAATCGTTTCGTATACGGGAATGACGCACCGATCAACGTCGCAAACCGCGCCAAAAACCGATTGCTGGCCCCGAACACGGCATTTTGTTCGTGCACACACAGCGGCAAACCGACAAGGGCCGCAGCCAAGCCGCTCGGCAAGGATGGATAGCCACCGAATCCGATTACCGCTGCCACATCACGATCTTTTAGAATGCGGCGGGCCCGCAATGTGCCGCCCAAGGCAAGAACCGCAGACTTCAAGCGTGTCAGCAAGCCGCTTCCAGCCGGTGCGCTCGCGACTTCTATCGTTTCCACATCCGGCAAAAGCGCGGCGTAGCGCAAGCCGCGTTGATCGGTCAGCATCAGTGGAACATGACCGCGCCGCTTCAACTCAGCCGCCAGGGCTTGGGCGGGGATCACGTGACCTCCTGTACCGCCTGCCGCCAAAGCGATGGTGAAGCTACGCCGTGTCATGACTGATCTCGTCGTGTTGGTCGATACCGTGTTTGTTGTCTGGTCAGCGCCAAGATCATGCCCATGGTTAACCCCAAGGCCAACATCGATGATCCACCGTAGCTGACGAACGGCAAGGTCATGCCTTTACTGGGCAACACCGCCAAGTTGACGCCGATATTGATATAAGCCTGCACACCGAACTGAATGAGCAAGCCCGCCGTCGCCAAGTAAATGAACGGATCATTTTCTTTCAGCAGACTAAGCAGGCCACGGATCACGATGACACCAAAGATCAGCAACAACCCCAAACAGGCAATCACGCCAAACTCTTCGCCCGCGACCGCGAAAATGAAATCAGTATGCGCATCCGGCAGCACCCGTTTGACCAGGCCTTCCCCAGGCCCGCGCCCGAACAATCCGCCGGTACGAAACGCATTCAGCGCGGTGTCGATCTGATACGTATCGCCGGTACCGGGATTGAGGAAGCGGTCGATCCGGCTCGTGACATGCGGCAAAAACGTGTAGGCCGCAGCTAAGCCAAGAATGCCGACCGCGACCAACAGCACCACCCACAGCATCGGCAACCCGGCCAGGAAGAATTGGGCGCCCCACACCACCGTGATCAAAAATGTTTGACCGATATCGGGTTGCATCACCAAAGCCGCCGCTGTCACCATATATAAAGCAATGGCGATCTTACGACCGGGGAAATTCGGTTTGCGCATTTGCTCGGAAAACATCCAAGCACAAACAATAATGAATAACGGTTTTAAAAATTCCGATGGCTGCAAGGTAAAGCTGCCGACCGGCAACCATCGTTGCGAGCCCTTGACCTCGGGCCCGAACAGCCCAGCGATAACCACCAACGCCAAACAAAGTGGAAAACCGATGACGGCCATCCGCCGCACCGTTTTCGGGCTGGCTAACGAGATCATGAACATCAAAGCGATGGTCAACACCAAAAACACCACTTGGCGTTCAGCAAAATGGAACGAATCCAAGCCCAGCCGTTCAGCGACTGCCACGCTAGCGCCGATCGTTAACAACAGACCAAAGCCGATCAGCACCGAAAGGCTTAGCAACAACCAGCGATCAACGGTCCACCACCAATGGCTGATAAGACTGCTATCGGTGCGGCTAAAAACAGTCATGCGCGCCCCCCATTGGCAGCTCGTGGCGGTGTTTCTGTGGTCAACCGATGGGCGACGGCGGCGAACTGGCGACCGCGTTCTTCAAAGTCTTTGAATTGATCGAACGACGCGCAAGCGGGGGATAACAACACCACCGCATCTTGCCCGACGTGGGCGGCATCGGCGTAAGCGGCCTCGACCGCGGTCTCAAGATCACCGGCAATCACGTGATCGACCGCAGCCCCGAGCGATTGCGCGAAAGCGTCCGCAGCCTCCCCGATCAGATAAGCGCGTTGAATATTTGGAAAATACGAGGCCAGCGGCGACAAGTCGGTCGACTTGGCCCGCCCGCCCGCGATCCAATAGATCCGCGGGAAAGTGCCGAGTGCTTTGGACGCCGCATCGATATTCGTAGCTTTGGAGTCGTTGATAAACTCGATGCCGTTTTTCTCGGCGACGCGCTGCAAGCGATGATCAAGCCCCGGAAAACTGCCGAGGGCGCGGAAGATCGTGCCCGCGCCCAAACCCAGGGCCCGACACGCCGCATAGGCCGCCGCCGCATTCTGCCAATTGTGTTTGCCCCGTAGCGTGCGCGCCGCCAGCAAGCTGCCGATCGGCACCGCCACCCCTTCAATCCCATCAAGCAAAATACCGTCTTTGACCGTGACGCCGCCACCGGCCACATAATCGGCCGAAATCGGAACAACACGCGGACCGCCCGGCCGGGTCAGCCGTTCGGCAAAGCGGATACCATGGGCGTCGTCGACACCGATCACCGCCGTGTCCCCAGCGGTCTGGCGATAAAACAATTTTTCTTTGGCCGCTTCATAGCCTGCCATGTCGCCATGACGATCCAGATGATCCGGCGTAATGTTCAGGAACACCGCCACGTCGGCATGAAAGGTTTCGGTCAAGTCGATTTGATAAGATGACAGTTCAAGCACCGTCACGCCATCGTCCGGCACCGGATCAAGATCCAACACCGCATGTCCGATGTTGCCGCCGACCACCACCGGGCGTCCGGCCTGGGCCAGAATATGCCCGATCAACGCGGTCGTCGTCGACTTCCCGTTGGTTCCGGTGATGGCAACCACTTTCCCGGGTGTTTGGGCGTAGTGAAATAATTCCATATCACCGATCACCGGCACACCGGCGGCGCGGGCTTGACGCACCAACGGATGCGGAGTCGGATGCGTCAGCGGTACACCGGGGCTCAAGATAAAGGCTGCAACCGTGTTCCAATCGAGCGTCGATAAATCCGCGACCGTCAATCCCATAGCGGTCGCTGCCGCGGTCCGCTCCTGATTGTCATCACCGACATAGACATGAGCGCCGCCTTTTTGCAGCGACAACGCCGCGCTCAAGCCCGATCGCGCCAGCCCGAATACGGCAACGGTTTTGCCTTTATATGCGTCGACGACGATCACGAGCCTTCTCCTTTAGCGAAGCTTCAAAGTCGACAAACCAATAAGCGCCAGAATGACGGCGATGATCCAGAACCGGATCACCACCGTGGATTCGGCCCAACCCTTTTCTTCAAAATGATGATGCAACGGTGCCATCCGGAACACGCGCTTGCCGGTCAGCTTGAACGACGCCACCTGGACGATGACCGACACCGTTTCAAGCACGAACAGGCCGCCGATGATGGCAAGCTCGACTTCGTGTTTCGTGGTGATGCCGACGATCCCGAGCGCGCCGCCCAAGGCCAGGCTACCGGTATCGCCCATGAACACCATCGCCGGCGGTGCGTTGAACCACAAAAAGCCCAAACCGGCGCCGACCACCGCGCCACAGAATACCGCCAACTCCCCGGCCCCGATCACCGGCGTGATTTGCAGGTAATTGGCGAACACCGCATTCCCGACCACATAGGCAATGAGCGCAAAGGTACCCGCGGCAATAATCACCGGCATGATCGCCAAGCCGTCCAAGCCATCGGTCAAATTGACCGC
>JBBCIP010000016.1:0-2216 GCA_037189785.1 Alphaproteobacteria bacterium
ACAGTTCGAACACACTGTCGCCGTAACAGCGTCCGGCGTGTCGGTGCTGACATTGCGGGCTGATGAACGCCGCGCCTAAGCCGCGCCTGCCTCGCTGCCACGGCTGAATGTAAAAAGGCATCCGATCGGATGCCTTTTTCATAAGCGCCTGACGATCTCGGGCTTATTGAGCTTCGTTATGAACCTGTTCCCGAGCCACAACCAACAGATCATCCATTTCACGGCGAATCTGGTGATCCGATTGATCGACGCCCTTGGCATCAAAGTCGCCACGGATTTTGCGGAACACGTCCTCGTCACCGGCTTCTTCAAAGTCGGCGGCAACCACCGTCTTGGCATACGCCTCGGCGTCAGCCCCTGAAACCCCAAGCTTCTCAGCCGCCCACAGCCCTAAAAGCTTGTTCCGGCGGGCTTGTGCCTTGAATTCCAAGGCCTGATCATGAGCAAATTTGGACTCGAATGCTTTTTTGCGGTCGTCGAATTGAGCCATGGGCTACTCCTTAGCTGCAGTTACCCCTTACGTAGCGGCTCGGGGCCCCCAAATCAATAGCAAGTGGTGAGAATAAAAGAGGATTTGGGCAGACTGATGACAGCCCGTTTAAAGCCTTCTTCTGGCGTTGTTTTAGCAATCGCTTTGGGCTATGGTCGCCTCGCTTTAAGGGCCTTGGGCAGCCGCCTGGGGCTATGATCCTAATGAACCAGCATTAAATAAGAGGGTACTCATATGTCCCGCCGCCGACAGGTCTACGAGGGCAAGGCGAAAATACTTTTCGAAGGCCCCGAACCCGGCACTCTCGTCCAATACTTCAAGGACGATGCCACCGCATTCAACAACCAAAAACGTGGCACCATCGATGGCAAGGGCGTGCTCAATAATCGGATTTCCGAGCATATCATGACCTTGCTCGGCGACCTTCAGATCCCGACTCATTTCATCAAGCGGCTCAATATGCGCGAGCAGTTGATCAAACAGGTCGAAATCATGCCGGTTGAGGTGATTATCCGCAATATCGCTGCGGGTTCCTTCACCAAGCGCATGGGCGTCGAAGAAGGCACCCCGCTGCCGCGCTCGATCATCGAATTTTGCTATAAAAACGATGCTCTGGGCGATCCTTTGGTCGGCGAAGATACGGTCACGGCCATGGGCTGGATGAACCCGCGCGAGCTCGACGAGGTCATGGGCCTGTCGCTCCGCGTCAATGACATCCTGTCGGGCCTGTTCGCCGGGATCGGCATTCGTCTGGTTGATTTCAAGCTCGAATTTGGCCGCTTCTACCACAACGAGGAAGAAGCCCAGATCATTTTGGCCGATGAAATCAGCCCCGATAACTGCCGGCTGTGGGACACCAAAACCAACGAAAAACTCGATAAGGACCGGTTCCGTCGTGACCTTGGCGGCGTTGCCGAAGCTTATCAAGAAATTGCCCGTCGTCTCGGCATTCGTATTGACCCGGTCGAGCCCGCTGCCGATCTATAAGATCAGCCCCAGGCATCGCCCCAGCGGTATCTAATCTTTAAGGAGTCTGTTCGGTGAAAGCCCGTATTCACGTTACCCTCAAAAACGGCGTCCTTGACCCCCAAGGCAAAGCCATTCAGCACGCTTTGGGCGCGCTTGGCTTTTCCGGTGTGGATGATGCCCGCCAAGGCAAATATATCGAGCTTGATCTGACCGAAACCGATGCTGGCAAAGCCCGGGCCCAAGTCGAAGACATGTGCCGCAAATTGCTCGCCAATACGGTGATTGAAAACTACGCCATTGAACTTGTGGAGTAGCGCATGAAAAGCGCTGTCATTACCTTCCCGGCTTCGAATTGCGATCGCGATATGCGGGTCGCGCTCGAAAAGATTACCGGTCAAGCTCCGGTCTCGGTCTGGCATGGGGATTCCGAACTCCCGAATGTCGATTTCATCGCCCTCCCCGGCGGCTTTTCCTTTGGCGACTATCTCAGGGCTGGCGCCATGGCGGCGCGCTCGCCGATCATGGCCGAGATTAAAAAGCGCGCCGACAAAGGTGTGCCGGTGATCGGGGTTTGTAACGGATTCCAGGTTCTGACCGAAGCCGGTCTGTTGCCGGGCGCCCTGATGCGCAATGCCGGGCTCAATTTCGTGTGCCGCGATGTGTTCTTAAGGGTCGAGCGCACCGATACCACCTTCACCAACACATACGTGCGCAATCAGGTCATCCGCATCCCCGTCGCCCATCATGATGGGACTTA
>JBBCIP010000017.1:0-15453 GCA_037189785.1 Alphaproteobacteria bacterium
GTCCGGGCGCAAGGCCTTGATCTGTGCTTGTCGGCGCAGCGATGCGCTGCCGATCACGGCTCCGGGTGGTAAATCGGCCAATGTCTTGGCTTTGATGCTGAGGAACGCATCACGCGGATCCTCCCGCTCCAACACCGCGGCCAAAGTCAGGCCGTCCGGCAACTTTGTCGGCATGTCTTTCAGCGAATGAACGGCCATGGTCAGGCTATGGTCTAAAAGGCCCGCCTCGATTTCTTCGGTGAACAGGCCCTTGCCGCCGATTTCAGCCAATGGCCGGTCAAGAATGCGGTCGCCCTGGGTCGACAATACGATGATCTCGATATCGGCTTCGGTCAAATGGCCATGGGCCGTCAGCAAGCGTCTTTTGACCTCATCGGCTTGCGCCAGAGCCAAAGCACTGCCCCGTGTCCCGATACGAATCTTCGCGGTCTTTTGTTGCAATTGTTAGGATCCCGGTGCTAGAGCCTGATGTCAGATGCGTAACCTATACAAGGTCCGTGATTGAATGGGCAACCCAGACGTCCTGAATATGGTCGCTGCGTCGGCGATCATGTTGGGCATTGAAACCAGTTGCGATGAAACCGCTGCCGCTGTGGTCACCAATGATCCACGGATGGATCGTCGGATTCTGTCCAATGTGGTGCTGAGCCAGTTGGACGAGCACCGCCCCTATGGCGGTGTGGTACCGGAAATCGCTGCCCGCGCCCATATCGATCATTTGGACGGCCTGATTGCCGAGGCGTTGAAGATCGCCGGGATCGGGTTTGGCGATCTGAGCGCGGTGGCGGCAACGGCCGGACCCGGTTTGATCGGCGGCGTCATGGTCGGGCTGACCACCGGCAAGGCCATTGCCGCTGCCCGACATTTGCCCTTTGTCGGGGTCAATCATCTTGAAGGTCACGCCCTTTCAGTGCGGCTCAGCGCCGATGTGGCGTTTCCTTATCTTCTGCTTTTGGTGTCGGGTGGGCATTGCCAGCTTTTGGTGGTGCGCGGTGTTGGTGATTATCGGCGTTTGGGCACGACGATCGACGATGCTGCGGGTGAAGCCTTTGATAAAACTGCGAAAATACTCGGTCTCGGGTATCCGGGCGGCCCGGCGCTGGAACGGGCGGCGCGCTCGGGCGACGCGCGCCGGTTTTCTTTGCCGCGACCGATGCTTGGGCGGGACGGCCTGGATTTTTCGTTTTCCGGATTAAAAACGGCGGTGCGGCGGGAGGTTGAGAAGCTTAACCAATCGACCTTATCGGATCAGGATAAGGCCGATCTGGCGGCGGGGTTCCAGACCGCCCTGACCGCATCCTTGATCGATCGGACCCGGAAGGCGATGGCGCTGTTTCGCGACACTGAACAAAGCACAACCCCGACCCTGGTTGTGGCTGGTGGGGTTGCCGCCAATCAGTTTATTCGCCAGGCTTTGGATCGCGCCGCCGTCGACCAAGGATTTCAGTTGGTGGCCCCGCCGATGTCGCTTTGCACCGATAATGCGGCGATGATTGCCTGGGCCGGGTTGGAACGGCTGGGGCAAGGCTTGACGGACGGTCTCGACTGTTCGGCCCGGGCCCGCTGGCCGCTTGATCCAACCGCGGCGGCGGCACCCGGAGCTGGGGTCAAGGCGTGATGGGGCAGTTTATGAAAGCTTGGCAGTCGCGCCGTTTTCTAGGAATTCAGTGACTGTTCTAGAAATTCAGTGACTGCGGCGATGGTTTTGGGGTGGCGCGGCAAGTATTGATGGACGCCGCGGACCATGTGGATGTCGTCGCTTCCCGACAGCAAGGCTTCGCTGACGGCGACGATACCGTCGTCATCGCCATCAAGATAAGGGTTGATGCCCCGGCCTGGTCGGGTGGTGCCGATAATTAACCGATGTCTGACTTTGACCGGGGGTAAAGTCCGCACCACTTCAGGCGTCAGGTCCTGACCGGCGGCGGTCGTGATGACTTTATAGATCGGATTGTTGCGCAAAATACCGGCCATATGGGCGCCGTTGTTGGGGGTGCCGATCATGATCATGCCGTCGACCTGAACGCGGGTCGACCAGTCTGCTGCTCGATCCAGGACCACCCGCATGATCAGCCCGCCCATGCTGTGGCAGACGAATGTGATGCTGTCGACACCATCAAGGCGATTGAGCACGGTTTCGATATCCCGGGCATGGTCTTGGATGCTGTGTCGGGTGCTTGGATAGCTGACGACGACGGTATTATGGCCGAGCGTCCGTAATGTGCGGTCCATACGGCGGAAAATATGCCGAAAGCCGCCAAGGCCGCCGATCATCATCACCATATGACCGCCCTGATTGCTGAAGCTCTGGCGGTCCAAATAATCGAGACAGTGTTCATAACTGCCCCAGGCTTTGCGGATATTCCGGGGGTCCAGCAGGCGGTGGTTCTTGGTCAGAATGTTTTGTTGGATGCGCCAACGCTGGCGGATCAGCCGGTCACCCCAAAACTGTTGCCCGCCCATAGTGCGCAACGCAAGATTTGGAAATAATGGCCGCATTTTATCGAAACTTTCGCATCGTCTGGAAGAACGCGTTTCGGACAAACGTCACGGTCTATATCTGGGGACCAGTTTCGCGATATCCAAGGGGGCTAATCTTTAATATCCGATAGATCGTCCGAACAGCTTGCGCCGGACTGCGCGCGGCGGCATAAACGCAGGATCGCAAATGAAAAAACGAAAAACCAAAGGGCGTGAGGCCAAAGGATAGTACGGCATGGAGAGTGTGGGTATTGTAGGTGGTGGTGCGTGGGGCACGGCTCTTGCGACGGTGGCGGCGCGGACTGGGCGCCATGTCATTCTGTGGGCGCGCGAATCCGACGTTGTGACTGCGATCAACACCCGTCAGGAAAATACGCCCTTTTTGCCTGGTATCGCTCTTCCGGCCGGGATCAAGGCCACAGCAGAGATGCAAGACTTGAGCGCTGCGGACGCCTTGTTGCTGGTCGCCCCGGCGCAACATATGCGTGCCGTCACGACGGCTCTTAGTGACCATATTGACCCATCTGCGGCGGTGGTCATCTGTGCCAAAGGCATTGAAGAAAATACCGGCGCGTTGATGAGCGAGGTGGTGAGCGAAACCTTGCCGCGTCATCCGCTTGCGGTGTTGTCCGGCCCGACATTTGCGGCCGAGGTGGCGCGTGGGTTGCCGACGGCGGTCACCTTGGCATCCAAATATCAGACCGTGATTTCGCGTCTGACCGAGGCGCTTGGTCAACCGACATTCCGGCCCTATGGATCAAGCGATGTGATTGGCGCTGAAATCGGCGGCGCCATCAAGAATGTGATCGCGATCGCAGCTGGGATCGTCGACGGGCGCAAGCTGGGTGAAAATGCCAAAGCCGCCTTAATCACCCGTGGTATGGCGGAGATCGCCCGATTTGCTCAGACGCGCGGCGCGGAACGGGACACCATACTCGGGCTCTGTGGTTTGGGTGATATGATATTGACCTGTGGCAGCCCCCAATCTCGGAACATGTCGCTTGGTCGGGAAATCGGTCAGGGCCGTAGTCTCGCCGATATTCTTATGGAACGGCGATCGGTGGCCGAGGGTGTTTATACGGCGCGTGTGCTTGCAGAAATTGCTGAAAAGAAAAACATCGAGATGCCGATTGTCCAAGCGGTTGCCGCCATTCTCCATCACGGGCGGGCTGTTGATGAGACCATCCAAGATCTATTACAACGTCCGTTCCGCCCAGAAATTCAAGATTGATAATTCAAGATTGATAAACCAAGTTTGGTAAACAGGGGATCACGATAAACATGCCACTTTTCATTATCACGGCGCGCGATAAACCGAATAGCTTAGACCTTCGTGTGGCGACGCGACCGGCGCATCTTGCGCATGCCACCAGTATTGGCGATCGGTTGAAGCTTGCCGGGCCGCTGTTGACCGAAGGTGCCGATCCGAAGCCTTGTGGCAGCTTTATTTTATTTGAAGCCGATGATCTGGCCGCCGCCAAAGCTTTTGCGGCGGCGGACCCTTATGCTACGGCCGGTTTGTTTGAAACGGTGTCGGTTGATGGCTGGAATGCCGCCGTCGGTGCCTGGCGCCCGGCTAGCTAAGCGGTCAACAAGATGACCCGAGCCCCCGTGCATTTGGACACTGTTCCAGGAGGACCGCCACGGGGCACGGTGCTATGCCGGTTGGATGAGCTTGAGCGCGGCCAGTCCAAAGCCCTTACATTTGGAGAGGGTAGCCAGCGTTTTGAGATGTTCCTGCATCGCGACGATGACGGGGTTGTGGCCTATGAAAATAGTTGCCCGCATCTTTATATTCCATTGGATTGGCAACCGGGACGTTTTTTGAGCGCCAATAAAACTGATTTTATATGTTCTACCCATGGGGCTCGGTTTCGCATCCGTGATGGGTATTGTACGGCGGGCCCGTGTGTGGGCTCGTCTTTGCGGCGCGTGATTATAATTATACAAAATGGGCAAATTCTGAGTGACTGATCTGGTAATCAAGCGACGTTTGGGTATGCTGTTGCCCCTACCGTCAGCGCGATTGAAACAACGACAACCTCACGAGAGGAAAAAATATGACGAACCACACTCCGGTAACAGGGGCCGGACTTTCGCTCCGAAAATCTATTGAAGTCATCCAGGACGAGGCTTCTCAACACACACTCAAACGCACGTTGACGCGAGGGAACCTGGTTTTTCTCGGAATCGGTTGCATTATTGGCGCCGGTATTTATGTCATGACCGGGAGTGCGGCGGCCAATTATGCCGGTCCTGCGGTTATATTGGCGTTTGTGATCGCCGGTCTGGCCTGTGCCTGCGCCGGTCTTTGTTATGCTGAATTGGCCTCGACCATGCCGGTGCCGGGGTCTGCTTACACCTATGCTTATGTGACGCTCGGTGAGCTGATGGCGTGGACCATGGGCTGGCTTCTGGTTTTGGAATACGGTGTGGCTGCGGCGACCGTGGCGGTTGGTTTTTCGGGCTATTTGGCCAGTGCATTGACCGATCTTGGCTTGGTGATCCCCCCCGAATTCTCGAAATCTTTGGTGCAAACAATTCATGTACCAGGAGCTGGGATGACGTTCGAGGTTACCAATAACATCAATTTATTGGCAGCAGCGGGCATTTTGACTGTGACCCTGTTGCTGGTGTTGGGCATATCGGAATCCGCCAAAGTCAACAACATCATCGTGCTTATTAAAGTCGGGGTGTTGTTGTTGTTTATCGTGTTCGGCGTGTTTTACATCAATACCGCCAATTGGACCCCGTTCATCCCCGAGAACGAAGGCGGTTTTATGTATGGCTACCAAGGCATATTCCGGGCTGCATCGGTGATTTTCTTCGCCTATGTCGGTTTTGAAGCGGTGTCGACGGCGGCGGCGGAAGCGGTTAATCCACAAAAAGATATACCGGTTGGTATCCTCGGCTCGTTGGCCGTCTGCACCATAATTTACATGTTGGTGGCTGCGGTGATGACCGGTGTTGTCCCGTTCCGCGAGCTTGGGGTACCAGAGCCGATCGCCATAGCCGTGGATCGCATGGAGTTGCCTTGGTTTTCTAAGCTGATCAAGGTCGGTGCAATCACCGGTTTGTTCTCGGTCATGCTCATTTTGACGTATGGTCAAACCCGGGTCTTTTATGCAATGGCCCGCGACCGTTTGTTGCCGGGTTTGTTTGCCCAGTTGCATTCGAAGTTCCGCACCCCTTGGATCGGTACCTTGGTGTTGGGCAGTGTTATTGCTGTTTTGGCTGCATTGTTACCGATCACGATCCTTGGTGACTTGGTCAGCCTTGGCACCGCGACAGCCTTCAGTATTGTGTCGTTCAGCGTGATTTATTTGCGCAATGCACGGCCTGATCTTGAGCGTCCGTTCCGTGTTCCCTTGGGCGGCTTCCGTATCGCCGGATACTGGATCGGGTTTGTGCCGCTATTGGGTATTCTTGCCTGTATGGTTTTGGCCAGTCCTTTGATTATCGACATTGTCCATAAAGCATCCAGCGGCGATCCGATTCCGGCTTACCTTTTGGGGGGATATCTCCTACTCGGAGCCACAATTTATATTTTTTACGGGTATCGCAATTCAGCCTTACGTAAGGCGGCTTTGGCTGGTCGTTAAGCACCAAAGCCGATTTCTGTTAAAATAATGAAATCCGCGCTCAATCGGCCTTGCGGCTGGGGCGCGGATTTTTCTATGATCCAATGAATGATGATAAAAAATAATGACGGCTTTTTGGAGAATACCGAATGACGACCCCGACAATTTTCCCCGTGTTGCCTGAGGTGGCGGCCAGCACCCATGTTGATGCAGGGGAGTATAAACGCCTTTATGACCGCTCGATCAAAGATCCTGAAGCATTTTGGGGTGACATGGGGAAGCGCATCGACTGGATCAAACCTTATACCAAGGTCAAGAACACAAGCTTTACCGGCACCGTCGATATTCGGTGGTATGAAGACGGGACGTTGAATGCAAGCACGAGTTGCGTGGATCGTCATGTGGAAACGCGCGGTGATCAAATTGCGATTTTGTGGGAAGGTGACAATCCAGCAGAGTCAAAAGCGATTACCTATCGTCAATTGCATGCGGAAGTGTGCCGCTTTGCCAATGTGCTCAAAGGCCGTGGCGTGTCGCGCGGGGATCGGGTGACGATCTATATGCCGATGATCCCCGAAGCAGCCTATGCGATGCTGGCCTGTGCTCGGATCGGTGCTGTTCATTCTGTTGTGTTCGGGGGATTCTCCCCGGATTCTTTGGCCGGTCGCATTGAAGGCTGCGCGTCGACCTGCGTTATCACCGCTGATGAAGGATTGCGCGGCGGCAAAACGGTTCCGCTTAAAGCCAACACCGATGAAGCGTTGGCGAAACTGACAGGCGATGGTGTTGTGCATAGCGTGATTGTCGTACGTCGGACCGGTGGCACCGTTGCTTGGGTTTCAGGTCGCGATGTTTGGTATCATGAAGCGGCGGCAACCGTTGCGGATACTTGCCCAGTCGAAGAAATGAATGCGGAAGATCCGCTGTTTATTCTCTACACCTCGGGCTCTACCGGCAAACCAAAGGGCGTATTACACACCACGGGCGGCTATATGGTGTTTGCGTCGCTGACCCATGAATTGGTGTTCGATTATAAACCCGGCGACATTTATTGGTGTACGGCGGATGTCGGTTGGGTCACCGGTCATAGTTACATTGTCTATGGACCGTTGGCCAACGGAGCCACAACCTTGATGTTCGAAGGTGTGCCGAATTATCCAACCGTGTCACGCTTCTGGGATGTCATCGATAAATATAAGGTCAATATTTTTTACACAGCGCCGACCGCGATCCGTGCGTTGATGCGCGAAGGCGAAGATCCGGTCAAAAAAACATCGCGCGCGTCGTTGCGATTGTTGGGCTCGGTCGGTGAACCGATCAATCCAGAAGCCTGGGCTTGGTATCATCGTGTTGTCGGTGATAGCCGTTGCCCGATTGTCGATACCTGGTGGCAAACGGAAACCGGCGGTATTATGATTTCTCCGTTGCCGGGCGCGATCGATTTGAAACCGGGATCGGCGACATTGCCGTTCTTTGGCGTTAAGCCATTGATCGTCGATGCCGAAGGCCGCGAGCTTGATGGTGCGGTCGAAGGCAATCTTTGTATCTCAGATAGTTGGCCCGGCCAGATGCGTACCGTTTATGGCGATCATGAACGGTTTATTCAAACCTATTTCTCAACCTACAAAGGTCTGTATTTCACCGGCGATGGCTGTCGCCGCGACGAAGACGGTTATTACTGGATCACCGGTCGGGTCGACGATGTGATCAATGTGTCCGGCCATCGTCTGGGCACGGCGGAAATTGAAAGCGCGTTGGTGGCGCATAGCAAAGTTGCAGAAGCGGCGGTTGTCGGATATCCCCATGACATCAAGGGTCAAGGTATTTATGCCTATGTCACCCTGATGGATGGGGAGGCGCCATCTGCTGATCTGAAGAAAGAGTTGGTTCAGTGGGTGCGTCATGAAATCGGTCCGATTGCGGCACCGGATGCTTTGCAATTCGCACCGGGTTTGCCCAAAACACGGTCGGGTAAAATCATGCGGCGCATTTTGCGTAAGATTGCCGAAAACGAATTCGGCAGTTTGGGCGACACATCTACCTTGGCTGACCCGAGTGTCGTACAGCATTTGATCGACAATCGCAAAACGGCTTAGACCGAAAACAATGACGCTGCAATTGTTGATCAAATTGCAGCGTCAGTTTTGGCATGATCGTTCAGCCATCAAATTTTCCAATGCGGCGTTGCGGTGACGGAGCGCCGCAATTTCTTTGGATTGCCCCTGCTTGAAATCGTTTAAGAACGGTGCGGCTGCAGATTTGCCGCTGGCGGTGCGGCTTTCAAGCCGCTGCTCATCGCGCAAGCCGTCGATCTTACGTTTGTTGACATCGTATTCAGCGCGCAAATGATCGCAGCTTAACAACGCGTCGTAATCATTGGTTACGGCGACGGGGTTTGCTTGGCGTCCGCCGCAGGCGACCAGCATGATTGCCGTGCCTAGCATGGCGACTGCCGATAAGGAAAGCCGCGTGATCGCACTGTCTGGTGGCGCGTGCTGTGGTCGCATGGCTGTCTCCCCCCGGATTAAATAAATTATATCACGGCCTGGTAGAATGGTGATATGGTTAATTCATATATTTCGCGATCAGGGTTTTGGGGGAAATCAGGATGCGTTTTGGTCCACAAACTATTTTTGGTTTTGTCATGGTGGTGGGGCTTGCGGCCTGTGCCATGGGTGCGCGCCCGGGGGCGATGGTCGCGGATATCACACGCGATACCATTATCGCCGAAGATCACCCGCTATGGAAATCGATCAAGGTTGAAAGTGTTACGGGTGGGCGGACAACCGCCCGGCCTTGGAGCTCCAACGTCAACAGCGATGAATTTTATCAAGCCTTGCGCGATAGCTTGCAGCTCCACGCGATGTTGACGGCCAGCACCCCGCGCTATCGGCTGCAGGCCGAACTTTTGGACGTCGATGAGCCGTGGCATGGGATCAATGCGACCGCCACCGCCACAGCCCGGTTCTCGCTCTATGATGACGCGACGAAGGCATTGATTTATCAGCGGGTCATGGCCCATACCCATGAGGCGAGTTTCAGCGAGTCTGCGGTCGGGCAAACGCGCATACGCTTGGCGCAAGAAGGCGCGGTCAAAGGCACCATTCAAAAATTTGTCAGTGATCTGATCGCCACGGCCGACGCCAAGTCAGCAGTATTTCGGACAGCCCCGTAAACGCCATGACCGATGCCGTGACGGTTGATCGGCCTGAAGTCCCGATAAACCGCTATGATTCGGCACGGGCGTCGGGTGATGTCCTATGGACAGAAACGCGATATCATTTTTTGAAATACAACCTATGGACGCATTTTGGCCTAGTCCATATACTCTCTTTGCGTGTGTATTTAGGCATATAAATACGGAAGAGGAGAGTGGTATGGCCGGTCTGCAACCTTTTGGTTCCGAGTCTTTTCGGAATGAGACCGTCCGCCCGAGGATGCCGTCCCCTTCCCGTGATGGGGGCCATTTTGTGCCGCCGTCCCCGGCCACGGTCACGGGGCCATGGGCTGCCCGATTGCGTCAGGTCATGCACAATCCGTTGTCGGCTTTTCCGGCCGATGTTTACGAACAACCGATCGTCACCGTGAAGCGGTTTGGTCAGGCCACCCATTTTGTGGCGGACCCGACGTTGTTGCGGGCGGTGTTGGGGGATCGTGACAAACGCTATGGCAAAAGCCGCTTGCAGCGTCGGTTGCTTGGGTCGTTGCTCGGGCAAGGGTTGCTCGCGGCCGAAGGGGATCTGTGGCGGCAGCGCCGTTTGCATGTGGCGCCGCTGTTTCAACCGGATGCGTTGCGGGGCCGGGTGCCGCGCTTGCGTGAACGGGTCGCGGCGGCGGTCGCGTTATGGGGTGATCAACAACAGCCCTTTACGATCGATCTTGAAAATGCCATCCGCCGTTTGGTGTTTGAAGCTTTGGCGGAAATTATCGGCGGTCCGGCCATGGTCCAGGAGGCCGAAGATTTGCGCCGCGATCTTGATCATTATTTGGCGGTCATGGGCCAGCCGGATATTGCCGACGCTTTGAATTTGCCGCCGCTGTTGCCGAAAGCGGGTGCGGCATCGGCGCGGCGGGCATTGCTGCGGTTTCGTCGCACGCTTCAGCGGTTGGTCAAAGACCGATCGGACCATAGCCGTTACGGCACAACAGGCGGTCATCATTTGTTGGATGTGTTGTTGTCTGTTGCTCCTCACCACACCCAGGGCGATGGTGACGCGGTGGTCGATGAGTTGGCGACGTTCCTATTCGCCGGTCACGAAGCCACGGCCACAGCGGCGGCGTGGATGCTGTATTTGCTGACCGTCTATCCACAGTGGATGGACCGCTTGCGGACTGAAATGGCTGACCATGACATCATGGATTTGCCGCTCGGGATCAAAGGACGTGATTACGTGATCGGTCAAATTTTCACTGAAACACTGCGGCTTTATCCACCGTCGCTGATTTTGGCGCGTGATAGTTTGAGCGATCATCACTTGCACGACACGCCGATTGCGACCGGCGATAGTCTGTTGATCAGTCCGTGGATTTTGCATCGTCATCGGGCATTGTGGCGCGACGCGGATATGTTTGATCCGTTGCGGTTTGCGCCGGGCGGTGACGCGCCCGATGATCGTTTTGCCTGGTTGCCGTTCGGCGGCGGTCCCCATGTCTGTATCGGTGCGCAATTGGCGGAACTGATCGTGCGCTTGATCGTTGAAACCGTATGCTGGCGGTATGACAGTGCGGTCGTGCCGACGGCGCGTCCTATTCCGCTCGCGCGTATCACCTTGAAAGCCGATGGCGGCTTGCCGGTGGTGTTATCGCCGCGCGCGCAAGTCCTCTAATCTATAAAAATGGTCCTGTAATTTATAAAAAATGGTCCTGTAATCTATAAAAAATATTGTCGGTTCGGTGTTGACCCCGTGATCTGGTCGCGTCATCCTCCGCGTCATGACACGTGATGATGATTATCTGCTCAATGGTGCCGCTGGTAGCGCCATAACGGTGATTTTGGCCCATGGCGCCGGTGCGCCGATGGATAGCCCGTTCATGACGACCATCGCCGATCTGCTGGCCGCACGCGGGATGGCCGTGGTGCGGTTTGAATTTCCTTATATGGCAGGCCGTCGCAGTGACGACAAAAAGCGCCCGCCGGATCGGGCGCCGGTGTTGCTGGACGCATGGCGACACCATATTCAACACTGGCGCGATCGCTCTCCATCGACCCGTTTGATGATCGGCGGCAAATCCATGGGCGGGCGCATCGCCAGCATGGTGGCTGATGAGATGAGCGTTGATGGTTTGGTCTGTCTCGGCTACCCGTTCCATCCGCCGGGCAAGCCTGACAAACTGCGCACCGATCATTTGCAGAATCTGAAAACGCCGACGCTGATTGTGCAAGGTGATCGTGATCCGTTCGGCACACGAGCCGAAGTGTTGCAGTATGATTTATCTTCGGCCATCACCGTCCAGTGGATTGACGACGGCGACCACGATTTAAGCCCGCGTAAAATGATTGATCGCAAAATAACGGGACGCACCAAACAAGACGCCTGGCAAACAGCGGCTGATGCCGTCGCGGCTTTTGCGAAACGACTTTAAGGAACCACAGTTATGGATTTACCGCTTTATCAAGTTGATGCCTTTGCCGATCGACCGTTCACCGGCAATCCGGCGGCGGTGATGCCGTTGGATCAGTGGTTGCCGGACGATCAGTTGCAAGCTTTGGCGATGGAAAATAATCTGTCGGAAACCGCGTTCTTCGTGGCTTTGGAGGATCGGGCCGAGGCCGACTTTCATCTGCGCTGGTTCACGCCGACGGTGGAGGTTGATCTTTGTGGCCACGCGACGCTCGCCACTGCGCATGTGTTGTTTGAAGACTTGGGATATGCCGAACGCAGCATCAGATTCATGAGCAAAAGCGGTGTTCTCACCGTCGTGCGCGACGGCGAAAAGTTGGTCATGGATTTTCCGGCGCGTCCGCCGCAGCCGCATCTTTATGATGATGCCGTGGCCGCAGCGTTGGGGGCACGCCCGCGCCATTTCATGAAAGCGCGTGATCTGGTGGTTTATTTTGACGATCCGCGTGATGTGGCGGCGTTGACGCCGAATTTCGCGGCGCTCGCCAAACTCAAATACTTTGCTGTGGTTGCAACGGCGCCTGGCGGTGGCGATGGGGTTGACTTTGTGTCACGGTTCTTCGGCCCGGCGGCGGGCGTTGATGAAGATCCGGTCACTGGCTCCGCCCATGCCGAATTATTTCCGTTCTGGGGTAAAAAATTGAACAAGACGGCGCTTGTGGCCCGACAAATCTCAAAGCGCGGCGGCACGGTTTGGGGCCGCTTGTTGGACAATGATCGGGTTGAAATTTCGGGTTTGGCGTTGACCTATTTAAAAGGCCAGGCGCGTCTTTAATTTATGGACCCGTCTTTAATTTATGGACCCATCTTTAATTTACGGCCGCGCCTTTAATCATGCCGATATGTCTTGGTGCAAGAATGCTTTTGTTTTTGCAACAACTTCGGCAAGGCCGATCCGTTCGACATGGACGCCGGGCGGGAACGCTGTCAGCAATCGCGACGGCATGGCGCTTTCCAGAATAACGAACACACCGTGGTCGCCGGCGCGACGGATCAACCGGCCGAAGGCTTGTTTCAATTTCAGCCGCGTCATCATATCGTCATAGCGTCGCCCGCCAAACGCATCGCGGCGAACTTTGTGCAGAATGGTTGGGCGCGGCCATGGCACACGATCAAACACGATCAAGCGTAACGCGCGCCCCGGCACATCGACGCCATCGCGCACGGCATCGGTGCCAAGCAGGCAACTGTTTTCTTCAGCACGAAAAATATCGACCAGATTGCCGGTATCCATCGGCGTGACATGCTGTGCATATAAGGGCAACCCGGCTGTGTCCAAATCAGGTTCAATCCGTTGATGCACGGCGCGCAAGCGGGCAATGGCGGTGAACAGGCCAAGCGCCCCACCCCCGGCCGCCAAGAACAAACTGCGATACGCGGCGGCGATTTGTGCGATCTCGCGCCGGTTGACGTCGGTGACAATGAACACCCGGGTGTTGTTGACGTAATCAAATGGTGACGACAACGATAGCCGTGTCGCCGGTAACACCAAATGAGTGCTGCCGGTGCGGACTTCTGCCGTTTGCCAATCGGCGTCGTCGTCGGCTTCCGGGTCGTGATCGCGTAACGTGGCCGACGCCACCAAGACACCGTCAGCCGTTTCCAACACGGTTTCCGCAAATGGGCGCGTCGGGTCGATCCAGCGTCGTTCCATGCCGACATCGATTTCGCGGCCTTGGGCGCGTTCGACCGAAAACCAATCGACAAAATCCGGTTGCGGCGGCCCGCCGAGGCCATCCAGCATGGCCCGCCATCCATTGGTAATGATCTCAACCCGTCGGGTGACCGAGCGGGCCAGCGATTCAATTCTGTTGCGGGTCGGTGTATCCAGCTCGTCGGCTTCCACATCCAAACGCCGCATCAGTTTTGCGGCCAAGGCATGAAGCGGTTTACCCAAATCTTCGAGGGCGGCGGCAAATTCCAACGCCGCATCGGTCAGGCCGGGGATCGGGTCGCTGGCCGCCGCTTCCAGACCATGGCCGTCTTCGGGCCTGGTGGCGCGGGCGTGGGTTTGGGTGTGGACATGATACAAAAAGCGTTCGGCCGGGCCATACGGATCGCCTTCTTGCAACCGCTTCAGCCAACCATCCGCGGGCAAGGCTTGGGCTGCCTTCAAGGCTTCGCCCAACAGATTGTCGCCCTTTTCGTCGTTCAGTAACAAGTCACCGACCCGGGCGCGCAGGCCGCGGGCACGCCCGGCGACGCCATCGGTGCCTCTGATCCAGCGCCGCAATTCGATTGCTTCGGCGCCGGATAAGATCACGGCGAATGCACTGTCGGCGGCATCGAACAAATGATGGCCTTCGTCGAACACGATGCGGCGTGGACTTTCGCTGTCGCCGCGCCGGGCCACCGCCTGCACCATCACCACCGCATGATTGGCGACGACCAAGCTGGCCGACCGGCTTTTGCGTTGGGCCCGTTCAATGAAGCAGCGGCGATAATGGGCGCAGGCTGAATAAATACATTCGCCGCGGCGATCGGTCAGCCCGGCAATCCGCCCGCCGCCATAAGCCGCGCCAAGCCAAGAGGGGAAGTCACCGCCGATCATATCGCCGTCGCGGCTATAGCGGGCCCAGCGGGTGACCAGGCCGATCAACACCCGGGCGGTCGGATTCAAAGCGCCCTGACGGCTGCGTTCTTCGAGGTTCAAAAGACACAGATAATTTTCGCGACCCTTGCGGATCACGGCCTTGGCGGCGCGCTCACGCGGGTCGGGGTACAGCTTGACCAATTCCTGATCGAGCTGGCGCTGCAGGTTCTTGGTATAGGTCGACAGCCAAACGGTGCCATGGTTTTTTTCGGCCCAGACGCTGGCCGGGGCAATATAGCCCAAGGTTTTGCCGATCCCGGTCCCGGCTTCGGCCAAGACTAGGGATGGCGCCCGGACCTGGGCCGGTGGGGTAAAGGCTGCGGTTGCCGCCATCGCGAAACGGCGCTGATCTTGGCGCTCTTCGGCATCCCAACCAACCAGATCTTGAAGCCGCCGGGCGGCTTCTTCGGGCAGGACCGGGCTGGTGCCGGGCGGCGGCGGTGGGGCTTCGTCTTCCCATTCGGGCAACGCTTCCCACACCGGGCGGTCGCGGAACCGGGGTGTGGCGCGCTTGTCGACGGCTGCTAGAACCAGTTCGGCCCAGGGCCAGCCGGCGGCCATCATATCGGCGGCATCGGCCTTGATCCCGCCCGCATAGCGATAATCGGGCTCTGTAATGTCTCGCAGCAGGCGTTCAGTAGCGGCGGCAATGACGGTTGCGTCCTGGTCGAGGCTATGGCCAACCATATCAAGGCCAATCATCTCAAGCCCGGCCATATCGAGCCCAAGCGCTTTGGCCAGCCCGGCGACGGTCGGCAGGACATGCTCGGCCGGGCGCACAAAGGCGAATAACTCTAGAACATCGAGAAAGCGGGGGTGTTCGATCCCGACCCGGCGCGCGACCAAGGTCTGGTTGCAGACGATCACCGGTTCGTGAATCAATAGCCGCGCCAGGCTCGCCGGGGTTCGTTGCTCCCTGCGCCCGTCGCTATGCCGCAACACCGCAGCCCCCGGCCCAATGGCAAGGGATGGTATAGTCAGTATGGGATCTTGGGCGGGCGTCGCGGTCATGGCGGCGCAGTATAATGATGCCGATCAGGGTTGAACACCGGGAATGGCGCGGGGCTACAATCCCCACCACAATCCCCACCACAATTCCTGGCCCGCAATTGCTGGTATTTCTCATGAAATTTCAGGCTATTGGCGTCCGGAATGGCCAACCCTGATGGGTTTGTAA
>JBBCIP010000018.1:0-6518 GCA_037189785.1 Alphaproteobacteria bacterium
GAATTTCCCATTGACGCGATCCTGACCGGTGTGACGCCACGCAATGATAGGCTCACGCGAGATGCGCCTGCCGACCATGAACGGCGTGCTGCCTGGGCCGCACAAGCGCTCGCCGACCTCGAACAGATCGCAACCGACACGCTGTCGCAAACCGAACGTGCGACCCACATGCTATTGCGCGGCGAACTCACCGTCTTCGTCGATCTCACCGCACAATGGGGACATTTGCGGCCCAGCATCTACCCGCTCGGGCCGGATTTCATGCTGAGCAGTTGGGCCTCGATGACCAGTCTTGCCACGGCGGAAGATGCGCGGCTCTATATCGCGCGCTTGCCCAAGGTCTTGGATACACTTGCGGATATTCAACTATGTCTGACGACAGGGCGCGAACGCGGACTACGCTATCCGAAGCTTGTGGTTGAACACGCCATCGCCATGATCAAAGGCCAAACATCGGTCGCGATCACAGCCAACCCTTTTTTCGGTCCGCTAAAAACTCTGGCAACGCGCGGTGACGTTTTTCAGGAACTGGGTGAAGAAGGCGAAGCTATTATCGCCCACAAGCTTGTCCCGGCCTTTGCCGCCTATGCCCAGTTCCTCGAGGATGTCATTCTGCCTGCAGCGAAAGATGATGTGGCCTGCGCCAGCGATATCGGCGGTGAAGATTATTACCGCTTCCTGATCCGTCAGTTCACGACAATCGACATGAGCGCCGAAGACATTCACACACTAGGCCTTGCCGAAGTCGCACGGATCACCGCCGAAATGGAAACGTTGGTTACCGAATCAGATTTCGCCGGCGACCTCAACGCATTCAAGCGGCAACTGCAAACCGACAATACGCAAATTTTAGAAAGCGCCGATGCTCTACGTGAAGCGATCGAGATTTTATCGAAACGCATCGAAGCTCGCATTCCTGAATTTTTCGGGCGGATTCCACGCATGACTTATGGCGTCAAGAGCATTCCTGAGGCGATCGCGGCAGGGTTACCACCAGCCTATGCACAACCCAATCCGGCCGACAACAGAACAGCCGGAATTCATTGGGTGACGTCGATCCCGTCGAAGCTGCCACGTTACATGCATTTGCCGCTTGCGCTGCATGAAGCCTGGCCGGGTCATCTTATGCATTTGGCGCTGATCCAGGAACTCACCGATCTACCCGAATTTCGACGCCACGGCGCAGCGAATTACTTGGCTTGCCTTGAAGGCTGGGCCCTTTATAGCGAAGGGCTCGGCGAAGATATGGGGCTCTATGACACCCCTGAAAAACGATACGGACGTCTGGAAACAGAGATGTGGCGGGCGTTGCGACTGGTCGCCGACACCGGTTTGCACATCAAAGGCTGGAGCCGCACGCAAGCCATCGATTATTTCCGCGCCCATATGGCCATGCCGATCGAGACGATAGAAGCTGAAATCGACCGTTATGTCGGTATGCCCGCTCAAGCCCTTTGCTATCAACTCGGAAATCTCAAATTCCGCGAGCTCCGGGCGCGGGCTGAGCAAACGTTGGGCAGCCGCTTTGATCTGCGGGCCTTCAACGATGCCCTTGCGTCAGCAGGCGCCGTCAGCCTTAGCGTTCTCGAGCAAACGATCGATGACTGGATCACGCTGCAGCAGTAAAAATACCGCGGTGTTCTGTTATGAGAAGCCCTACACTCCCGCACATTAAACGGCTTCGGCCACACCTGAACGGCGCGGATCACCGCACGCACTGGCGACCCCATCCACCCCAATATGCACACCTTCATAACTGCCCGCATGAAAGTTCCACGGATTGACCAGATCGATATTCAAACCACGTCGACGAACCTCGTCTTGAATCTCCGGCGTGCCGCAATCGACCTCGAGTAAGAACGTGTCACGCGACATGCTGGACGCCGTGAATGACGGACCACCGATGCGCGGCTGATGCACCGACGTCTCAATATCCATTCCGAAATCAAGAATATTCAGGGCGTTGGTTACGCAGTTCTGGATCAGACCATAGCTCGGAGATCCGGCCGCCAACACCGGCTTACCATTCGCGTCAAAGATGATATGCGGCGCGACATAGGTGGTTGCGCGATCGCCCGGCTTCGGCATCTTGCGAAAGAAATGCACGCCACCGGCCCACAAATTCATGCCGTCGACGATCAACCCATTGCTCCAGGGAAATGACATGACAGAATGCAGCATGGTTGCGATATTGCCATGGCGATCAATGACGGTCAGGTGGTTCGAGCCCGGATAGGGAGGATTGGAAGCGCCGCTTGCCTTAGGATCACTCATACGCATCAGATCGAAGCGCTTGGCGGCATAGTCTTTTGACAGAATGGTGCCGAGCGGCAGATAACAACTGTTGGGATCCCCCTGCTGTGCCCCATCGCCATAAACTTCCAGACAAAACCGCGACAGCCAATAAAGTGCGTCCGCACTTTCGGTCGGCATGCCCCATTCCCGAAGCGGAATCTGCTCGACAAGATTTAGAATTTCGATGATATGCGTGCCGCCATTGTCAGGCGGTGGTGAACCGGCGATCTTGAAATCGCGATAAGCCCCCCAGGCAGGGTCCATCCACCGCACATCGTAACGGTCGAAATCCTCCATCGTCAGCACACCGCCCGCACGCTTCACCGTGTCCACCACTTTTTCGGTGAAGGCTGAACGATAAAAATAGTCGACGCCATCGGCCGCCATCCGTTCCAGGGTATCGGCAAGACGGTGATTGATCAGTTGTTCCCCAGGCCCACGCAGCGCATTGTCGCGGAAATAAATCTGCCGTCCCTCAGGGCTTAAACCAATTTTTGCGACTTGCTCAAACATCAAACCATAAAGGAAGGGATAGATAGGAAAGCCGTTGCGGGCGAGATCGATTGCAGGTGCGGCCAGCGCCTCTCGCGATCGACTGCCAAAGCGAAGACGCGATGCTTCCCACGCCGCCCAAAAACCGGGAACAGCGACGCACCGCCCGGTGGTGACATCGGCCGGCGAGAACCCGGGAAGCCCGGCCAGTGGCGCGTTCATTGATCCATTGATATAGGTCGTCGAACCACTTGCCGCATCGTAATGCATCATACTGAGCACGCCGAAGGCCGTGCTCATATGCGGCTCAACCACAGTTTGGGCAAGCGCCGCCGCTAGGATCGCATCAACAGCATTGCCACCATCGCGCAACGTATTCGTGGCAATGCGTGTGATGATCGGATGCGACGAAACCGCGATCCCGTCCCGTCCCATTGCTTGGCGTTTACGACCAAATACGGCTTTCTCACTAAGCTGAGCGATTTCTTCGCGATCAAACAGCAACGGTTGTCTCCAATGCTAAAAGCCAACAGATAAAAATAAAGTTAGTCACCCCTACCGTCGATCTCACGGCACGACCACACGGATTCCGGCCTCATGCGGCGCCTTCGAGTCTCGTCCTCACCTTTTGCAGATGTGCAGTCAGCGCGTCGTTATATGACGTCGTTTGCTTCGCAACGATCGCGGCGACATCCGCACAAGTTGCCCCGATCGGCACATCAATTTCAACACTGGTATGACAATCCACGGCAAAGCGGGCGCTGGTCGGGGTTTCTTGCGCGTGATACGTTACATACACCTTCATGCTGCCAGACACGGAAAGATAGTCAGCGAAAATGCTGAGACGCCGGGCCACATGATCGTGTTCGGTAAAATGAACAATACGCTCATCAAGAATACCATCCCCATAATCCAGATGCATATGATGGCCGCCCAACGGAGCCGCGAGACTATTGAGAGGCGCAACCGTACCAAGCCTGCGGAAGCCCTTGGCTTCGACAAATTCTTCGAGGATGATTGACCAAATAGCATCGGCGGTCGCCGCAATGTCGACGGCGACATGATTGACAATCGTCACAGGAATGCGCTGGTTCATAGTTACCTCACAAAAACATCAACCACGCATCAATCATGGCCGTAACATAGCGGGGTCGCCGCCATTCCCGCTGCTGCGGGAATGACGTGATCTTCGTTTAATGCGCCAAAATCGCGCAAGCGGTGCAAAGCGGGTAGCGCTGGCCGGTGTGGGAAAAATGCTTGTAGCACGCTTCTTCCGGTAACGGATCGGATAATGGCTTGGTCAACAGCGGGGTTAACGGCAAAGCATTGATATCGATCACAGCCCCCTCCTTCACCACCATATTTATGGTGCGGTAATGCTTGGCGCTTTCCAGTGGATTCTTGTCGAGCACCACCAGATCCGCGATCTTGCCCGGCTCGAGCGTGCCGAGATCGGCGTCCTTCTTGTACGCAACGGCGATATTGCGGGTCGCGGCGCGCAGCATCTCCATCGGTGCCAAACCCTTTTCTTCCATCGCCTCGAGCCACACGAAATGGCCGGTTGCCAGCAGACCGAAATTGACTTCAGCAGGTGCCGCGATCCAGGCGCGTGCAGCGGCCGGATCCGTCACCAATTCAGGGCCGATAACGCCACCGTCATTGGCCAGCAAGATACGCGCCCCAGCCTCCACAAATTTGCGGGCATTGGCATCGGTCGTCTTGACCGTCGTCCATGTGCCGTCATCGGTATTGTCACGCAGCCACTGCATACCTTTTTCGGTCCACGGGAACAGCACCGCCCCACAATCTTGCTTAATCATCAGCTCGACGGTCTCGTCAGGTATTTCGACCGGCCCGGTGATGTTGCAATGGGTGATCAAATCGCAACCGGCCATGACCGACATGTGCAGTCCTTCTACCGACATAATGTGCGATTGGGCCGTGATCCCGACACGATGGGCTTCATCAACGATCGTCCGCTGAACCCGCTCGGAAAAACTGATGAACGCGCCAAGGGCCTGGGCACCATGCTCGTTAGCACCGTATTTTACGAAATCGATTCCCTTTTCAATATAGGCGCGGACTTCCTTCGCCACCTCCTGCGGGGTTAACCACATCAAATGCCGACCGCTATTCTCTACCCAAGTTGAGTTGACGCGATTAACAAAACGCCCGCTCAATGTCGCAGCGGTCGCGGCCCCAAAATCGGGCGAATACGGGCCGTCGAAGCCGATGATATTGCCGGCACAGAAAACACGACTGCCGATCACCTTGCCGGCATCGATTGCATCACGTGTCGCCATTAGCGCACGACGCGGCCCCCAGGTGTCGAACACAGTGGTCTGTCCGTTCTTCAACGCGATCTGCGCCGCTTCCGCAATCAGTTCCTCATAGCGGCCATCATAGCGGATCAGCGTTTCCGGTCTGATGTCGGTCAGCAAATGAACATTGGCATTCATCAAACCGGGAATAATATATTTACCCGTGGCGTCAATCGTGGTCGTGTCTGCGGAAACAGGAAGTTCATCACGCTTTCCAATCGCCTTTATGCGGTTGCCTTCGATCAAGATCGCTTGGCCTTCTATGGCCTTGTCGGTAACGCCATCGATAATCGTGGCGCCGGTGATCAGCATCGTCATATCAAAAATCCTTTCATCACGCTTGGCTGGCGGCATCGACCTGCATTGTGACACCGCAGAAAATATTCATTAGGTCTGTCCATAGTTACACTCAGCGCCATACCGCGCCGAATACCCGCAACCAGTTTCCACCGACGATCGCTATGACGTCGTCCTCGGCATAGTTCATGGCAAGCAACGCCTCGATGATGGCAGACAGACGTTCGGGTTCAACTTGTTGCATGTTGGGTGTCGTGTAGTCGTCTTCGGCTGGAAAATGGTCTACATATTGTAGAAGCATTTTTTCCATCATCGGCATGTCGTAGACATAATCCAAACCGAAGCCCACATGGGACGGCCCGACCAATTGCACAACATGGTCAATCTGGCGCACAAATGCAGGGGTCGAGCTATCATTGTTGCCGATGAAAATACCGAGCCCCGTCAATCCAAACACGCCGCCCGACGCCGCAATCGCACGGATCTGTTCATCCGAATAACAACGCGGGTGATCCTTGATCGCCTTCAAATTGCCGTGACTGACGATCACCGGCACGGTCGACGCTGCGATCGTATCCATTGAAGATTTATAGCCGGTATGAGCGACATCGACCAACATGCCGACACGATTCATTTCAGCAACCAAATCGTAGCCAAAACGACTAAGCCCGCCATCACCCTTCTCGTGACAACCATCAGCCACGAAATTCTTATAATTATAAGCCATCAACATATGGCGGATGCCCAGCTTGTAATAAAGGCTGACCAGATTGATGTCTAAGTCGACCGGTCGCGATCCCTGGAAATGCAAGCCCAATGCCAGCTTGCCTTCACGCTTGGCACGTAAGATATCATCGACCGATTCAACCAAAATGCAGCGATCAGACATTGCTTCGATCGCCCGGCGTTGCGCAGCAATCTCGCGGATCGCGATGACCATATCGTGGTCACCACTCATGGTCAGCGACACATAGGTCCAGCCCGAGTTGTGGTAACGTTCAGGCATCGCGGCATGAAGAACCGGATCACCACCCGGCGGGCTGGCCCAGGGGAAAGTCATATCACAAGCGATCGCTCGATCGAGAATGCTGGCAATTTGATCATTCATTAGAC
>JBBCIP010000019.1:0-7616 GCA_037189785.1 Alphaproteobacteria bacterium
AATTCCCGCACAACCTCGCTTGAATTGGTTTGCACAAAGCTTTTGCCGCTAAGGGTAATCGGGCCGCTCGGGCCATCAAGCCGCCACGGCAATTGGGATGACGCGGCGAGGATGTGATGAGCGCTGATGTGTTCCAGCGACTGCGGGGCCCCGTGGTCTTCCAAATAAGACGGCGCACAGCACAGAATACGGTGGTTTGGGGCTAGGAAATGGGCAACAAAGCTTTTGTCGACGGCCCCGGTAATGCGGATGGCGACATCAATGCGATCAGTCATCAGATCGGAAAACCCATCACTTAGATCCAATTCCAACTCGATCCGAGGATGTTTTTCGAGAAAGCCTTTGAGGTAAGGGGCGATATGCATGCGTCCGAAGGATGTCGGGGCGGAAACCCGCAAGCGACCTGATGGGACCCCGGCGCGACCGGCGACGATGTTCTCGGCATCCCGCGAGGCGGCCAGGATGGATTGGACTGTTTCGTAGAATTGCTGACCGACATCGGTGGTGGCAAGGCGGCGGGTGGTGCGATTTATAAGGCGCACACCGAGCCGGGCTTCCAGTTTGGCCAAGCGTTTCGAGACCATGGCCGGAGACAGCTTCACAGCCCGTCCAGCCGCCGATAGGCTACCGGATTCCACCACCTCGACGAACAATTCATAATCACTCAGCATGTTCATCTTTTCTCATAAGGAAAAAGTGTTTTCAATTCTTTTCGTATAGTGAAATGGTGCTGTCAGGCCTTAAGATGGCGGCAAGCAGAGGGCGCAGACTCTCTCTGTCTTCCCAATATTCTTAAATTCTATGGAGATCACGATGACCAAGCTGACACTGGCGGAAGCCAACACAATTATTGCTAAAGCGTTCGAAAAAGGTCGCGAGCTCGGGCTAAAGCCGCTGAGTGTCGTGGTTCTGGATGCGGGCGGCCATGTGATGGCCTTCCAAAGACAAGATGGATCTTCAAACCTGCGGCTGCAAATTGCTGTGGGCAAGGCATCGGGTGCGTTATCGCTTGGGGTGTCGTCGCGCCGGATTGGTGAAATGGCGGAACAACGGCCAAGCTTCATCGCGGCAGTTGCTGCCGTGGCTCCCAATGGAATTTTACCCGCCGCTGGAGGTCTTTTGATTGCGGGCAAATCGGGCGACACAATAGGTGCCGTCGGCATCACCGGCGACACCTCGGACAACGACGAAGCCTGTGCACTTTATGCATTAGAAGCGGCCGGTTTTTCTGCCGTAAATTGATCGACTTTTTATAGACGCGTGGATGGTATCATGACGACTTATGTTGAGCGTGCGGGGCTTCGCGCCGCCGAAGGTTTTGCCAATTTTATCGAAACTGATGTGTTGCCCGGCACCGGTATCGATGCTTCGATATTTTGGACCGGCGTTGCCGATATATTCGCGCAGTTTACAGCGGACAATCGGCATTTGTTGACGGTGCGCGATGACCTGCAAGCCAAGATCGATGCCTGGCATACATCAAATCGCGGCAGCGCTATGGATGCCGCACGCTATCAAGCTTTTCTACGCGAGATCGGGTATCTGCAACCAGAGCCAAAGCCGTTCACGGTGACGACGGAAAATGTCGATCCGGAAATTGCCGTCATGGCTGGCCCGCAATTGGTTGTTCCTGTTCTGAATAGCCGTTTTTTGCTGAATGCAGCGAATGCACGGTGGGGCAGTTTATATGATGCCTTATACGGCACCGACGCCTTACCCCATGCAGAGGGGGAGGGACAACGCGGCTATGATAAAGCACGCGGTGCCCGTGTCGTTGCCACAGTCAAGGCATGGTTGGACGAGACATTTCCGTTGCAATCGGGCAGCCACGACGGTGTGACGTCATGGCGGGTTGATGCTGGGCAATTGACGCCTGGTTTGAAAGATCCTGCGGCGTTTGTCGGCTACTGTGGTGACCCGGCGTCGCCGTCGGCCGTTCTATTGAAGCACAATGGTCTTCATGTGGAGCTGGTGATTGATCGTGCGCATTCCATTGGCCAGGATGATCCGGCAGGTTTGGCCGATGTAATTATGGAATCGGCGTTGACGACCATTGTCGATTTGGAAGATTCCGTCGCGGCGGTCGATAGTGACGATAAGGTTGCGGCTTATAGCAATTGGCTCGGTTTGATGAAGGGCGATCTCGAGGCGTCCTTTGAAAAGAATGGCCGCGTCATGGCCCGCAAGCTCAATGCTGATCGGTCTTGGACCGGACCGGATGGCGCTGATTATGTATTGCCGGGCCGCAGTTTATTGTTCGTCCGGAATGTCGGGCATTTGATGACGACACCAACGGTTTTATCGGCCGATGGATCAGAAGTGCCGGAAGGAATTTTGGATGCTATTGTTACAAGCCTGATCGCGATCCATGACTTGAAGGGTCATGGGCTTTATAAAAATAGCAAAACCGGGTCGGTTTATATCGTAAAACCTAAAATGCACGGTCCCGCAGAAGCAGCGTTCAGCAACCGCTTGTTTGATGCCGTTGAGGATATGTTGTCGTTACCCCGGAACACCATAAAAATCGGTGTGATGGATGAGGAGCGGCGGACATCGGCCAATCTTGCCGCCAGCATCGACGCTGTGAAGGCGCGCATTGTTTTTATCAACACCGGATTTTTGGATCGCACAGGGGATGAAATTCATACCTCGATGCAGGCCGGTGCCATGATCCGCAAAGGTGCGATCAAGGAAAGCGCGTGGATCAAAGCCTATGAAGCGCGCAATGTGCAAATCGGTTTGGCCTGTGGGTTATCGGGCCGTGCTCAAATCGGCAAAGGCATGTGGGCGGCACCGGACCGGATGGCCGACATGATGGTACAAAAAATCGGCCATCCGCAGGCTGGCGCCAACACAGCCTGGGTGCCGAGCCCAACGGCAGCCACGCTGCACGCATTGCATTATCATAAGGTTGATGTTTTTGCGCGGCAGAAAGAATTGGCGGCGCTTCCGATCCCTGGGCTTGATGTTTTGTTGTCAATTCCATTGGCAGACGGCGTCAATTGGTCGGATGCTGAGATCCGTCAAGAGTTGGATAACAACGCCCAAGGCATTTTGGGTTATGTGGTGCGGTGGATTGATCAAGGTGTCGGTTGTTCCAAGGTTCCGGATATTCATGATGTCGGTTTGATGGAAGATCGCGCCACGCTGCGCATATCCAGCCAGCATATGGCCAATTGGTTGTTACACGGTGTGTGCGCGGCGGTCGATATCGAGGCGGCTTTGCAACGCATGGCCGCCAAAGTTGATGAGCAAAATAAGCATGACGCCGGATATCGTCCGATGGCACCGCATTTTTCGGAAAGTATCGCGTTTCAAGCAGCGCGCAGCTTGGTGTTTGATGGTCTTATCCAACCGAACGGGTACACTGAGCCGTTACTGCACGATTATCGGGCGCGGGTTAAGGCCCAAGGGTAGTGCTTTAATCGGCAATGACTGCGGTTGCTTCCACCTCGATCATAAAGTCCGGGAGAGCGAGGTGGGCAACGCCCAAGATGGTCGATGCAGGATATTGATCCGGCCCGAAGAAGGTGGTCATGGTTTCACTGACAGCGGGCAAATAATCCGGCGTGTAATTGACGATATAAAGCGTCAAACGTGCGATGTCGCTAAGTTTGGCTCCGGCTGCAGCGAGGGCGGCTTCAACATTTCTTAGGCTTTGTTCCAACTGAGCCCGAAAATCATTGGCGCCGATTAAATTGCCGCTTTTGTCCCAAGCGGTTTGCCCGGCGCAGTGCACCATTGTGCCGGAGCGCGTCTTGACGACTTGGCTGAAGCCATAGGGCTGACTATCAAACAAAGTATTGGGGACGATACGGTTGTGCGACATGATATGCTCCGATTTTTTTGATTAGACAGTTAACAGAACGGATCCCATGGTTTTCCGAGCTTCGACAAATTCATGGGCTTTTTCTGCTTCGTGCAAGGGAAAGCGTTGTCCGATGTGAATTTTAACGCCACCGTTGCGGATCACATCAAATAAATCTTCGGCGCTGGCTAAAAGATCTTCGCGTTTTTTGGTATGTACGAAGAAAGATGGACGTGTGTAATAGTAAGACTTCCAGACATCGAATTTCATCAGCTCCAACGGTTCGGGATGACCGGAGGCAATGCCGTATAAAATCATCATGCCCAAGGGATCGAGGCAGTCGAGTGATTTAAAGAATGTGCTGGCGCCAACGGAGTCATAGACCGCAGCAACACCTTCGCCGTTGGTAATATCGTTGACGCGGCTAACGAAATCTTCGGTCGTATAATTGATAACATGATCGCAACCATGGGTACGGGCGAAGGTGGCTTTTTCTGGGCTGCTGACGGTGCCGATTACGGTTGCGCCCAAATGGTTTGCCCATTGGCACAGCAGAGTGCCGGTGCCACCTGCGGCGGCGTGCACAAGGATTGTCTGTCCCGCTTGGATTGGAAATGTTTTCCGCACTAAATAGCGTGCCGTCATGCCTTTGTGAATGGCAGCGGCTGCGATGTCGTCGGAGATATCATCAGGAAGGGCGATCAAACGATCAGCAGGCAGAATACGCTTTTCAGTATAGCTGCCGGTTGGGAGTGTTGCGTAGCACACACGATCACCTTCTGCGAAATCAGAAACCCCTGGTCCGCATTTCAAAACAACGGCAGCGGCCTCGATCCCTGGGATTGTGGGCAACGGCGGGCAGGGGTATGCCCCCTGGCGTTCGCCGATTTCTTTCATGTTGACGCCAATGACTGTATTTTGCAGTAAAACTTCGCCCGGTCCAGGTGCGGATAAATCAATTTCTTCCCAACGTAAAACTTGCGGGCTTCCTGTTTCGTAAAAGCGAATGGCATGCGTTTTCATATGTGCGATGTCACTTTTCTGACGTTAAAAATCACGTTGTGAGAGTTCAGGTTGTATTGTCTTTAATTCAGCGTAAGAAACAGCGTAGCGTACTGTATTTCATACATTTTTGCATCCATGATCATAATCTGTGACATAGATTCTCAAAGATGATTGTTCTTTTGGAAAAGCAATTAGAAGATGCTTTTTCGTGGGGGAATGGAAATTATAAATAGATATTGGCATCTAAAAAATACTGCTAAAATTGAGAAGCGCTTAATTCTAGGAGTAGTTTTTACTGAAAAAAATAGTATACGAATGAATACTTCTTTCCTCAGTTTTTATTTCTTCAAATTTTAATAAGTAATGTTGTGACAATTTGCTTATCATCTTTCCGTAATAGAGAAGCAATCATTTGAATAAAATGAGCTTTTTCCATGAAGTGAGGCTTTTCTGCAACTGATAATGCCTTGCAATTCAGAATTCCTACATGCTAATGCGTTGCATCGTTATATGCATATTCTTTACTTAGAACATTAGAAGTGGGAAGAAACCAATGACCCAGAATACGAAACGTGTTGTCGATCGCCGGCAGCGTCTTATTGCATCTGCAGTAAGTTTGGCTGTTGTCGCATGGGCCACACAAGGTCTTGCTCAAGAGGGAGCAAAAAACAAAGCACAACAACTTGGTCCTGTGCGTGTTGGCGGTGAAGCCGTTACCGACAGCTACAAAGTTGAAAAAGCATCATCGCCAAAGCAAACGGCGCCTTTGCTTGATACACCTCAAACAGTGAGCGTCATTCCGCAAGCTGTTATTCGCGAGCAAGGTGCGCGCAATCTGACGGATGTTCTGCGCAATACGCCTGGTATCAGCTTCAATGCTGGTGAAAACGGTTTCTCGACATCAACCAATAACTTCAGCCTGCGCGGTTTTGACACCAGCGGCAGTATCTTCGTCGATGGAGCGCGCGATTCCGGTAGCTATAGCCGTGATATTTTCAACTTAGAGCAAGTGGAAGTTATCAAAGGCGCGGCCGCTGACAACGGCCGGGGTGGTCCAGGTGGTTATGTTAACTTGGTAACCAAGACTCCATTCTTACAAAATTCAGTGGCTGGTGGTTTCCAATTCGGTTTTGACGAATATGGTTCAAAAACCCGCAAGCGTGGCAATGCCGACGTCAATTATGTGGCGGGTGACCATACCGCCGTTCGTTTGAACGCATTCTATGAGAACAGTGGTCTGCCGGGTCGTAAAATCGCCAAGAAAGAAGGATGGGGTGTTGCACCATCCGTTGCTTTTGGTTTGGGTACGGATTTCCGCTTTATTGCCTCCTATGAGCACGTTGAAGGCGATGACCGCCCTGATTGGGGTGTGCCCGGCGCTGTCGTGAATGGTAGTATTGCAGGGCCAGGCGCATACAATCCAGCAACGGCTGGTGCAAAGCGCAATCGCTTTTATGGTTTGAATTCAGATTTCGACGACACGCAAGTGGATTCTATCCTGGCGCGGTTTGAATATGATTTCTCGGACGATATCACGATCAGCAATCAAACGCGTTGGGCGCGGGTTGATCGTGAAGCACGCTTTACCGTACCGACCGCGGTGAATGGCGCTTTGCAAGCAACGACACAAACGCAGTTTTATGATCGTACAAACAAGTCGCTCAGCAATATTACCAACCTGTCGGCGCGCATTCAAACCGGGTCTGTTCAACATAACGTCTCGGCCGGTTTTGAATATACCAGCGAGAAATCGGATGCGCTTCGTTTGGGTACAGTAAACCCGGTGCCGACCGATGTCTTCAATCCGGATCCGAACCGGGCTGTCGGTGCGTTCCCTGTTCCGACACAAACGGCTCATATCGATGTCGAGACACTCGCGTTTTATTTCTATGACACGATCCAATTCAACGAGCAGTTCGAAATCACCGGTGGTATTCGTGCCGAAGATTACAGTGTAACCTTCGACAGTTTGGATCTGACGGGGGCCCAGGTCGGTATTGGACAATTCAAGGATAATCACTTCTCGCTTGGTGGAAAAATTGGCGCGGTATATAAACCTGTTTCCAATGGTAGCTTATATGCATCGTTCGGTACATCCGTGCAACCGCCAGGGTCTTATCTGTCGAATCCAGATATTTCACGGACCGGCAACAACGCCTTCCCCGGCTACGTGGCCGGTGTAAAACCTGTTCGTTCCTATAACTACGAAGTTGGTGTGAAGTGGGACTTCTTCGACGGTCGCTTGTCGACGTCGGCCGCTTTGTTCCATACCGAGAAAAAGCGGATGCCGATCATCGGGCTTGATGCTGGTGAAGCCGGTGCCGCCTATTTCAAAGGGTATGGCAAACAAGTCGTCCAAGGGATCGAGGTCGGCGTTGCTGGTCAAGTCACCGAAGCCTGGAACGTGTTCGGCGGCTTTGTTGTGATGGACAGCAAGCGTAAGCATAGCGATTATTTGGATGCCGTTCTTTACAACGGTAATACGGGTGACCGTGGTAATGATCCTACCATCAGCGTCCAAGGAGATCGCTTGGCGTTCACCCCAAATTTCACGGCCAATTTATGGACAACCTATGAGTTTCCGTTTGGTTTGACCGTGGGTGGTGGTGTACGCCATGTGGGATCGTCCTATCTGGGTCGTCCGGATGATGCGTCGCGGGTTATTCCCAATGGCACATTCGGCAAGCTGGCCAGTTATACGGTTGTTGACGGCCTCTTGAGCTACGCCGTCACGGAAGCAATCGATGTGCGGTTGAATGTTGATAACATTCTCAACGAGAAATATGCAATCAGCTCCAACTGG
>JBBCIP010000020.1:0-3698 GCA_037189785.1 Alphaproteobacteria bacterium
GTCTGGCCGTCATAAACAAACGCCGATAACGCCAAAGTTCAATATTTCTTATAAAGCAGCCGAAAACGCCTTACTATATGCGCAGGCGAATAAAGGCTTCCGTGTTGGCGGGGTTAATCCGGGACTGCCACCGTGTTCTACCTGCGTCGTTCAGTTGACCGGTTCATTCGACTCAGATTCTCTTTGGAATTACGAATTAGGACTGAAGCTTGGTCTATTCAATTCAGCCCTGAGCACAAATATTTCAGTGTTTTACATAGATTGGACAAATATCCAGCTGAATGTAAGTCGGGAAGATGGATTTAACGGTTTCCTCAATGCCGGTGACGCACGTAGTAAAGGCGTTGAGTGGACAGTGAATGGGAATATTAATCGTAACCTGCAAGCCGGCGGTCAAGTCACGTATATTGATGCTAAATTGAAATCGCTGGCGCCGGGCGTGACCGGCATTGGTATGGCCGGAGACAAGTTGCCGGCCACAGCGTCCTGGACAGCCAGCGGATATGTTGAAGTCGGTATGGATGTTTTATCCGATGGCTGGATTT
Organism: Alphaproteobacteria bacterium; assembly: GCA_037189785.1. GTDB lineage: Bacteria > Pseudomonadota > Alphaproteobacteria > Sphingomonadales > Govanellaceae > Govanella. The sequence goes on from JBBCIP010000020.1 coordinate 546, forward strand.
ATCTCCGCGGTGATGTCCAATATGTTGGTGCTCGCGACAACACGTTCGAAAGCAGGCCAAGCAATGTGCGGCTTGATAGCTATACACTGATCGATCTTAAAGCAGGTTTGGAGAAAGGCCCTTATGAGATTTCAATTTTTGTGAAAAATCTTACGGACAAGAGAGCGCAGCTTGGTTATGAGGGGTTCTCGGGCGTTCGCAATGGTAATCCTATTGTCTATGATCGATACGCCGTGAATCGTCCACGTACGATCGGCTTGACCTTTTTACACAACTTCTAATAAGACTCGGCATAAGAAGGAACATAGTAAATGTATAAGGAAAAAATTCCGGCGCTGTTTCTGGGGGCAGCGATTGCTGGTTTGGCCATATTCTTGTTGCAGGGCATTTGGGCAAAAGACAAGGGCGACGCTGGTGATTTGATTTCGTCGCGCAGCGATGCAGTGGCAATTATTAATGATCTTTACAAGATTGTGACGCCGAATGGTATCGACATCAAAGAAGAGGTGACGATTGGGGGCGTCCAGCAGTGGATAACCGTACGTGGACGTGATAAGGACAATCCCATTCTTCTGTTTATTCACGGTGGGCCGGGGGTTCCGGAAATGCCGACGAGCTGGACCTTCCAAAGCCCGTGGGAGGATTATTTCACCGTTGTTCAATGGGATCAGCGTGGTGCAGGCAAGACATATAACGCTAACGATCCGGAACAGGTGCGACCGACGTTGACGTTCGATCAGATTGTGACAGATGCAACAGAACTGGTGCAGTATCTTAAGCAAACTTATAATAAGGACAAAGTTTTTGTCATGGGGCATTCGTGGGGTAGTGTGGTCGGTCTTGAGCTGGCCCGCCGCTCTCCTGAATTGCTTTATGCTTACGTTGGCTATGGGCAAGTAATCAACAGATTGGATAACGAGCGGGTTGGGTATGAAGGTGTAATTCGCCTTGCAAAAGCAGCTAATCATGAAGAGGCGCTCCGGGAGTTGGCGTCTATCGCGCCTTACCCTGAAGCAGATGGGGACACACCTTTGGACAAGCTTAATCTACAAAGAAAGTGGTCTGTTCATTTTGGGGGACTGACCTACGGTCGGGACAGTTACAATTACTATCACAATGCATCCTGGCTTTCACCGGACTATACGGATGAGGATTTAAACGCTATTAGCAAAGGAAGTAACCTGTCACTTGTGCCACTTTTCACGGAAATGGGTAAAGTCGATTTTAGCGCGGCGACGGAATTTGATTGCCCAATCATTATATTCAACGGACGTCACGACTTGGCAACGCCGCCTGATGTCGCCGCCGACTGGTTTGAGACGGTGAACGCACCGACGAAAAAACTGGTCTGGTTTGAGCAATCGGCCCATATGATTCAAATTGAAGAGCCAGGAAGAATGCTTGTGCATTTAGTGTTGGACGTTTTGCCGCTTGCTGAATAGTGAGTCTGTAGCAAACACTCCGCACTGAAGCGTCAACATTTTTCGATGAAAGCTGATATCTTATGCCTATCAAATATCCCGACCGCAGAGATGTGCTTTTGGGCGGCTTTTTGGGATTAGTTTTTCCCGTCCTGCCTTCCTTCGGAAAAACTGCGCAAGGTAGTGGCGAATTTAATGCTCTTCTCGAACAGTTCATGGCAGAGAAATTAGATCTATCGCCGGAGCTCGTAACAAGTTTGGGGCTTGATACAGGAAAGCGACGTAGAGCAAGACGATTGCTGGATGATAGATCCTTGGCCGCTGTAAAAGCCAACAGTGTTCTAATAGATCGCCAGCTCGAGCGACTAAGAACTTTCGATCGTAGTCAATTGAATGAAGCGGAAAATATCACATATGATTCGCTTCTCTTTCAATTTTCAACGCAAAAAGAAGCGGATCGGAAATTTTCGTATGGAGCAATAAGTATTGGGCGCCCATATGTGGTCACTCAAATGGCAGGGGCTTATACGACGATCCCTGATCTTCTAGAGAACAAGCATGAGATCAATACGGAAGCGGACGTTGAGGCCTATCTGTCGCGTTTGGAAGCTTTCGCTGAAACGCTTGATCAGGAAACAAGCCGTATCGGTCTAGATGCTGAACGGGGCGTCATTCCGCCTGACTTTATTATTGATAAGATTTGTGAACAGTTAAAAGCTTTCAGAGATCGTCCGGTCGAAAGTGCTCCCCTTGTCGTCACACTTGATCAGAAGTGTCGTGCGGCGAATTTACCTCAGTCATCGGTAGAGCATGCTATCCGTATTTATCGTGACAATGTCGTGCCTGCAATCGATCGGCAGCATGATGCTCTCGCTGGGTTGCGTGATCGGGCAGGTAGCGAAGCCGGCATGGGGCGATTGCCGGATGGCTTAAAGTATTATGATCTATGTCTAAAAAAATCGGCGACTCTGACCGTCAATGCGCGCGAGCTCCATCAGAGGGGTCTAAATCTTGTCACGCAAGCAACGAAAGAACTGGATGCGTTGCTGAGTTCACTTGGCTTTAAAGAAGGCCCCTTATCGGATCGGCTGAAGTCGGCGCGACGTGATGAGCGTTTTGTTTATTCCGATACGGAACAAGGACGGCAACAGGTCATGCATGAGTTGACCATGTGGCTTGATCAAGCAGAAAATGCCTTCACGGATATTTTTCATACAATACCTAAAACAGAAGTGGTCATTCGGCCCGTGCCGTCGTATTTGGCAATGGGATCTCCTATCGGCTATTATGAAGATCCGTCGTTAGATGGTACGCGTCCCGGGATTTTTTACATCAATCTCGATAATTTTGGCGACACTCCAAAATGGCTTTTGCCCACTATTCTTTATCATGAAGCCATACCCGGGCACCATTTTCAGCAAGCCTTGGTGCAAGAGTTGGCAAAATTGCCGTTAATACGTCAGATCATGTGGTTTGAAGCCTATGGTGAAGGATGGGCATTCTATGCTGAGAAGTTGGCTGTAGAAGCTGGTCTCTACGATCACAATCCTTGGGGCCGAGTGGGCTATCTATGGCTTTATCTTTTACGTGCAGCGCGCCTTGTTGTCGATACAGGGTTGCATGCCATAGGCTGGGGCAGGGACCAGGCCATACAATGGATGATCGATAATATTTGGGCAGATCAGACCATGGCTACAACAGAAGTTGAACGGTATTGCATTCATCCTGGTCA
>JBBCIP010000021.1:0-5637 GCA_037189785.1 Alphaproteobacteria bacterium
CCCAACCGATGGGCGCTTACAGTTGCGGGGGCAGCTCTGGCTTTGCCACAAAGGGCGCACCATATTCCCGACACCTAAAACACGACAAGCAATATCCGGTCCCGGCTCAAGCGTCAACAAAGACCATGAGGATATTTTATAACTATCTGATTCTATTTATAAAATCGACACGGACGCCCTGGTTGGCAAATGTTGTTACCCGGCTCACGGATAGGGGCTCGATCATATAGCGTAATACATCGGCTGCCGGATATCCGAGGAGAACCGCCAAAGCGGCACGGATCGTTCCAGCATGACACACTAAAACCACCGCCCCATCTTGAACGCGGTTTTCAATATTTTTGATAACGCCCGCGACGCGGGTTATAAGCGCTTTAAAACTTTCTCCTTGAGGAGGCGTATGATCTGCGAGCTGCTCGAGACCGTTGATCGGGGGAAAATCAACGTCATCATAAGATTTTCCCTCCCAAGCCCCAAAATTTTGTTCGCGCAGATCATCACTCGTTTCAACTGAACCGGGCGTCCAGCCTGAAAGCGTGATCTTAGCCAAGGTTTGTTGAGCCCGAAGCGAAGAACTGACGAAAACGGCTCCATTGTTGGGAAGCAGCCCATGAATATCATTCAGTTTTTCGGCAGGCAGGGCCAGAATCGATTTTTCCAGCCAGCCACAATAATAACCATGCGCATCCGTTGGCGCGTGACGCACCAAATACCATTCAATAGTCGACATTCGTTACCTGTCCCAAGCGACCGCCCATCTCATCTTTCACGGCAGCGAGCCTATCCAGGCCGGAACAATAAATCCAGCCCAGAAATAGGGACGAGGTCTTAAATAATCAGCATTTCCCGTGCTTTGGAAATGGCTTGAGACCGGCTGGCAACACCCAACTTCTCATTGATTTTCTTGCGGTGAGTTTTGACCGTCCCTTCAGAAATGGCCAGACGAAAAGCAATTTCCTTTGTCGCAAAGCCCTCTGCAATCAACGCAATAATTTCCGTTTCCCGGGGACTGAGGACAAATGTGCCGTCTGCGTTGCCGGATCGGCGGCCTGCACTTCTATATCTTAACGCCAGGGCCGTATCACCTTCTTCCGCTTCTCTGAGTGCTTTGTTGACAAAGGTCAGCACTCGGCGCGGCACACTCCGCCCATTCCGGATCGACCAATCAAACACTTCCAATATTTCAGTCCGATGATTCAAGGTGCGCCGGATCAAACTACCTTCAATGCTTAATTCCAAACCTTCCACCATATGCTCGAAAGCCGCATTGTAGCGCCTGAGATGGAAAGCTGTCTGCATGGCCATCATACGGAAAGTAAAGCGCAGGCGAATATCCGCCTCTTCTAAATATGACTTATTGATCCTTTCAAGATACCCGCTGGCTTCACGGAACCGCCCGAGTTCAATCATCAATCGCGAACACTCTAATAACGCCGGAGTCTGCATGCGGAACTGCCACACACGGTCTTCACCATCTGCCGGTACCAGCATTTCTTGAAATTCAGGGTGTTCAAAAAGCTCCGTCGCTTTCCGCAATTGTCGCGCACGTGTTTTTTCCCGTAACCGCAATATTCTGACAAACTGCAGAAGTCGCGGCAAATTACGTTGCTTTGCTAAAGACTCGGCTGAAGAGAAATAAGGCAGCACAGCGTCCAGACCTTGTGTGATGCCCAACAGCGCCGTAACAGTCCCATATGCAGTTGCATAGAGTTCTAGCCACCCGTTGACCGTCGGCAACTTCTCAAATATAGCCTCGATAAGCTCTTGTGCTTTGGGCAGATCATTACTTTCGTAATATAATTCTGCACGAAAAACCTGAGCGATCAGCGTTTCATACTTATCGTGAATCATACGCCCTTTGGTAAGGCGATACGAATCTTCATAATGAAGGGTTGCTTCTTTCCACCGCCCCAAAGCCATGGCTGCATTGCCGTTCTGACAATGTAAAAAGAACGCAACATGAATTGCTTGATTATTGCGCATTTTATTGAGACCAATATCACAAATCGTTGACGCCTCCTCAAAGCGTCCCAGACTGATATAGGCTAGCGCAAGCAATGTCCCAATACCGCCCCCCAGAACCGGATCGACATCTATGTATTTAGAGAATTGATTTTCTAAATTTTCGAGTTCCAGCGGTGTGATGGGGCGATCATCTGATGCATTTATCATCACCTGAACAAGGTAAGCAAATCCCGACACTAAATTTGCATCAACGGTCTGTTCAAATTTTGTAAAATCATTGGTTATCTGACGCATTTTTTCAAATGCCAACCGCGATTCACCATGTTGTCCTTTACGCAACCGGAAATATATCTGGTTAAGACACGCAACGGGATACTTGCTAACAAGTTCGATCGGCAGAAGCGGCGTCGCTAATGATGCTTGATCTTCCTGCATTTCGATTTGGATGGTGCCGCTTTTCTCCATAATCCCAGCAGCATAAAGATCATCGTCTAATTTTTGCACATGGTGCATCGCCTCGATCGCATAACCGTGACGTTGGAACCATTCCGTCGCAAATCGTTCCAATTCCTGCAAACGATACGGTGATATTGAATATAACAAACGGCGAAGATAGTGCCCGAAAACAGGATGAAACTCCATCCATTGAGGGTCGCCTTCAACTGTGCGGACAAACAAGCCCATACGTAAAATTGACGATATACGCTGCCATGAACACTGACGCCCAGGAATATCAGCGAGTATTTCCGGCGAGAATAAATTAATAACACTCGCTTCCATCAAATCACGCAATGTTTCTTCAGGAACATTACGGCAGACTTCCGATTCAAAATAATCCGCCAGCCCCGTCGGCAGAATGACGTCACGACCTGGTTTGTCCAAATATCGTTTTGCAGCTGCGGTATCCATTGCCATAAACCGCAATCCCGCAGGCCATCCATGCATTAAACTATTCAAAACCTCCACATCCGCCCGGACCCAAGACGAGCCCAACATTTCATAGGCTTCATTGTCTGATAGACGCAAATCGGACAACGTGAGTTCTTTGACGACGCCGCGCAAACGCCCGTCGTGAAGATGAAGTCCCGTCGTGTGACGAGCAGCAACATAAAGTGTTGTGTTTTCTGGCAAGCCGAGAATAAACATATCCAACAAGCCAAGACAGATCGGATCCGTTATTTTGTCGATGCCATCCAAAAAGATATGTGATCTCACACCACGATTTAAACGACTACGCAGTTCACCATTGATACGCCATATATCTGATATATGGTCTTTGGCATTCGAGAAATCGGGATCGGACAATAAATCTGGCGCATAGGCCAGTATCATGTTTCTTTGCAGATTAACAGGATCATTATCTTCATACGAAAGAGACAACCACCCCGTATGCACCGACAAGCTCGATAAGTAAGAATAATGTTGGGCTAGGATGGCTGTTTTACCATACCCGGGCGGGGCAATGAGCAACCATGTAACATCATCTATACTCGACAAACGCTGATGTAATTCCGTTCGATTAATAAAAGGATCCAGAAAACGCGGAGGAACCGTTTTATGGGGAATCTGCGCTGCCTTCCGATCTGCTTTTACGCGCAGAGGATGGACTTTCGGACCCTGATACTCTGTCACAGTCTAATCCTCCAAACTATCGATCGTCAGTGTTAACACTTATCTATTTGTTGACAGATCGGCAGCATAAAAAAACCGCCTATTGCGTTTCTATCGGCGCTTAGGCGGTTTTATTATAAACTTATAGAAGAATACTGTCGAGCGTTAAGCCGGTATTTTTGCAGCTTCCAGCGCAACGACTATGGTCTTGACTAATAAAGCTGCAGATGCAGGGTTCTGGCCGGTAACAATATTACCGTCTTGCACCACATGTTCAGCGAACGGTTCTGCCGCTTTGCTATAGTGCGCGCCAAGTTCGACCATACGACTTTCCGGCAAGACCGGCACAATTTTATCATAAGTGGTTATTTCTTCTTCGGCATTGCTAATGCCGGTTACTTTTTTACCTTGCAACAAAGCTGCGCCATCTTTGGTCTTGGCCGTAGTCAAGGCCAGAACACCATGGCAAACACCCGCAACAATACCATCCCGACGATCTACGGTTTCAACAAATGACTTTACAATAGAACTTGCTGGAAAATCCCAAGCCGTACCGGCGCCACCGACAAAATAAACACCGGCATAAATGGAGACATCGACTGTATCCAACGCCGGTGAATTTTTAATCTTGGCCTGGGCCGCACTGTCCGCCAGAAACCGCTCGCCAGCTGCTGTGAGCCACGGCGCCTCCAAGCTCGCTGGATCCACCGGTGCCACGCCCGCCTTGATAGATACGATATCAGCATCATATCCACCATCAACAAAAACATAGTAAGCCGCAGCAAGTTCTTCCAACCACGTCCCAGTTTTACCACCCGTATCCCCTAATGCATCATGGGACGTTAAAACAAACAAAACTTTCTTGCTCATACAATAATTTCCTAAATTCAAATTTGATATGCGGTTATGATAGTGTTCTTGATTCCCTTTATTCAGAATCAAGAACACCTATCCCATGATTTTTCTTAGCTAATAAATTCGCGAGACGGATGAGCGCGCGGATAATTGCGCACGATATCCAACCAACGCGCCAACGTCGTATCGCCTTTGGTCAAAGTTCCCGGCTTATAATGAATACTATCAAGAATCGGCTTGTCTTCTGCAGCCGTCCGGCCCAGAAGTTCTGCACCAAAATTTAAGCACTGCTCAACACGCTCGTCATCTTCCGGTGTGCCGTTGCTTTTCTTGACGGCAATGGCCAAGAATACTTCATGTGTTCCAGGACGCGGGCAGGAAAATCCGGCTTGCACACCCATCCACCAATCATTCACCAGGCCTTCTTGGAAGAATGTCGATGTTCCACGAATACCGAAACTCCAGGCAAGGCTCTCCCCTTTCTGATGGGTGGCCTCGATACTCATCCGAAATCCATACGGTTGCCATTCGACCAGATCATGAGGATCAGGCGCTTTAAAGCGTATGCCGTGCACGGCTTTAATATGTTGGATATCAGGAGTATTGGCCGCGAATATCCAAGGATCACAGGTATAAAGGTCGGTTTTAAAAGGACGGAATTCTAGGTCTTCGTCTTTGAACTCAAGATCAAACAAGTCCCACAATGGCTCTTCGCCATTGAATACCCATACAATGCCGTAGCGTTCGATGACCGGGAATATAAACAAGCACGCAACGGGTGGCGGTGGATCACCAACGCCGGTCTTAACGCACCAACCATCTTGATCATATTCCCATTTATGGAACGCACATTGGATGTTATTACCGATCACCGTTCCCACAGAAAGATCGGCGCCGACGTGGGGGCAATAGGCGCTCATAACTTTGGCTTCGCCATTTTCACCGCGAAAAACGACAACACGGCCATCTAAAAAGTTACGACCGATCACCGTTCCTTGCGGGACTTCAGACGACAATGCAATGGGAAACCATGTTTGACTGAAGACACCATTGTCTCCTTCCATAGGAATTGGATTGACATAGCGCTTCCGTATTCTATTACGGCGGCGAGGCGCTATGGTTTCTGTAGTATCTTGCATTGTCGTCTCCACTCACGAACACTTTAAATTAAAACGAAACTTTCCCAAGAACACCAAACTGACGCGG
>JBBCIP010000022.1:0-18083 GCA_037189785.1 Alphaproteobacteria bacterium
AGGGCGCCAAACAATTACTTGGAGGCGAACGCAGCGTCGAGGGTCGAGCCGCCATAATAGAAGAAAGCACGGCGATTGCCCGTACTATTCTTGCCGCCTCCTGGCACCATACAAGTCCCGTCGAAGTTCAACTTTCCGACGATGGAAAAAGTGCGAATGCACGTTGGTATCTTTTCGAACTTGCCAGACTTCACCCAGGGCAAGGGCCATCGGTCAGTGTGACCGGGGGCTGGTATGACGCCGTCTTTATCTTGCAAAACGACAATTGGTTGATCAAAGATATAACCTTAGAATTGCACTTTACCGGCGCTGCTCCCGCTAATTGGATATACAGAAACGATACCTGAATGAAATTTTGAAACGTCGTAAAAATAATCCGCCACGAGATCGTCACCCGAATAAAGGGTACCGATTTATAAAAATAAGTATTTATATGGAGAGAACAATGCGCCGCCGTGTAACCACAGTCTGCCTTTACAGCACATCTATTCTGGGCCTTTTTATCTATCTACCTGCCGTCGGACAAGAACAAGGCAACGCAGGAAATACCTCATCACCTTCCGTCTCAACAATTTCCGGATTTGATGAAATTATCGTAACGGCCCAGAAACGTTCAGAGCGCTTGAGCGATGTTCCCATGTCCATCACAGCTGTCGGCGGCGACCAACTTTTGCAACGCGGCATCACCAGCACGGAAGCTCTAACAAAACTGGTCCCCGGGTTTACCTTTCAAGTAAGCGATTACGGCACACCGATCTATAGTATTCGCGGGATCGGTTTTTTGGATCTTGCGCTTGGTGCCGTCCCGGCTGTGACAGCTTATGTTGATGAAGTGCCTCTGCCCTTTTCGATCATGACGAGAGGGGTAACGATGGATCTCGAACGGGTTGAAATTCTCAAAGGCCCACAAGGAACTCTGTTCGGGCAAAACTCCACCGGCGGCGCGATTAACTACCTTGCGGCCAAACCGACGGAAGATTTATCGGCGGGTGTCAGTCTCACAATCGGTCGCTTTGAAACGATTGAAGGAGAAGCCTTCATCAGCGGCCCCATAGCGCCGGGATTGACGGCACGACTGTCGACCCGTCACGAATACGCAGACGGATGGCAACGCAGCATGTCGCGCCCCGATGACCGTCTTGGTGATCGTAAGTTCAATAGTGCGCGGTTGCTGCTTGATTGGCAACCATCGGATCAACTGAAATTTTCGTTGAATGCAAATGGGTGGAATGACCGTTCGGAAACACCGGCCGTTCAATTTCGGTCTTTCTTGCCCAAAACACCGGCAAATCCCGCCAACCAATTCGTTTATGATGCTCTGAGCGTTTATGACAAAGTGCCCGATAATAACCGGGATGCCGATTGGGACGCCGGAAAAGATTATGACGGAGAGAATAAATTCAGGCACATATCTTTGCGCGGCGATTGGTCGGTTGCTGATGATATCACCATCACATCCATAACCGCCTTTTCTCGCTTTACAATCGACAGAAGAGCCGACAAAGATGGAACCGATTTCCAAAACATCGATATTATAACCGATGGTCTTCTTAAATCGTTCTTCCAGGAATTACGCGTTGCCGGATCATCCGATCAATTTAATTGGATGTTGGGCGCAAGCTACCAAGATGATACGGCAAATCAGTCCGATCTCGATCTCTTCTTTGCCGATAATACAAATATCGGCCCACTTTACTACAGCGCAGCGCGCTTTATCAGCAATCAACGTGCAAAGACAAAATCCATTTTCGGCGGAATCGATTATCAAATCACCGATACATTGAAAGCCCAACTGTCCGGTCGATACAGCCATCAGAAAAGGCATTTCACAGGGTGTTCCGCAGATTCGGGAACCGGTGATTTTGCCGAAGCCTTTAATCTACTGGCATCGATGCTGGGAGGGCCCGCCAATGCCGTACCGGGCGGTTGTATTACAATGGACCCTGTTACCTTCGCATCGACTACCTTTGTCGATAATCTAAATCAAGGAAACTATTCTTGGCGATTTGGATTGGACTGGAAGTTTGCTCCCGATCAAATGCTCTATGGTAATATATCCAAAGGCTATAAATTCGGCGGCTATTCCATTCCTGCCGCAGCGCTTACAACGCAGCTTACACCGGCCACACAGGAATCTGTTGTTGGGTATGAAGCTGGCTTCAAACTATCCTTTGATGAAAGACGCGTTCAATTCAATGGCGCTGCGTTTTATTATGATTACAAAGATAAGCAGATCATCGGCACGGTGCTGAACCCGATACTCGGCGGGATTACACAACTGATCAACGTCCCGAAATCGCGTATTGCCGGAGCCGAGCTTGAACTCTTGTTGATGCCCATAGATGGGTTACGGCTTAGTAACAGCATGACTTATGTTGCCTCCAAAGTGAAAGCAAACCCACTACCACCGGGTGAATCGCGCGATCCTTTGGGAAATCTGGTTGATTTCCGTGGCAATCAATTCCCGAATACACCGAAATGGCAGTTCGTCAGTGACGCCGAATATGCACAGCCTCTTACAGACAGCCTCAATGGGTTCGTCGGTGCGACATATTCTTATCGGAGCAAATCTAATGCGGCCTTAGGCGATAATCCCATGTTCACAATCGACAGCTACGGTCTTCTCGACCTACGCGCCGGTATCGAAGATAGTGATGGCACATGGCGGGTGCAGGTTTGGGGGCGCAACGTTACGAATAAATATTACTGGACCAATGTCGGTAAAATCGTCAGCACCGTCACACGACTATCCGGTAATCCCGCGACCTATGGAATAACATTCAGCTATCGATATTAAGGAGACACAGAGAACACCGGTTGTTGAGCTCCCCAAATTATGTCAGTATCATTCGATTCAGCTCAGCCGGACTGGTCAGAGCAGATATAGAGAAGAATAATCTGGGGATTTTGCTGCTGGGAGACCGCCATGAGCAGTTCCATGTTCCAGACCGCTGCGACATCACAAGATGGATTTCGCCTACCGGAGCGCTTTTGCGTTTTCGAAAGTGACAGCGTCCACGAAGCAGCCGAACATTTTGGGGGCATGCTCGCCCCCCACAGTATTGCAGTGCAGCGGCCACCATTACTACCGTCAGCACATTATCGTACTTTAATGGGAGAAACTTGGATTAACGAAATATGGTACGGCTCAGAACTATATATGGAAGGCATGATGAAGCCGGAAGTTTACCATATTGCTCTGGTTACCAGTGGACGATGCGAAATAAAGGTGGGCAAGGAAACGACGAAAGTCGGTATCGGTGATATAGGCATCATCAATCCAACGCACCATTTTAATATAAAAATGGAACAACATTTTCGTAATCTTGTTTTCCAAATTGATAGAAAGTCCTTAGAACGCAGCCTATCGATACAAACAGATCGTGCCCTACCTGATCGTATTGTTTTTGACAAAGTTCCTTTCTCAACCAGCCCACAGTCAGCCTCCCTACAGCGTTTTATGATTATGTGCTGTCAGGAAATGATTGAAAGCGGTCTCGGCATCAGCTGTTCCGTTGTCGGCGATAGCTATGCAAAGACATTAAATCTGCTGCTACTCAATAGCCTGCCCCATAACCTTGTCGAATGGATGAGACACGGCCAAGGAACTGCAGCACCCTATTATGTTCGGCGCGCAGAAGAATTTATTCGCGCCCATTCCACGGACGCTTTATCTTTAGAAGACATTGCCGAAGCTGCAAGTGTCAGCATCCGCTCGCTTCATAATGGATTCCGCCGCTTTCGCGATACAACGCCCATGGCTTATTTAAAAATGGTGCGCCTTGAACTGTCACGCCAAGAATTGGCACAGGCGGCAGACAACGGCATATCCATCACCCAGGTCGCCTATCACAACGGCTTCAATTCTATGAGCAAATTCAGCCGCGACTACCAAAGCAGTTTCGGTGAGCTGCCATCAGAGACATGGCGACGGGGACGGTCCCGTCACTAGTCACGCAGTGACGATCCGATTTTATCATAGAGTGAGCAACAATTTTGCGGCAATGGCAAACATTAGAACCGCGACCAAACTCTCAATCACACGCCAAACCTTGGGCTTTGATAGATAAGGTGCGACAACCCCTGCACCAAAACCTAAACAGGTAAACCATAAAAGGCTTGCAGTCGTTGCTCCACCAACAAACATCGGCTGGTCCGTCGGCTCCAGCCTTGCACCGATGGAGCCAACCAAAAGGATAGTATCCAGATAAACATGTGGATTAAGGAGCGTGAAAGCGGCGGCGCTGGTCAACGCAGCTCCTATGCTCGAAGTTCCGTTCGATAAGCTTGCGTCCAGCGCCCCTGGTGACAAAGCCCGCCGTGCTGCCCCACTTCCGTACCAGATGAGGAACAACGCACCCCCCAAAGCCATAAATTGCCGTAACTGGGGAGCGGCCCCAAGAATTTTGCCAAGCCCTCCAACTCCCAAAGCAATAAGAACCGCATCCATTACGGAACAGAACAAGACGATCGCCAAGACATGTTGCTTTAGCATGCCCTGACGCAGCACAAAGATATTTTGGGCACCAATCGCCATAATGAGCGGAGCCGTAACGATAAAGCCTTGTATGTAAGCGGTCAGTTTCATCGTTGGCACTGTTGCCGTTAGGTGGTAATAAGTAAAACTTATTATTCTTAACTATCATTAGAGTTTCTAATTTGCTTGATTATCCATCACTGGAAGCCTTGACCGCTGTTATCCGGAATGGCTCGTTTGACGGGGCCGCCCGCGCCCTAGGCGTGACTCCTTCAGCGATCTCCCAAAGGATTAAAGGACTTGAAGAACGATTGGGGGTGCCTTTGGTGATACGGTCGACTCCCTGCACCGCAACCGCGAGTGGGGCGCAGTTATGCGCACATTTCAACCGCGTAGCGCTCCTTGAGCATGACCTGCTTGCATCTGAACCAAGCTGGAATGCGTCAGTAGGGGAACGGAATCCAACCCTGAAAATCGCTCTCAACTTCGATAGTCTTGGGACATGGTTCCCAGAAGCCGCAGCACTTTTTTCAACGAACAATTCCATCATGTTGGATCTGGTATTGGACGACGAAGCCTATACCGCCGATCGTCTTTGGTCCGGCGAGGTTCTCGCAGCAGTTACGACCATAGGAAAGACTGTCCACGGTTGCCAAACTTTGCCCCTTGGCTCGCTACGCTATGTGGCAACCGCAATACCTGATTTTTACGAAAAATATTTTCTCAACGGCGTGACATCTAAAACTCTGTCTCACGCACCAGTGCTAAAATTTAATTTAAAGGATGAACTTCAAAACCGATGGACAATCAAAGCTACAGGTAACGCGGTTGAAGCACCAACACATTGGGTGCCCTCCACTCATGGGTTTCTTGACTTCACGCTTGCCGGACTGGGGTGGTCGCTAATCCCAGAATGCTTGGCCAAACCGTTTCTGGCATCGGGTCGGCTCGTTACAATTAAGGCAGATGTTCCGATTGATGTTCCCTTGTTTTGGCAACACCTGCGCATTACCACCCGCCTACTCAATGACCTGACCGCCGCCGTTCGCTACACCTGTGGCAATTACTTGCTTGAACCCTGACGGTTAAAGTCCACTATCCGACTTTTCAAAAGCCGGATACTCGTAATACGCTCATAAAAAAAGAAAAATCTTTTACCATCAATTGCTTAATGGTGCCCACGGCCGGACTCGATATTTTCGATTAATTATTTGTTTTTATATCGGAATTATTTCTTTCACACGAAATAATACCCCCAAAAGTACCCCCAATTTTCTGTAATTTTCAGTGCGGCTCAATTTTTTTGGTGTGGTTCCCCTATTATACCAGAAATATCAATTATGTGCTTTGAGATTTTACTCATATCGACTCGATCAGCTCGGCGCCCTGATTCTTAGGGCTATTGACCTTGGTCGACACCGGCCACGCCTCCATGTCGCCGCCGTAGGGATTGAGCAAATTGTCGAGCTCTTTGGCAGGGGTATCCGCCTCAAGCCATGTTTGCCATTCGCTGTCATCCAGGATGACGGGCATCCGATTATGGACTTGGGCCATGAAATCATTGGCCACAGTGGTGATGATTGTAAAGCTCTCAATCAGGCCGTCGGGACCATCCCACATGTCCCAAAGCCCTGCAAAGGTCATAGGCTGCTGACCGGCCAGAGTGATGTAATAAGGCTGCTTTGCTTTGCCGTCCTTTTTCCACTCGTAAAACCCGGATACCGGTACTAAACAGCGCCGCTTTTTGAACGGCTCCCGGAAGGTTGGTCGCTGGGCGAGTGTCTCTGACCGTGCATTTATGGTGCTGTAGGATTTGAAGTCGGGCTTGGCCCAAAATGGAATCAGTCCCCATCTTAGTTCCACCAGCTCCCGCCCCTGGCCCGTGGCGCGCACCACGGGTACACTTTGGGTTGGCGCAATGTTATAGCGGGCTCGTAAGTTTGGTGCAGCCTTTGGCAACGTAAGCCGATAAAGCTTATGAATTTGTGACCACGTAAGGTTATTGGCAAATCGTCCACACATAATCTTTTAACAATATGCGCGAGTGTGAGTTGCGCATGCCCTCAATCGCTTATTCCTCTGATTGTTTGGCGTTGGCTATTGCCCAGGGGATCCGGCCCGTATAGATGAGAGAGTGACCACTCCCCGTTAGATCGTCCGCCACTCTGTGGATCGCCGCGGCACACTCAATCGCAGACAAATACTCCGCTCCACCTATCGGATAGGCAGTAGCAACGGTGCGAGCAGCGCTCAAGCCGATCTTTAAATTCTCAAACACCCGCAGTTTATCTGCGGAATCATATAGTCCAAGCCTTCTCGTCTTTGCCATCACTTTTCCGCCTACTTGACAAAAAACAAGAACGAATGAAGAACAATTTTGTGAGAGAGTCAATTAGACTGGAAGGACTACGCAGATGCGCGACATCTCTGACATTGACGAGAGGCTAATATCGAAATGGGTAAATAATTTAATCGATGCGACTGAGTCGGGAAATCCTATTAGGTGAGAAATTCATTTTCACCGATCATGCTCGAAACAAAGACTGACTCGGCGCTTTGAGAGCGGGATTTGAAGTTCTTTGCAGAATATTCAGTCGTTTCAAGACAATGAGGACACTGTGTTTGGTTTTCGCCCAGCCGGGCGGTGTTTAGTGGACCTGTGTCTGAGAACAGAATTACGGAAGGAAACCATTCGTTACAGTGGACGCAACGTATTGAGTACTCAACTGAACGACCCATATCAGACCCTTACAAGCTTGGACATACCATCCCCCCAAGCACCTCGAAGTATGTAGTGTTTAGGGCATAGAGTCTAGGTCATTTTAGTGACCAAATAGGAACGGGGAGCCCAGGCAAAGGCCCCCCGAGTATTCAGCCCGCGAAGATAGACAGCCGCCTAACCGCTTCCCCGCGCGCCGGGTAAGGATAGTGGGTGAAATATGAGCATCTGTCGATGATTAAGTAGTCAGCAGCTGAAATCACAATGCCGCACGGGCCAAAAATCGCTAAATCAAGATCGCCTCACCCTTAGCCGATACCCCTGCCCGCCGATCGTCTCGACCACAAGTCGAGTGCGGGACAGCGTGTCGCGCAAGGCTTTTACATGCGCACGGATGGCCCGCTCCGCATCATCCGGCGCGTCCCCAACGCCATATACTGCATCGGCCAATGCCGCCGCGGTCACTGTTTTATTGATCTGTGCATGGAGCGCATGGAAAAGATCAGCACGGATTCCACGCATCCGGACGTGTTGTTGGCCGATCGTCAAAAGCCCATTGGCCCACGAAAAGGCATAACGGCCATCGGTCGATACCGGCCCATCGCGACCATGAAGGTCAAACACACGGCTGACCATTTCCTGGCCCTTAAGCCGATACCACAGCACACGATCAAAACCGCAGTCTAGGGCGGCTGTATGAAGTGCGGACCTTAACCGATATCGCCGCGCTTTCTGGTCGGGGGTATCCTTGCCGTCCATGTCGACGGCGCCATGAAACTCCAATCCACCACTGCCGTCGTCTGCGATTGGGCAAGCCCACACATATGCGGGATCGCCCTCACGCGGATGCACCCGCGCCACCCCCGCCCTGCGGCCATCAGAATCAAAGCCGCAAAGCCATGTCAAAGTGGCGTGCATGCATTAAGCCTTAGCAGCGGCCATACGATCTTTTGCAAGGCGGTTGAGTTTATTCTGGACGTCAGCCAGTTCGGTTTCCACCAAAACAAAGGCCTCGCGATCCATATTTGGCAAGCGGTGATCGGTATCAAGCAGCACTTTGCCATCATCCTGAACCGCAATAATCGAAATTTTAACGAACACTTTTTTTTCACTCATAGTCTTCTCCTAGGTTAGCTCGCCTTCTGCGAGCGGTTGGTAAACTTCTTTGAATTTGATTTTGCGAAGTCGATTGCTGATTTCTTGTCCGGGAAAAACAGTTCGCTTCTTTGCTGCTGGCCATAGTCGGCTTTCTTCACAGCAGACCATCGGCGGTTGGCATCCAAGATTTTGCGATTGAAGAACAGGTAAAATTCGCCGGCATCAATGTGGCTCACGTGGCGACCTCATCATTCCAAAGCGGTACGGCCGCTATTTCTTCTCGGTCCAGCGCTTGATCGCCGCCACCGCATCCCGACAATCCTGGCCAGCCACCCACAAATCCACGATGTACCGCGCCACATCGCGCTGGCTCTCCGCCGTCGGGATCTCGGGATCTGGTGAGCAATCCAATAAAGCTTGTGGCACCGTGACTTTCTGCACCTGCACTTCCGTCACCAATTGTGACTTGGAGGCTGCGCAGCCGGTCAAGAGCGCGGCTGAGCACAATAGCAATAGGGCCGTTTTCAGCGTCCGTTGCACTGTCAATCTCCCTGTAAATTGTCTTGATAATGGGGCGGCGCTTCTCAGCCTTGGCGGCGCGATCAGCCAGCACATGCATATCCCAGGCTGCCGCAGCCTTGATAATCTCGATGCTCGCGGCGTTGGCGTTGGCCACGCGGACAGCTTCGTCGCGCTGAGTTGACAAAAGCGCATTTTCAGTTGTCAATCTGTCGATTTTGGTTGTCAGATGCGACCAATAGAGATAAGCACCGATCAGAAGGCCGAAAGCGCCGAGTGCAGCGTATATGCGGATCACATCAACCTCCGAAATCTTCGATATCGTAATCCCCATATCGGCTTGTTTGCACTTTTTGCAAAGAACTCATGTTAGCGCCCTCAAGAATCCTTTACTTGGCAAGACAGATATGTAAGGAAAAACCGATTTCTTTAACATGTGACATGGGGTCCAAAAGGCCAAACCGGGTCTGATGGAATAAAAATTGGAAGTGGTTGATAAATTGGAGGTGGATATTTTATTGATGGATCTATGGTCCAATCCATTTCTATTTCTATCGGTATCACACCATCAGCGCTTCTCTCTATAGGCGTTCCAAATTTTTGTCCTGGACAAGGGCAGACGCTCACTGTTGGAGCAACCCCCTTACCGCAAACCGGGCAGATCCATCCTGTTTTCATAATTCCACCAAGACAAAGATCAAAACCCACAAAACCTTACATCCAATGTGAAGGTATTGATCGACATTAAAACTGATACTTCCTCTGCATTTCCGATCATCAATAAATGCGTGGGCAGCTGCCTCCAGAACCCCAACCCACCAAAGTCCAGTTATGATCCCAACAAAACCGCCATGGATGGCCGCATGTGCGCCAAGCGCTTGATACCAAGGGACGCCAGGAATAGCCGCCGATCTATTCTTAGCTCGTGCTAAAAAGTCTCCTTGAAGCGGATAATCAGCAAGCGCATGAGCAACTAATAACAACAAAAAAACTTCAATAAATGTCATAACCCCACCATGCACAATCCCACCTCATCCTTACGACGGTTGATTAAGCCTTGGACTTCGCAGAACCAACGGCCATCTTTTAACTGCCTGCAATTATGGTTGGGCTGCGGTTTGCTGTATGTAGCTCCATTAAAAAGAGCGAAGGCAGCGCACCCGCCGCGCAAGTCACCGGCGTTAAACCGTTTTGCAACAGTCGACCGGCAATAAGCGCCACTGCCGATGTTGTAAGTAAGCGATGTCGCCGCTGCCAATTGGTACGGATGGTGAGCAAGGCCGGGCGTGCAGGTCAAAACGTCTTTTGCAAAACCCTCAACGGCGGGTTGCAACATATCCATGCATTCGGCATCTGTATAGCGGCGCATTTCAACACGTGTTTCGCCGTAGCACACGGTTGGGATTCCGACAATATCAAGGTAAGGATCGTTTTTCTTACCTTCCCACGGAGCAATAAACGGCGTTGCAATAGCGACTGATGCAGCAACAGCCCAAGCTATGACGCGCGGGTTCACAGCCACTGCTTAATCTCCGCGATAAATACAAAAATCAGAAACACGATGGCAGCTAGAAACCCTGCGACAAAGCCAGCCAAAAACATCACGACCACCGAATTTGTGTGATGGCTGCCCACAACATTGCAGCAGCGCCCGCCAAGCTTAGGAACCATTTTAGAAACCGAAAAAACCCCGTCCCTGCGCGCCACGCCTCAAGCAATTCTGAATGCTCGTGCCTGAACTCCGTAAACTCTTGCGTAAGGTAGCGGACCTCAGTTTCAAGACGCACGATATCTGCGCGCAACTCAGCGTTTTCTGTCATTGTGACATCTCCGGTAATCATAAGATTGCATGTTGAAGATCTATCCTCAGCTGCACATTATTCAAAGCGGCCGTGGCAGCTTGCATTGTCGCTACCAACGCACCATCTTCAATACTGATACTCTGAATTATCAATCCAGCCGTCGAAACTCGCCAGTCATCGACACCCTGGCTTTCGTCGTTGTAGACTTCCACCACGCCCCATTGACCTAAAGACAATCCCGGCGCTATTCGTGCAACAAATCGATATTCTGCAAACGTAGGACTCTGAGAGGCAGTGACGCCAAGCGCCTGTATCATTCCCGCGACAATATTTACGGATACCGCAGATAATCTCGCAGCTGGGACAAGTACTGCATCTTTTGTGCCGCCGTTGGTGATATTACCCACCACCTCACAGCGGATCCGCCCAGACTTGTCAAGAGCACCATTAGCGTCAAGGACTTCATAGTTCCGCGCGGCGTAGCCAATAGGGCCAGAGGCTTGTAGCGCGTTGTTCAATACACCTGCAATCTGGCTGCCTGCCTGATAGCATGCCCCTGGTAATATCTGTGCCGCGGCCGACGGATGACCACCAATTTTTACCAGCGGTAGCGCACCCCAAACGCAAGCGCTGTCAAGTATGTCACAGCCGTAAAACTCGGAATAAGCATTCGCATTGTCGACATGACGCGTACAAGCTTCAAACGTGCTTGCTATTATTTTATTCGAATTATTGTCCCCACTATATAACCCGCTGGCTTTAATTTTTACCGCTGTAGGGATGGCGTTCGGTGCAGTACCAGAATTTATTCCCTCGAACTGAACACCAAAAGATTCATTTCCGTCGCCGCTGTCGATTTGAATTCCAGTATTACAATTTTGACCAATCCGGGTCCTTATCAGTGAATTTCGATTAACACCAGAACTTGACGCATTTGGTCCATCCTTAAACCAAACGCCGCGCGTACAGCTATAGACGTGGCCGCCCCACACGTTATTATACCAACATCCACTATCAGATCCCGCCACATCTGGCCCGCACTGCATGACAATGCCTTCGGCACAGCGCGTTATAGCTGGATTGTTGATAGCGTTGTACATTTGCCAAACAAGTGTGTTGGTTTGGTCCATGTCTTCGGGTCCAATCGCAATTCCATAAACCCCGCTATACCCATTGCCGTCAATGACAGGATTATCAATCACCGAATAACTGTCAGCCATGCGCAAAACAATCATGTTGTTTGCGCCCGCAAGCAATTTCGCGCCACGTTCAAAAATCAGTCGCACGCGTTTGCCGTAGTCATTTGGTGATGTAAATGGGATCACAAGACCATTTAGCATATCGTCTGATGACAAAGCACCATCAATCAAATATTCACCTGATGGATAAAGAATATCCGAACCAGCCTCTTGCCCAAATGCAATAGCAGACTGTATAGCGGATCTGTCGTAGTCGGTGCCGTTCCCCTTAGCCCCGAACCACTTAACATTAACCTGACCAGAATAATTTCTAATCCAACGGCCTGGTTGATCATCTATTGCAAAAATCGTCCCGCCATTGGGCGTTGCCGTGCTGGTGGCGTCCCAATAAAATGTGCCGCCGCCTCCATCGCCTATATTGTGACGACCCAGGATCTGTATTTGCAGGCCATCCATTAAGGTTGATCTTGGAAGTTCTGCCATACTGTCAACAACATCAACAGCGGACATCGCACCTGTAACGCCGGGATTGATCCCGAACACCGGGTCAATAGTATCGATCACAACATCATTTGAGCTAGTGAGAACGACCTTGTATGTTTTCGGTAACAGAAAAATATCTGACCATCTGCCATTACTGTCGGCCACCACAGGGTTTGCATTGGGTATGGTTAACGAGCTATCCAAATATGTGTTTAAAAGAGTAGACGTGCCGGATACATAGAAATACAACTTCGCACCGTTCAATGGTCGGCCATTAATATCAATGGCGCTCCAGAGCGTCAGATCAAACCGAAAACCGGCCATTCAAGGACTCCATAAACAAAAGAGTCAGCCGTTGACGGGCTAACTCTGTGGTGGCAAATTGGGGGGATGACGATTACACGCGAAAGATATATTTACGCTGCCAAGTTATTGGCGGGATTCTTGTTCTTCCTGTTCTACTTGGGCAACTGCCCCGCTATTCGCACGGAATGTCTCAAGCAAACGTGCGATATCGGGGGACGCATTATCATTGGCTGCTGCGAGTAGCTCTAAATCACGCATGCTTTTTTGAAGATCCGGGCGCACGTCCAGGCCACGACGGGCCTTTTGTTCTATAGCAGATCTATGAGCCAGCCAGCGGACGTAACGAGGGCTGGATAACGCCAAAGCCGACGTGTAGCCCGATCCCGTTGCGACCAGGGTTGTCGGCTCAAGCCATGTGGCAACACCAAGCATACTGCCTATTGCCGCCTGCGTGTTGGCGCTGCCACGCGGCCTGGCTTTATCCACGTCACCGACGCGACGGGCAACTTTTGCCAAATTATCCAATTCACTGCGTAGCTCAGCATCAAACATTATGTTTTTGGCGCGCGGCGAAAGCTTTTGCCATTGCGTTGCAAATATAGCAGGCGAAAAAGCCTCATCTTTCCGACCAAGATTGGAAATTATTGTGGCGGAAATGTCACCACGGTCTTGTTTAGGGATAGATTTCATGATCCCTGCCAACTTGCTCGAACTGCCCCGGGCGCCTGCCATCTGCAATATACGAGCCGTCGCTTTCTCGGGGTCTAAGTCATCAGTCTTACCAAGTATTTGCGTTAAACTGCCGTCTATCCGCTCAACGCGATCCGACCAAAATTTATCTGCCCGACGATAAGCGTTTAAGGCTTGGGGGTTATTGCCAAGGGCGCCTTCAATGTCTTTTTTGGCTGCATCAAAAACTTGATTGGCCCGGCGCTCGGCGTCTGTAGCTCGTAGTCCATCAGCAATAAGCTTTGTTCTGATTGATGTTCGCATATCCCTTAAAGTCTGGATATCGACGGGGATGGCTCGCCCACTCTCGTCAACCAGATCAGCACGGATGTCTTCAAACGCTTTGATCGTTGCCCTATTCTGATTGGGGAGCTTGCTCAAGTCAGCCAAATTGCGATCAATAGCCTGTATAGCCCCTTCCGGCGCAACCCGCACATCACCCGTTAGATCTTGAGCGCGCTTATATAAATCGGCCCCCACATCGCGAGATCGCTTGACATAGGTATTTGCCCCTCTTTGAAGCGTCTCCCCCATCGCTACGGCATCAGTTGGTGTGCCAGAACGACGGGCCAGAACATCCGCTTGGTTCGCCACCTCTTCAACATTTCGATCAAGCGTCTTTGCAACAGGTCTACCGATCAGGGGCGTGTTTTCTAAACCTGTGGACAACCCCCGGACCGCCCGGCTATCGGTTGTGGCGGCAACGCTCGGGGTGACATTTGCCCGATCAAACGACGTAACCAAATCTTGAAGCCTGCTCGGTTTGGTCACAGCCTGAGGCGCGGCAGACCGGGCGACAGGCGCGGCAGGATTAGCAGGCGACATACCGGCGACAAGGCCTGAGACGTCCTTTAGATTGACCAGATCCCGCCCCAACCGACGCCCTGAGCCGGCATCAATGACACCCATATTCTCAAGCCCCTGAGCCCCACCCATCAAAAGCGCGTTTAAGCCGCCGCCGACAACCTCGGCGCCAGCAGCAGCAATATCCGCCACAGGCGTCAGAAAACCAGCATACCGTCGCACGGTGTCGTAATTTTCAGGATCAATCCCGGTCCGCGTTCCCGCAACATCGCGATAAGCTTGGGAAGCTACCTCTGTAACAGGGCGCGGCGCTGTGGGCGATTTAGCGTCTCCCTCAGCGACCGCGCCAGGTTCGTCTGCGTAGGGGACTTGGGGTTGGGCGTTACTGTCGCCGATAAGGCCGCGACGCCGGGCCTCCGTTAACAATACTGCTTTATCTTGAGGTAAAATACCGCGCCGTTCTGCCTCAATCATTAAATCAAGTTTACTGGCCATTGAGAGCTCTCAATAAGTCATCATCTGACATTGAGGAAACATCAGCGTTGCCACTCACAGGGTCGCTTACAGTACCTCTTGCATTTTTAACAGCATTCTCTGCCCTAGTTTTTAACGCTAAAATTTTTGCCCTGGCTGCCTGATTGCTGTCTACAATACTTGGCATATATTGCTGCATATAGCGTTCTAGTTCAGTCTCGGGGACCGCTGCGCCGGATTCCATGCGCAGTACAGCGCCTAAAGCACGGGAGACTGCTTGCCGGACCTCACGAGTCACGCCAACCCCGTCGGAAAATGGAGCTCGTTGCATCAAAACAGATTCTTGAAAATCACCCTTATCTAAATCACCATCCTTGAATAGATTTTTTATAGCGAATGGAATATCCTGTTCTAAGGCTTGCTCTAACCCCCCGACCTTGCCCGCAAGCTCACCAGACAGTTTTTGCCCTCCTTTAGTTTTAGGGTCGGCAGGTCCGCCGGGAATAAATTCGAGCGAACCGTCAGCAGCGAACTTATATCCAGATGGCGGCTTAATTCCCCCGGATGCCGTCACTCTAGGATCACTTTCAATCTTTCCAGTCCGGGCATTCCGCTGTGCAACCGCATTCCCCTGCGCATCGTAAACCGGCTCCCACCGGTCTTGCTTTCCAGAAATCTTCTCGTCGCGCTGCCCTGGCGTCACAAGTCCACGTGAAACATCACGGTTCAGCTTACCGATGTCAGACTGTGGCTGCTGCATCTTCAAGTATTCGCCAACCTGGGACGATGAAGCAATGGCGGCCTGACGGGCTTCGGGTGTGAACTTACCCCGATATTCCGCAAGATCTGGATATAGCTGGGATAGGCTATCAATAGCCAAATCCCACTTCTCTGGCGTGTCCGCGATCATCGCAGCACGTCCTATCGCTTCGGCGCGGGCTCCGACTTGCTGGCGTTGCCGGTCATCCAAACGCGCGAACAATTCCGGGTCAATCCCTGCGATTTGATTGCGGGCCTCAGCGTCACCGCTCATGGCTTTCGGCAACAGATCACGCAGACTGCGGCGATCGTCTGACTTCTGCTGAAACTCCTGCATCCGCAGATCATTCATTTGGCCCCGTTGAGCCAATTCTTTCAGCGTTGCCGCTTGGGTATAGGCTCTACTGATGTCCAATGGCTGGATGCGGTCAGCAACATTAATCAATGTAGGATTTAAAGCCATGCGTCACCTAAAACGAAAGAGATGGGGGCGTCCAAGCAAAGCTGCTCGTGCCGGAATTCAGATTTAATCCAGGCACCGTCGTGGTCGATGTCGGTATCTTCATTTGGTTTTGGAACATGTAGTTTTGCAATCCGCCACTCACAGCATTGCCGATGGAAGCACCAGTGTTGGCATAGGCCGAAGCCCTCGCATTCCCGGCCTGTAATTGATTGTTGGCCACATTGCCGGCCACTTGGGTGCCGATTTGATTGACGTTGTTCGTAGCCGTCTGCCCGATGCCCGCGATAGCAGCCAACCGATTAAACTGTGTCGTCTGATCATTAGTCCATCTGTTATAGGCGTTATTGTATTCCTGCGATGCCATACCCTGCGAATAAGCCGTAAGGTCTTTCAGCGTACCACCTGACAATAATCCGCCACGCGCCGCGGCGCTTCGCTCTAAAGCTTGCGTCCCTTCATTCAACCTAAACGCATAGCCCGGATCGGCTTGATAATCAGCCAAAGTGAAGGACCGGCCCAAATCACCCTTCATTCCGGCTTCTAGTTCTGCAAGCGATCTGTACCCGGCCTCACGGTACGGCTTTTGATCCTCACGGGTCTGCTCAAACATGCGCATTTCAGTGGCGCTCGCTTGATCCGCTGCTTGACGTTGAGCTTTTGCAGCTTTATTGCCTGCCACAATTGATGAGCCCGCACCCAAGAGGGCGCTTCCGCCTATAACAAGAGAAGAAGCTGCTGGCATTACTTCACCTTTAGATAAATTGTTTCTGCTTTCTGGTAACCAAGGCGCTCATAGATGGCATTAACCGCATCACCGTTCATAGCTTGTATGGACGAAGGGGCAAATATAGCCCCCTTACTCAAAGCCCACTTTTCTGCATGTTTGATCAAGCGCGCGCCTTGGCCTCGATATTCCGGGCTCACCCACCAAAACAACTCATTGCACACATATTTTTCTGGGAAGAAAAAAAAGGGCGATAAAATAAGCCCAACACACCCATTCAGATCATTACGCACAAGTATTGCTGCCTCGTCGCTTTTTATCATTCTATAGAAAAGCGCCCCAACAGCCTCATCGTCAAAACCAATCACGGAATATGGAGATGCTTTGTTAAACGATCTACCCATTTCGACAAGCTTAGGAATGTCATCCGCCGTTGCTTCACGGATCATCCGTCCGTCTTCTCCGACCCGCTGACAACAAGCGTTAACGTTGCCGCAGTGCTGGCAAGGGCCTGGATCGTGCCGCCAGACTCAATGATATGGTTCAGCGCATCGACGCAACGATACGTCGCCCCCGAAGCCACTGACTTACCGTCGGCAATAATATTGGTCGCGTCAGCCGTTCCATTCAACGGCACGAGATGCAGATCAAATGTTTCGGCATTCCCGCTTGTGTTTGTGATCGTAATCGCTTCAATCCGCGCCGTCACCCCAGTTCCGGCCGTGTAATACGTAGCGATGCTGTCGGTGAGCTGCGAACCCACAACAAGCCGTCTTGGCGTGACTGCCATTTCTAGTCTCCAAACAATGGAATGTGGTAAGGGGTGCCGCCGATATCGATCGTCAGCCAATTGGTTGGGGCTGCAGTGTTAGACCCGGGTTTATTTGTCGCTGTAAAGGTCGCTGTTTGCGCGCCGGTTTGCGCGATGCCAATACGCACCACATCAAACACACCACTCACGATAGCCGACGCATCAAATTCTGTCTGGTCAACATATGTCGGCGCCATGACATCGTTAGGAATAACCCCCAGAAATGATGACACCAACGCTTTTAAAGCATCGACCTCAGCCTGCAAGGCCGCGACATCCGCGATAAGCGCCGCATCCACGCGGCTCTCACCAAACTGTAGATACTCGATATTGTCCCAGATATCTTCTTGATCAAAGCTGCTCCGAATATCATCAACCGCGACACGGGAAAAGCCTAAAGCCAGTAATTCGCGTGCACTCCGAAACTCTCTTATCACGTGTCGCAAATCCTGATATTGGCTTGTGCGGAGATCAGTGTGACAGGCACAGGGTCAGTTATCGTGACTTCCCACACTCGATCTCGGTCTGACCCACAGCGTGGAAAGCGCACGCGTCTCCGATACTCACCTATCTTACCGGCAGAGGCCCATCGTTCATTCGACCACGACCGTCCACCATCGGAAGAATAGCGGATCATGACTTGCGGGTCAGAGCCTTGCCCGCTCGTCAATCCGATGCCGGTTTCCATATCAATCTCGAAAAGATCGTATATTATC
>JBBCIP010000023.1:0-6508 GCA_037189785.1 Alphaproteobacteria bacterium
CGACAGTGGCGCGCCAGATTGCGGATCATTACAAATACGGTGGTAAATTAGATGCCTATCCGAATGTGGATGGAGTTGTTGCATTGGTTCACGGAACCGGCTGCGGCATGCGAAACTCTGGTGATGGTTATGATAATTTACAACGCATATTATCTGGTTATGCTACGCATCCGAATTTTGGTGCCGTTCTAATAATTGGCCTTGGCTGCGAAGTGATGCAAATTCCTAACCTTATGGCAAAAAATGAACTACACGGAGCAGAGAATTTAATACCTTTAACAATACAAGACCATGGGGGCAGTCGAAAAACAATAGAAGCAGGCATCGCTGAAATTGATGCAATACTACCTTCTATCAACCAAGCTCAGCGTCAACCAATTCCAATTAGCGAGATCAAGCTAGCCCTTCAATGCGGAGGATCAGATGCGTACTCTGGCATTACGGCTAATCCTGCTTTAGGAAAAGCCGCAGATATCCTTGTTGCCCATGGCGGCACCGCAATTTTGTCGGAAACAACGGAACTCTATGGCGCGGAACATTTATTGACACGCCGCGCAATAAACCAAACTGTTGGGGAAGCCTTGATTGAACGTATTCGTTGGTGGGAAGATTATACCCGTAATAACGGCGACGAAATTGATAACAATCCCTCTCCAGGCAATAAAGCTGGTGGATTGACCACTATCCTTGAAAAGTCATTGGGGGCAATGGCGAAAGGCGGAACATCAAATCTAAATGGTGTGTTTCGTTATGCTGAACCGATCGATACTCATGGCTTGGTTATTATGGATAGCCCCGGATTCGATCCCGTTTCAGCCACCGGGCAAGTTGCATCTGGCGCTAATATAATTTGCTTCACAACCGGGCGCGGCTCTACATTTGGGTTCAAACCGGTTCCCACAATCAAACTCGCAACCAATTCACGCCTCTATCAGAATATGGAGGAGGATATGGATATCAACTGTGGTCCAATTATTGATGGACAATCCACTGTTGAGAAAATTGGACACGAGATTTTTGAGGAAATTATCGCGGTTGCTTCAGTTCAGAAAACAAAAAGCGAAATTTTAGGATATGGCGATAATGAATTCACGCCATGGCAATTGGGATCAACTGTTTAAAATAAGAACGGGCTAAAACTAAGTCTCAACCGATGAGTCCGCGACGCGCTAAATTTTCCCATAGCGCTGCAATCCCGAACTGCCATTTTGGTGCATCGGACGCATAAACAACCTTATTCAGTAACCGTCCGAAAGCGGGACACGAAATCTCAACAACATCACCGATGTGATGAGTGAATCCTTTTCCTTCACAATCTCGGTCTTTTGTTGGCGCGAATAAAGATCCCAAGTATAAAGCAAAACCATCGGGATATTGATGATGTTTGCCGCAGGTTTGCTGAACCAAATCTAGCGGTGAGCGACTAATAGTACTCATACTGTTTTCTGATTGCAGAGAAAAATTATCTTCTCCCCTGATTGTTAAAGACACAGTCTCGTTCAACAGTTTCGACAAAGGAAATTTACTATCCAATAAACGGATAAATGGGCCTAAACTGGTCGAGGCGTTGTTATCTTTTCCTTTTCCTAATAACAGAGCACTACGCCCTTCAAAGTCCCGTAAATTAACATCATTGCCCAGTGTAGCTCCAATAATCTCGGCCCGGCTATTACAAATCAAAACAACTTCAGGCTCCGGATTATTCCATGAGGAGTCATCCCTGATACCAACATAGTCGCCCCAGGTTACTGCAGATAAAGTGGGAGCCTTTGTAAAGACCTCAGCATCCGGACCAATGGCAACCTCTAAGTATTGTGACCACAAACCTTCCGCGATGAGTTGGTCTTTCAGTCGCGCTGCTTCTTGCGACCCAGGCTTTACAGATTCCAGGGAAGATCCAAAGCGTGCGCGCAAATTTTGCCGGATACTTTCGGCACCAGCAAAGTCGCCACCCGCGCGCTCTTCTACAATACGCTCCATCACTGAAACTGAAAATGTGACACCACATGCTTTAATACATTGCAGATCGATTGGCGCGAGCAACTTTAAATCTGCATTATTATCTTCCCATGCAGG
Source organism: Alphaproteobacteria bacterium (assembly GCA_037189785.1). Taxonomy (GTDB): domain Bacteria; phylum Pseudomonadota; class Alphaproteobacteria; order Sphingomonadales; family Govanellaceae; genus Govanella. The sequence goes on from JBBCIP010000023.1 coordinate 2,077, forward strand.
ATTTCGAAAAATATCTGCAACAGCCCCTAAAGGGACTCCCGCATAATCGTTCAGTTCGGTAATCAAGCGTTCTCGCTCGAACAACTGGGAAATCGTCGGCGCTAAACCACTTATATCCAATAATTTCCCATTTCGGACCAAAACTGGGACCGGTCCCCCCAAAGATTTGCTCCAAATCCTGCCGACCAAAACAGCGTCATCTTGATCAACTGGCAAATAATAATCGGCGGTACTTTGCTCACGGCTCATATGCTTTGCCTCTAGGGATAAATATTAATTAATGCATGATTTGAGACAAAAAACGCTTTAAGCGATCAGATTTCGGGCGATCGAAGAATTCATCTGGCACAGCGTCTTCTATAATAACACCCTGATCCATGAAAACTACACGATTGGCAACACGACGCGCAAAGCCAAGTTCGTGTGTCACACAGATCATTGTCATCCCTGACTTTGCTAATTCGATCATGCTATCCAAAACTTCACCAATTGTTTCTGGATCTAAAGCCGACGTCGGTTCATCAAACAACATAATCTTTGGTTCCATACACAAAGCCCTGGCAATGGCAACGCGTTGCTGTTGCCCACCCGATAATTGTGCTGGATATTTATCAACAAAGGCAGAAAGCTTAACCTTGGATAGATAATGTATTGCGCGCTCCTTCGCTTCTGAAGGGGATATTTTCTTTACAACCTTTGGCGCAAGTACAAGATTTTCCAAAACTGTTAAATGTGGAAAAAGATTAAATTGCTGGAATACCATACCAACGTCGCGACGAATGCTATTAAGATTACTGGTCGAGTCCACCTGTCGTCCCATTACATGAACGGTACCGGACTGATGTGGTTCTAAACCATTAATGCAACGGATCATGGTCGATTTCCCTGACCCTGACGGACCACAAACTACGACCTTGTCACCATGATTAATATTTAAACTGATATCTTTCAAGACATGGTGCTGACCATACCACTTACTGAGCCCCTTAATGGACACAACAGTATTTTGTGACATGCCATGCTCCAACCTAATTACTGATTTGATTGCCAACCATGGAATAATTAGCAATTAATTTTATAGTTATTAAAAACACCAACACTATTTCGGCGGTATTGCCCCCGACGTCCACCACTCTATTCCTGCAAAACTACGCAAGAAGCTACTTCGTTCTAATCCATCTAATTCTGTGAACTTTTGATTGAGTTCAGCAGAACGATTACCGATTACGTAACGAAACTCAGGGGTTGGATTTTTAGCAATCTCAAGAATTTTATGCGCCACCTCGATAGGATCGCCCCCATTCTCACAAGATCCGCGCACTTTATTCATTCTGAATGCGATAAGATCCTTATAAGGTGATGTTGTGTCATAGGGAGCATCAAGATTACAATTTTGTGTAATCGGTGTATTATAAGCGGCCGGACATATTACCGACACCGCTACACCAAACCGTACAACCTCATGATGCATGGCTTCCATCATCATTTCAAGAGCAGCCTTCGAGGCACAATATGCTCCATCTGCAACACGCCCAACCCTGGATCCCAAAGACGATATCGAAATAATGTGTCCAGAGCCAGATTGACGCATGACAGGTAATACGGCACGCGAAAGATTAACAGCACCCCATACGTTTGTATCAAACACAAGTTTGAGGCGCTCAGACTGCATATCTTCTATGGCGCCGAGCAAGTGAAGACCTGCATTATTTATGAGCACATCAATTGCGCCATAATCAGCAACGACGGAAGAAACACAGTTCTTTATGGAGTCTTCATCGATCACATCCAACTGACGAATATCAATAGTATCGGCATAGTCTTTGGTGACAACGCGAAGCTCTGCAGCTTTATCCATGTTTCTTATAGTTGCAACAACACGATATCCTGCAGCAGCAAAAGCGAATGCACATAAGGATCCGAAACCTGAGCTGCAACCAGAAATTAATACAGTCTTCATAACTTTTCGCTTTTACAGAAATCAATCGAGGTTAACGATGACGGATTTACTTTCCATATATTGCTCCAATCCGTCCCACCCATTTTCACGCCCCCAACCAGACATTTTGAAGCCACCAAAAGCCACCGCTGGATCTGAAACGGCATGACAGTTAACCCAAACGAGTCCAGCTTGAATACTCGCGGCGAGGCGATGCGCCCGCGCGACATCCCTTGTCCAGATGCTCGCCGCCAAACCATAGTCCGTATCGTTAGATTTTTCAATCACTTCGGGGATTTCTGTAAATGGCATCACACAAAGCACAGGCCCAAAGATCTCTTCGCGAACAATGCTCATATTACGATCAAGGTCGGCAAAAACCGTAGGAGCCATAAAATACCCCTTGTCTCCCAACCGTCCACCACCTGTCATTATGTGAGCACCCTCACCACGTCCCCGTTCAACCAATGCCATCACACGATCTAGTTGCCGCCTGGAAACCAGCGGCCCCATTTCTGTACGATCATCGATTCCGGATCCAACGCGCAAATTCTGGGCAATTTTTACAATACCAGATAAAACCTCCTCATACACAGGCGCTTCAACATATAACCGTGATCCAGCTATACAAACTTGCCCAGCATTAAAGAAAATTGCATTCGCCGCAGCAGGAATGGCACGGCTTAGATCCGCGTCAGCACAAATAATAAACGGTGACTTCCCGCCAAGCTCTAGGGATACTTTTTTCAAATTGCCACTAGCGCTTTTAACGATCTCTCGCCCAACTTCTGTTGAGCCCGTAAAAGCGACCTTCTTGACATCAGCATGCGCACATATAGCCGCACCGGCATCCGCGCCGTATCCTGGCACGATATTAACGACACCTGCAGGCACGCCTGCATCCAACAACAACTGGCCAATTAATAATGCGGTCAACGGTGTTTCTTCTGCCGGTTTAAAGACAATCGTGCATCCTGCCGCCAAAGCCGGCGCTAACTTCCATGACGATGCAACAATAGGGCCGTTCCAAGGCACAATTTGGCCGACAACACCAATCGGTTCACGTCGCGTATACGCATGAAATCTATCAGGCGCGGATGAAATTTGTGGGCTATGACCTTCAATCTTTGTACATAAACCAGCATAATGCCGGAATGTCTTGGCAGCTGCCGGAACATCCCCATTCCGTGATGCAGATAAAGGCTTACCATTTTCTAATGTATTTAGCTGAGCTAGAACGTCGAGATTGGCCTCTAAAAGTTCGGCAACACGCCACAATATTTTGCTTTTTTCATAAGGATTGATATTTGACCATGACCCATTGTGAAAAGCAGTGCTCGCCGCATCAACTGCTGCATCAACAGCATCTTTTCCAGCCGTCGACACAGTCGCAATACGTTGTTCGGTAGCTGGGTCAATAACTTCAATGTTATCGCCTCGATCTCCGTCAACCCACTGCCCCCCGATCAGCATAGGACGCGTTTGAGATAAAAACTTTGTCAGATCCACAGACATCTTCCTATGACCTATAATCCTGGGCGCGTTTGCATGTAATTCGTTAATTTAGAATTTCTTGCGACTTTTGGGCAATTGTTGCTGTGGCTTCCTATATTTGCGATACACGAAAAGAAACGGGAAGGTTAACACAAAGCGCCAAGCTGCACCACTACCCAACACAACTCTAGCAATAGTCATGGCATCTTCTGGAGTGATATGAACCTTTGTCGCCATTGCTTTTTCTGGATCATTCAAAATGACAATGCCATCTTTTGAGGATTGAATTTTATTCACCTCAAAGTCCAGTTCAACAAGTTTGCTGACAACCTTCACCGTTTCAATTCCTTATTACACTGGACGTCAGTCGATTTTACGCAAGGTACCGAGAGCATGGGCGTGCGCAACACGTTTCTCAAGCTCGCCGACCATTTCGTCTGCTGTCAAACCATGAGGTGGCGTGAAAGTCCCTTGACCATAGAGCATACGTAAAGCTGCCTTTGCCCCCTCGATCTTGTCCGTCAAACTACGCGGCGGACGCCCAACAGGGAAGAGATTGGCCGGATAAATCGGCTTCTCATACATTTCCTTGAACACTTCCATTCGCATATCGACCCATGTGTTATGGGAAATACGGGACCGGTGTTCGCGCAGTGCCTCAATATCAATCGGTGCAGCCAGCACTTGCTCTTCTGGATAAGGAGCAATTCTGTTCACAACCCCGATGTAGTCGATGATAAATGAATGTCCTGGGCAAAAAGCTTTTGGATAGAAATCATAGTCGACCGTACCCCAATTGGACCCAAGAACATAACACATATTGTCATGGGCACGGGCGCGTCTTGTAAATGTCCAGAAATCCCATGGATCACTTACCCCTTCTACAGACTGAAGCGCAGTAGGATGACAAATCACCTCCGCACCATTATACGCAAGAGCCCGTGATATTTCTGGCGTTGCCCCGTCATGGCAGGTCATTGTACCAAGTTTACCAATTTC
>JBBCIP010000024.1:0-6082 GCA_037189785.1 Alphaproteobacteria bacterium
CGCGCACAACGGCGACAACGATGGATTACCGGGTCAAGCCCGGCAATGACGGGGAAGGGCGGTGCCTTTATGCAGTTCGCTGCGAACCTTTTGGCGGAGCATGTCGATCGGGACCAGATTGCCCTTGGCTTCGAAATGCCAGAACGTCCAGCCGTTGCAGGACGGTGCGCCCTGCATCTCGGCCCCGACTTGGTGGATCGAGCCTTTGGCGTTTTGGCTGCCGCTGGCCGAAATCAAGGTGCCGTCGGCGCGTACTCGGGCCGAAAAGCGGCGGCTCGGGTCAAACAAATAGGTGCCCGGGGCAAGCAAACCACGTTCAACGATGGTGCCGAACGGAATGCGCGGCTCGGCCCGTTTGGACCCGGTGATCGAAATGACATTGTCTTCAAGCCGGGTGATGCTGGCCAGACGATCGCGTGCGAGTTTCACGTATTTTTCCTCCCGCTCCAGTCCGATGAAATGACGGCCGAGCTTTTTTGCCACGGCGCCCGTGGTGCCCGACCCAAAAAACGGATCAAGCACGACGTCGCCAGGATTGGTTGATGACAGAAGCACACGATGCAACAGGCTTTCCGGCTTCTGCGTCGCATGGCCTTTGTGGCCGTTGACGGTCAGTCGTTCCGAGCCCGAGCAGATCGGCAACAGCCAATCCGAGCGCATTTGCAAGCCTTCATTCAGGGCTTTCATGGCTTCGTAGTTGAAGGTGATGTTCTTGGCGTCCTTATTTTTGGAACACCAGATCATGGTTTCATGGGCGTTGGTGAACCGGGTGCCGCGAAAGTTCGGCATCGGGTTGGTTTTGCGCCAAATGATGTCGTTCAGCATCCAGAACCCAATGTCTTGGAGTGCGGTGCCGACCCGGAAGATATTGTGATAAGACCCGATCACCCAGATCGTGCCGTTGTCTTTCAGCAACCGATGCGCGGCCTGCAACCAGGCGCGGGTGAACATATCGTAGGACGCGAAGCTTTCGAACTTGTCCCAGTCATCGTCGACGCCGTCGACCCGGGAATTGTCGGGGCGATGCAAATTGCCCTGCAATTGAAGGTTATACGGAGGATCGGCAAAAATAACGTCGACCGATTTTTCCGGCAGCCGGTTCATCAATTCGATGCAGTCGCCGTTCATTACTTGATCGAGCGGCAAATCGGCAGTCACCGATCCTGTCTGTCCACCCGATTGCATTGTTCCACCCTGCTTCGCCATTTTAAAAACCCAGTTTTTCCTGCGTATTAGCCCGTTATCTTGATCTAACAGGCGGCAGTGTGCTGGAGCTGGCGAATCGGGTCAAGACTATTTTTGTAGTGGAATCAGAGTATTGGGTCCGACTCTTGAGTCATTAGCTTACGAATAGGGGCGAACGACTTGCGATGAAAAGGACTCGGTCCCACTACCTCTAGTGCGCGCAAATGATCGGCTGTACCATATCCTGCGTTCTTTCCCCAGTTGTATCCGGGATGCAACACATCCAAACTTTTTAACAAACGGTCGCGGTGGACTTTGGCGATGATCGATGCGGCGGCGATCGAAAAGCACAAGGCGTCGCCCTTGACGACGCAGGTCATCGGGCAATCGAGCGGCGGGCGTTGGTTGCCGTCAATCAACGCATGAATGGGCCGCGACGGTAGCGCGTCGAGCGCCCGCTTCATGGCCAAAAAGGTCGCTTGCAGGATATTGACGCTGTCGATTTCTTCGTGCGACGCGACCCCGATCCCGACTTCGGCCGCGGCCATGATTGCGTCGAACAGGCCGTCGCGTTTGCTGGAGGTCAGAATTTTACTGTCATTGATCCCGACCGGTAGGCGGTCCACATGAAGGATCACGGCGGCAGCCACCACCGGCCCAGCCAATGCCCCGCGCCCGGCTTCATCGATCCCGGCGACTGGGCCCACAAATCGGCTTTCCATATCAAACGATGGGCCGGTGGGTGCATCCATCCCGGGCAAAGAAATTTGCGATGGTTTCGATTTGCTGTGTCGGGATTTATGGGGGGGCATGGTGGGGCAAAACTCCTGCATGAATTTTGCCCACTTTACGGATCAGGCCGCATTAGGGTCCAGACTCAATTGTCAGTACTATGATATCTCTTTGAAGAATGATTTGTTTTGAAAAAGAGATTTCTGGTCCGATGTTTGGGTCTGGCGAGTTTGAATTTCAGGAATGGACAACTCCATTCACCAATTCGGGCGTTGAAATCCTGGAGGTTGCTTACGCTCCGAAACGTGCTTCGTCCACAGATGCTTTTCCGCATGATGTGAATACGTTAATGCGCGAGAATGATAGTAACGATTTGGTAGCCCGAATATACGTTTACGATTCTGGGAATATCTATCGACTGGTTTTTCCACAGATAAGGGGAATGAGGTTGTTAGATGAAGGTGGATTGCTTGAGTTCTGGGAAAAAACGTCGGAGCTCGGAGGGCGGCCTGGCCGTACAACATTTCGGGTGCGCAATCACGCCTGGACGCGGGAAAGTGTCGTTTCCTTCTTAGAATCTGACGGATGGTCTTTCGTGATTGCCAGTGACAACGAGTGCCTTGAGGTGTTGAGTGCGACAGCTCCGATAATTACCCAAGAGTAGGTACTGTCACGTTAAAGCAACCGCAATTGCCGCAAATCGCGTTCCGGCGGTTGGAACAGGCTCGTCGTCATCGGGCGGTGTTCGCGGTTGAAGCCGAGCCGTTTGGCTGCTTGGCGGAACCGCAGGGCCAAAAGATCGGCTTCGACGCCTTCGCCGCGCATGCGACGTCCAAAGGTCGAGTCATTGTCGGCGCCGTGGCGCATGGCGCGAATACGGCTCATAATGCGCTCAGCCCGATCCGGATAATTTTCGACCAGCCATTCTTTGAATAATGTTTTGACCTCGATCGGCAGCCGGATCAAAACATAACCGGCCGATCGCGCGCCGACGTCGTAGCAGGCGCTTAAAATCCCTTCCATTTCATGGTCATTCAACGCCGGGATGATCGGCGCCACCATGACCCCGGTCGGGATCCCTGCCGCGTTCAAGTCGCGCATGGTTTGCAGACGCCGCGTCGGCGTTGCCGCCCGCGGCTCCATCGTGCGCGCCACATGGGCATCCAAAGTTGTCACGGATATGTAAACCTTGACCAAGTTCATCTTGGCCAGGGTCGATAAAATATCGATGTCGCGGGTGATCAGATGGGATTTGGTGACGATGCTCAACGGATGCTTCGCTTCCGCCAGCACCTCCAACATGCCGCGCATGATTTTGTATTGCCGTTCGATCGGCTGATAGGGATCGGTATTGGTGCCGAACGCAATGGTCGACGGACGATAGCCGGGCCGGGCCAGTTCTTTGCGCAAAAGCGCCGGGCCGTCGAGCTTGGCGAACAAGCGGCTTTCAAAATCAAGGCCGGGCGATAACCCGAGCCAAGCATGGGTCGGGCGGGCAAAGCAATAAATGCAGCCATGTTCACAGCCGCGATAAGGATTGATCGAGCGGTCGAACGGCACATCCGGAGATTGGTTGCGGGTGATGACGCTGCGGCTGGCATCGGCGGCGACCGTGGTTTTGAGCGGCGCCGGTTCCTGATCCAAGCCATTCCAACCGTCGTCAAGCGCGACCCGGGCGTACGGTTCGTAACGCCCGGATTCGCGGCTAATGGCCCCCCGTCCACGCCGTGCGTCGGGCGCCACATAGGGCCGTTCGCTGCGCAGTGTTGTGTCTGGTAAGTCTGAGGCGCTGATGGGAGCAGCCATAACAGTGGTCCTTAATGTCAGTCCGCCGCACAAGGTTAGTCCAAGATCTCAGTCAAGCTACGGGGACCGAATGGAAAGTGAGGTGCGCTTAAAATTCTTCTGCGACGAAGATCATTTGGTCATCGATGATGATGACGTACCGATCCTCCAGCTGTTTGATCTGCACTTTGTGCAAGGTGGTTTCGTCGAATGTATCTGGGTCTGCCATGTTTTCTCTCCTCTGTTTTGTGTGTGAAGTGGGAAGAATCATAGTCTCAGAAGACTATCACACACTAAGAACAAAACAAGAACATTTCTGATAAAAATAGACCAAAAGAGATAATTCGATATTTAGCGTTCTGTCAGACGAGGTAGCAACTCGACAAAGTTGCACGGGCGGAAGCGGCTATCCAGTTGGTCTTTCAATATTAAATCCCAACCGTCCTTGCATGCCCCCGGGCTGCCGGGGAGTGCGAATAAATAGGTGCCGCGGGCGACGCCTGCGGTGGCTCGGGATTGAATGGTCGAGGTTCCGATAAGTTTATAGCTGAGCTGACGAAACAATTCGCCGAATCCGGGGATCTCTTTGTCATAGACGCTCAGGAACGCTTCGGGCGTCACATCGCGCCCCGTGACCCCGGTGCCGCCGGTTGAAATGACCACATCGATGGCCTTGTCGTCGATCCATTGGGTCAACTGAGCGACGATTTTTTCTTGGTCGTCGACCACCAGCGCGCGGGCGGCCAGTTTATGGCCGGCGGCTTCCAGGCGGTCGACCAGAATCTGGCCGGACTTGTCTTCGGCCTGGGCGCGGCTGTCCGATACGGTCAGCACGGCGATATTGACGGGCAGAAATTGGCGTGTGTCGTCGATACCGGGCATGGCCGTGGCTTTCCTCATAAACGCTGATAAAGGACTATTTAATTCGTATAGATCGGCCATTCGCCCGATGCAACAGCATCCAACGACGGCACCGATTGCCCCATCCGCATTTGATAGACCCACAGATTGGCCATGACTTTTTCGACGTAATCGCGCGTTTCTTCGAGCGGTATGGTTTCAAGGAACAGCAATGGATCGTCCTTGAAATTCACGGTCCGAAGCCAGCGCGCCAAATTGCCGGGGCCGCCGTTATAGGCACTGGCGACAAAAAACAGATTTTTGCCAAGATCGTTTTTGCCCATCAGATATTCGATATAGCGCTGGCCAAGTTCCATGTTGAACGCGGGGTCATACAGTCGTTCGTTGTTTTGTTTTTCAAGCGTCTGATCGCGACCGATATAGCTCGCGGTGGTCGGCATCAATTGCATCAAGCCGCGGGCTCCGGCCGAACTGACGGCGCGGGTGAAAAATTCGGATTCCTGGCGCATAAAGGCCAAGATCAACGCCTGGTCGACTTTGAATCCGCCTTTCGGGGCCCATTCCGGAACCGGGTACAAGGCGCTGTCCGACGACGCAATTTGTTTGCGTTCCAGGCTTTTGGCGCCGCGCACTTGAGTGCTTGGCAAATTCAAGCGCGACGCCAGGCCGAGCAATTGCGGGTGCAGCGCCTCGTCGGATCGCCGCCACAAAAATCGCATTTCCAAATCGGCGCGTTCGGCCAGGCCCACCTGCCACAATCCGACAGCGCGATGGGCCGGTTTTTCACGCAACACGCGAGCATAATCGGATTTGGTCAAGGGTGGATGATCCCAGGAAAACGTCACGTCACGGCCAAGCTGCCGCGCCGCCACCAGACCGTAAAACGTTTTGTTATGCTTTGCCGCTTGATCGAGCCAATTGTTGACCACAGCCGGTTCGCGACAGGCCAAGCGCGCCCGCGCTGCCCAGAATGATGCGCTCGACACCCGCCATGGGTCTTCGCCTGCGGCTTTTGCGGCTTTCTCGAAATGATCGGCGGATCGCGCGCAATCGTTGCCGCGCCAAGCGGCTAATCCGGCGATCCAATTGCCGTCATAGCCGCCGCGCCCCGGATTGGCACCGCTGATAGTGCCCAAGGACAGGGCCTTTTTATCATTGCCGGCATAAAAATAAGCCCCGGCAATCCGTGATAACGTTGCCCCGAACGCTTCCTTGTCGAACAGGTTACGTTCCTTGGCGACCCAAAACCGGGCTTCGGCCTTGGTCGGTTCATTTTTCTTCAGATGCCCTTGGATGTCGGCACGAGCGTCACGCAGCGCGCGGATCAAATCCAATTCGGCTTTGGTGAACGTCCGGGTGTCCGGCGGCGGCGCTTCGCCCAAGGGAACGGGGGCGGCAAGCTTCGGCGCGTTCTTATAGCGACGATTGACGGCCAGTTTATAAATCCGTTCCGCACCGGGGTGATCGGCGTAATTAGCCATCCAGCGCTGTAACTCGTCATAGGACGATTTATAACTCA
>JBBCIP010000025.1:0-8097 GCA_037189785.1 Alphaproteobacteria bacterium
GTCACAATCCCTCTCGCCCGCCGCGTGCTTGGGATTTAGTTTGGGTGAGTGTAGCCTCGGGTTAGTGTAGCCTGGGGGTTACATTCAGGCGCGTTGCCCACTTTCGGTCGTTCAGTTTCCTGATTCTTTTGAAACAAACCCGTGATTTCACGGAATCGTCATGTTTCTGTTTTAGGACCAAGGTGGGATCAATCGGTTTTAAGGCTAGGACCATGACGGACGCACAAAAAATATCGGCAGAGACAGCTTCGACGACCCTTCAGGTGATCCCTGTCGAGCCGGCCATTACCATGTCCTCGCCCCACCGCTTCATCAATCGGGAATTGTCGTGGCTGGCCTTCAATATGCGGGTGTTGGAAGAAGCCGATAATATCAACCATCCGCTGTTTGAACGGCTGCGCTTCCTGTCCATATCCGGTAGCAATCTGGACGAGTTTTACATGGTGCGGGTGGCCGGGTTGCGTGGCCAGATGCACGCCGGCGTCCAAGGCGTGAGTTATGACGGACTGACCCCGGCGCAACAACTTGAGAAAGTGAACGCCGCCGCCGAAGACCTTATACAAGTTCAGGAAGCAACCTGGATCAAGTTGATGAAAGAACTTCGCGCCAACGGCGTGTCGGTGCTGGACCAAACCGAAGTCAGCATCGATGAACATGCTTGGCTCGAGCAGTATTTTCTCGACAACATCTTCCCGATCTTGACCCCGTTGGCAATTGATCCGGCCCATCCGTTCCCATTTATTCCGAACCTCGGTTTCTGCATGATCATGAAACTGGCGCGCCGGGATGACGGTGCCATTCTCAACATGCTTATTCCCTTGCCGCGTCAAGTGCGCCGCTTTGTGCGTTTGCCGGGCCGCGAGATTCGGTTTATCTCGGTGGAAAATATCGTCAGCCTGTTTTTGGAACAATTGTTTCCCGGCTATACAGTGTTGGGACAAGGCTTGTTCCGCGTCATTCGCGACAGCGATATGGAAGTCGAGGAAGAAGCCGAAGATCTGGTGCGGTCGTTCGAAACCGCATTGAAGCGGCGCCGTCGCGGTCATGTGATCCGGCTTAAGATGAACGCCGCCATGCCGACCGACCTGAAACGCATGATTTTCCACGAACTCGACGTCAATGAACATGACGTGGTGATGGTCGACGGTATTCTCGGTATTGCCGACACCAATCAATTGATCGCCGATGATCGGCCCGAATTGAAGTTTATGCCGTATAATCCACGGTTCCCCGAACGGATCCGCGATCATGGCGGCGATTGCTTTGCCGCGATCCGGCAAAAAGATATCATCGTGCACCATCCTTATGAAAGTTTCGAAGTGGTGGTGCAGTTCATTGCGCAAGCGGCGCGCGATCCGAACGTGGTCGCGATCAAGCAAACACTCTATCGCACCAGTGATGACAGCCCGATCGTGAAAGCGCTGATCGAGGCCGCCGAAGCCGGAAAATCGGTGACGGCATTGGTCGAATTGAAAGCGCGGTTCGATGAAGAACGCAACATCCGTTGGGCGCGCGATTTGGAACGTGCCGGCGTTCAGGTCGTCTATGGCTTTATCGAACTGAAAACCCACGCCAAGGTATCTTTGGTGGTGCGCCGCGAAGGTGGGGAATTGAAAACCTATGTCCATTACGGCACCGGCAACTATCACCCCGTCACCGCGAAAATATATACCGACCTGTCCTTCTTTACCGCCGATCCGATTTTGGGTCGCGACGCCACGCATATCTTCAACTTCCTGACCGGCTATGTGAAGCCGCGCACCCTGGAAAAGATTGCGCTGTCGCCCAACGGTATTCGCGACAAGCTGATGGCCTTGATCAATGCCGAAATCGAGCATGTGAAAGCCGGACGTCCTGGACATATTTGGGCCAAATTGAATTCCTTGGTCGATCCCAAGATCATTGATGCTCTTTACACTGCATCGCAAAAAGGTGTGAAAATCGAGCTGGTCATTCGCGGTATTTGTTGCCTGCGTCCCGGCGTGCCGGGTTTATCCGAGAACATCTGCGTGAAAAGTATCGTCGGGCGCTTTTTGGAGCATTCCCGCATTATCTGTTTTGGTGCCGGCTATGGCCTGCCCCATGCGAAAGCCAAGGTGTTTATTTCCTCCGCCGACTGGATGCCGCGCAATCTCGACCGCCGCGTCGAATCTCTGGTTCCGATCGAAAACGATACGGTCCACGCCCAGGTGCTCAATCAAGTCATGCAAGCCAATTTCAAGGACGATGCACAAAGCTGGGATCTGCAATCCGACGGTCGCTTTATCCGCCGGACACCGCAAGTCCCATCCTTTAACCTGCACCATTATTTCATGACCAATCCGAGCCTGTCCGGCACCGGAAAAGGCCCAAAACCTATGCCCCAACTGACACTTAAGATGCCAAGCTATAAAGGCGACTGATCGTATTTTGCGATTTTCGGCTATACAAAACGATCTGAGCTCGTTAAGAAGCGAAGGCTGACTGCAACGGCTTTCGGGGCATTTAAACATTGGTCCATCCATCATCAGACCATCGCATTGCCGTCATAGATATCGGTTCGAACTCGGTTCGACTGGTCGTCTATGCAGGCAACAGTCGGTTCCCGGCGGTCAGTTTCAACGAAAAAGTTTTGTGCGGATTAGGGCGTACCGTAGCCGAGACTGGCTTGCTGGACGGCAAAGCCGTGACCGAAGCTTTAGAAACGCTTGAACGTTTTGCCATCTTAATCAAACAAATGCGCATTCAGGATATACGCCCTGTCGCCACCGCTGCTGTTCGCGATGCACAAAACGGCAGAGAGTTTATTAAAAGCGTCGAACACCGCAGCGGCTTCAAAATTCGGATTTTATCCGGCCAGGAAGAAGCCCGCTATTCCGCCATGGGTGTCTTGGCCGGATTGCCTGAAGCCGACGGCTTGGTCGGCGACATGGGTGGCGGCAGCATGGAATTGATTCATATCAGCAAAGGCCGCATCAACGAAAATGTGTCTTTGCCGTTGGGCCCATTTCTGCTTGCCGAACACAATAAAAAAGGCAAGCGAGAGCTTGTGGCACGGATTGATGAGATCATCCAAGACGTCCCCTGGGGATTGGTTGGTCGCGACCGCGATTTTTATTCTGTCGGTGGAGCGTGGCGCGCCATTGCCCGCCTGCATATCGAACAGACGCAGTATCCACTGCATATTCTTCACAATTACAGCATTCCGCGCGACGATGTCATTGCGTTATGCGATGTGGTGTCGGGCTTGAGTCCTGCATCGTTGGCGCGACTGCCGGGCATTGCCGCCAAACGGGCGGAAACACTGCCGATTGCCGCCACCGTTCTGCATCGCATTTTTACGATCATTCGGCCCCGTCGTTTGGTGGTTTCGGCCCTGGGCTTGCGCGAAGGTATTTTATACGATTCCATGTCGAGGACCGTAAAAAATCGCGATCCTTTGTTGGAAGCGTGTCACGAAATCGCCGCCCTGTCGGGACGCTTCCCTGAACATGCAAATGCGCTGCTGCAATGGATCGATCCGTTGTTCATTGGCGAACCACTGCCGGATCGGCGCGTGCGCTTGGCTATTTGCATGCTGTCCGATGTGGCGTGGCGCGGACACCCCGATTATCGGGCCGAGAAAGTGTTGATGGAAGTCCTGTATGGACGCTTTGGCGGCATTGATCACCGCGGCAGTGTGCTGATGGCGCTATCGCTTTATGTCTGTTACGGCGGCTCGCTCGGTCATGCCGAAATTGCCGAGATCGAACGGCTGTTACCGCCCGAGGATATAGAGCGCGTGAAATTAATAGGCTTGGCACTCCGGCTCGCACAGCGCTTTTCCGGTGGGACATCGTCAGCGCTCAAGTTGGGCCGATTGGTCTTGGACCAAGATGTCTTGACCTTGCGCCTGAAGCCTGCGGCCCATTCCTTGGGTGGTGAGGTGGTGCTGCGCCGGTTGGAATCTGTGGCCCGCGCCTTGGGTCGACGCGCCGCCATCATCGACGAATAAATATTTTCAAACACCCGCGCATTATTTTGCCTCGGGTCGCAACGATGTCGTGACATAACGCGGCTTCAATATATAAATTCGCAACAGCGGATAGACCACCAGCGACATCAAAATCGCCGTCACCGCCTTGATCGGGATCACGGACGGCAAAACGTAATAAGCCAAGACAAAGCCGATGCACACCGTCAACACCCCAGCCCAATTGATATCATCCATGCCGTAACGCTCAAGATCGCTTTGGCCAAGCACAGGGCGGACAATAAAATAATCGGCGATGATGATACCGGCAAAACAAATGGTCAGCACGCCAAGGATCACCAAAAATTTATCGAGCCATTCGGCGATACCGCAGAATATAAAAATCATCGCAATAATGTTGGCAAGCACGACGAAGAACAAACGACCCGGTCGCCACCGCAGCAAACAATCGCTCAAATTCGCCAGGGATAGCGACCCGCTATAGGTGTTCAGAACTTGTGCTTTGAATTGTGCCACCACCATCAACAGCACGCCGACGATGCCGCCGAATACGATAAACGCAAAGGCCACACTTTGCGGGCTGGCCAAGGCCGCTGCATGGGCTTCCTCCGCACTCATCCCTGTGGTGTTGATATAGTAGATCACCAAGGACGGCAGCCCGGCGAACATAATCATGCCACCCACCGCCGGAACGATGACATTTAAGAACAAGGCGCCCACATATGCCCCGATGCCGATATCGGACGACCGCCGCGCATAGCGCCCAAGGTCAGCATCCACAAGCGCCAGTGCGCCGGTGCTGCCAATCAAAATGTTGATACAAAAAATCAGCTTACCCCAGAGCGTTTCTGTACCCGTTGCGATGATATGTTCGGGCAAAATCTGCGCTGGGAACGTTGTGACGCTATCCCAAGATTGACCTGATTGCGTCACCACTTTGAAAACGAGATAGGCGAGGACAATCAAAAATCCCACAAGCATAAAGGACGACACTAAGGTCACCGCTTTAAAACCATAGGCCGTCAGCAAAATCCAACCGATGCTGAGGGTGCCGTAAAACATGATTTGATTTTGCAACGTGTCCGGTGCTTCAAAATAGAATAAGAAACAACGATAGAGCAAAACGTTTTCAACGGCGATAAATCCAATAATCATGAAACCGAAAATGCACGACGCCACCACCGACCCACGCAAGCCGAAGCCGTAATACCGCGCGAGCACAGTACTCGAAAGACCGGTTTTACAAGCAACATGTCCGACACCCCAGCCAACTGTGCCGCCGACCACCGCCACCAACATCCCAGCCATGACAGCCACTTGGAAGCCGACCGTGAACGTCAACAGCGCGCCGACAAAAAGGGCGATCAACGCCGTGACGATCCCGACCGTATTCCATGAAATGTCTAGCCAGCCGTGGCGTTCGCTATCTGGCACACGGTCAAGCGCATGATCGTCCGTCGTTTGATGGTGGTCTGTTGCGGCGGCCATAGGTGATCCTCCGATAATATCGTGATCATCTAAGGTACACGATTACAGACAGAAGAAACCGACGATCTTAGAACGGGACCGCAAGCATTTCTCACTATACGATAATAGCGGCCGCTACACGACAAACCGTCGTGATCAAAAATTAGCCGTCGGAGAATTTGCGGTCTTTTTGACGACGCGGTTTTTCGCGGATGGTCACCGCGCCCTCGGCATCGATATCAAACAACATCAAACGATTGCCTTGCATGGCGATACCGAGACGACCCTCTTTCAAGGCCAAGGCATCAGCACCGAAAATATCCAAGCGCCAGCCATGTAATGCCGGAATATCCGCGACAGGGGCACCATTGGCGATCATATCAAGATCACCCGATGACGCGATCAATTTGGGAGCAACACCGTTTTCCTGGCAGCGCAGTTTCAACAACACCTTCAAAAGATCGCTGAGCGGCGTGCCGGATTGTTGACGGCTATCATAATCATCATTGATACGCGGGAGTTCGCTATCCGGCAGCGCTTCGGCTTTGGCAATGGCATCCAATAACGCTTTGCCATCAGGACCTTCGGCTTGACGTTTTGAAAAACCCCGCAGTCCGGCAACCTCATCAACCGTATGCGGCGGATGGGTCGCGATTTCCAACAACACATCATCGCGCACGATACGATTGCGCGGCACATTCTTTTGCTGCGCCATCTGTTCGCGCCATGTCGCCAACGCCCGCACCGTTGCCAGAAACCGCGGATTGCGGCTGCGCGGTTTCAAGCGCCGCCACGCTTCGTCGGGATCAAGCTTATAGGTATCGGGATTGGTGAGGATGGCCATTTCTTCATCCAACCAATGAGCCCGGCCATTCTTTTCCAATTGCCCGCTGAGCTTAGCGTAAATATCGCGCAGATACGTGACATCCCCCAACGCATAGTCAATTTGTCGCTTGCTTAAAGGGCGCTTTGACCAATCGGTGAAACGCACAGATTTATCAAGCTTGCCGCCGGTGATCTTGGTCACCAATGTTTCGTAGCCGACGGATTCACCATAACCACAAACCATGGCTGCTACTTGCGTGTCGAACAACGGCTTGGGCACACCGCCCATTTCTTTGACAAAAATTTCCACATCCTGACGCGCCGAATGAAACACCTTCAAAATGCTTTCATCGCGCATCAAATTGAAAAAACACGACAGATCAAGACCCGGCGCCAGGGTGTCGATCGCATAAAAATCATCGTCACCGGCGACCTGGATCAAGCACAGCTGCGGCCAATAGGTGGAATCACGCAAGAACTCGGTATCGACTGTGAGCACTTTGGATTGAGCCAAACGCTCGCACGCAATCTCAAGATCTTTGGTTTTCGTCAACAAGGTCATGCAAGAGACTCGCCAGCAATAGCACGCTTCAACAATGCTTTGGAATTTTCCAAACCATACAACGCAAAGAACGATCCCATGCGCGGACCCTGCGGTTGCCCCAACAGAATTTCATAAAGCGCTTTGAACCAATCGCGCAAATTTTCGTAGCCTTGGGTTTTGCCCACTTCATAGACCGCGGTTTGAATAGCTTCGCCGCTGGCGTCGCTTGGCAGTTCGTCCATCAACGCCAACAGTTTTTGCAACGCCGTGCGTTCATTGTCATCGGCCAAGCGATAGGATTTTGTCGGCTTCACAAAGTCTTCGTAATAGGCAATCGCATAGCCTACGGCACGATCGAGATCGGCGTGGGTCGCCGGTGTCGCTTCGGGTGCATATTGACTGATGAAGCCCCACAATACTGCTTTATCGCCGGTTTGCGCCGCACCCACCAAGTTCAGCAACAAATTGAAGCTGACCGGCATCCGGGCGGTCGGCACCGTCGCGGCATGAATATGCCACACCGGATTGGCAATCTGTGCTTTGCGATCTTGGGTCGGATACGCGTCGAGGAAGCTGTAATATTCATCGACCGCTTTCGGGATGACATCGAAATAAAGCCGCTTGGCTTTGCGCGGTGATTGGAACATATAAAGCGCCAAGCTTTCGGGCGAGGCATAGCGCAACCAATCTTCGATGGTCAATCCATTGCCCTTCGACTTGGAAATCTTTTCACCCTTCTCATCCAAGAACAATTCGTAATTAAATCCTTCGGGCGGGGTCGCACCAAGAATACGGGCGATCTTGCTCGATAAGGTGACGGAATCGATCAGGTCTTTGCCGGCCATTTCATAATCGACATCTAAAGCCACCCAACGCATGGCCCAGTCGGCTTTCCATTGCAATTTGCAATGTCCGCCGGTCACCGGCACTTCCACGAGGCTACCGTCTTCATCGCGATAAACGATGGTACCGGCATCAAGCTTGCGCTCGACCACCGGCACTTGCAGCACACGACCGGTCTTCGGGCAAAGCGGCAAAAACGGACTATACGTTTTGCGGCGTTCTTCCCCAAGCGTCGGCAACATGACGTTGATGATGGCATCGTAATGGTTGAGCACTTTCAGCAACGTGGCATCGAAGCGACCGGATTTGTAGCAGGCGGTTGCCGAATAAAATTCATACTGAAATCCGAACCGATCTAAAAAGTCACGCAGCATTGCATTATTGTGATGTGCAAAACTTTCGAACTTGCCGAACGGATCCGGTACCTGGGTCAGCGGCTGATGCAGATGCTGCGTCAGCATGTCCT
>JBBCIP010000026.1:0-10022 GCA_037189785.1 Alphaproteobacteria bacterium
CAAACGGCCCGCCCGGCAAGAACCGTTCATGGGCAACGTTGCCATGTGGTTTTTCGTGGCGCGCGGTGGTCACGATCCCGATCTGGTCATATTGCCAATCGTAGACCCTGATGCCCGCGTCATCTCGGGTCGTCGAACGCCGCCCTTCCGCTGCGATCAACAACGGGGCTTGCAAGGTTACCCCGCTGCCAAGGGTGACGGTGACACCGCCATCGCTGCGGTTCCTACTGACAATATGATCCGCGGCATAGTGTTTGACCCCCGCACAGGCCGACAACGCTTTTTGCAACCCCAGGCGAATATGACGATTTTCCAGCATCATGCCCAAAGGCGGTGC
The DNA here is from genome assembly GCA_037189785.1 of Alphaproteobacteria bacterium. Taxonomy (GTDB): domain Bacteria; phylum Pseudomonadota; class Alphaproteobacteria; order Sphingomonadales; family Govanellaceae; genus Govanella. The sequence continues at coordinate 338 of JBBCIP010000026.1, forward strand.
GGCGTCCCCGGTCAACTCATGGGAGCGATCGACCAAATCTCGGCAATCAACCAAATCCCGGCAATCAAAATGCGTGTACAGCATGGAGTCACGGTCGGACACGCGGATATGATCAATCGGCGTTGCCCAATCGGCGACATGGGGCCACAGCCCGATCGCTTCGAACAATCGCACTGCAGCATAAGCGATCGCAGAAGCGCGCCCGTCAAACCCTGGCAAGACCATGCTGGCTGCTGTTTCACGATCAACCACGGCAACCGTAAGATTGGCCTGTGCCAAGGCTAAAGCCATGGTTTGACCAATCATTCCGCCCCCGGACACAATGATATCCACACGCTCGGTCTGGGCTTCGCTCGCCATCTGCTGCTCCGCACAATTTATTATTTGTTGTTACTATGGAGCATGGCCTAAGCCAGGTCTAGAGACTCTTAAACGCTAGAATTTTGCCTTTTTTTTACCCAAAACAAGATTCCGCATAGATTCTAGGCAGAAATTGCGCTGGATTTTAACGCCGCCAAATTGATGCTTTTTGCAATTTTTCGCAGTTTTCCGCCACTTTCGGCGGAAATTCCGCACCGCACCAAAACTGGCACGAAACTTGATATATAGGAAATGGGCGCGGTGAGCCGCTCTGGTTCCTTGCGCTTCTGGTGTCATCGCCCGGCTTCGTTATCGGTCCGAACCCGGGAGATTGGGGTTTCCTTTCCCTCAAAGGATACCCTTCCATTCAGCCCAAACTTAGGCAAAAGCGGCTTTTCGCCCTTTTGCCTATTTTTTTTAGGGGTATCGCCGTCTAAAGTGGCGCGACTCGGGGCAACGTCAACCATACCCCGTTAATTTCTTATCCTGACTTAAGTTGTGAGTGCGACCTGCCGTGCTAAACCCTCGTCTCGCCGATATGCCCGACTACGCGTTCCCGCGCCTGCGCAGCTTGCTGGCGGGGATCGAGCCCGGTCAAACACCAGCCATCGATATGACCATTGGCGAGCCGCGCCATGGTGCCCCGGATTTCGTCACCGCGCTCCTGACCCGGAACTTATCGCTTTATGGCAAATACCCGCCGATCGGCGGCACGCTGGCCTGGACCGAAGCCGTGACCGCCTGGTTGACCCGGCGCTATGATCTGCCCGTGGGCGCCCTTCATCCCGACACCCATGTGCTGCCGCTGAATGGCACGCGGGAAGGGCTTTTTTCACTGGCGTTCGTCACCGTGCCGCCGGAAAAAGCCGGGGCCCAGCCGACGGTCTTGATGCCGAACCCATTCTATCAATGCTATTCCGCCGCCGCCATATCCGCAGGGGCCGAACCGGTCTATATGGCGGCCACGCACAACACTGGCTTCATGCCCGACTTCAGCTCTTTGGACCGCATGACGTTGCAACGGGCCGCGCTGGTTTATCTGTGCACGCCGGCCAATCCACAAGGCGCGGTTGCCGATCTGGATTATCTGAAAGCGGCGATCCGTTTGGCGCGCAAGCATCGTTTCACGTTGGCCGTTGATGAATGTTACGCCGAAATTTATGGCGATACGCCACCGCCAGGGGCGCTGGCCGCCTGCATGAGCTTGGCCGCGGAAGACCCCTGTTTTGCCGCCGATCCGTTCGACGGCGTTTTGGTGTTTCATTCGTTGTCGAAACGATCAAGCTTGCCGGGCTTGCGATCGGGCCTGGTCGCCGGCGATCCGAAATTGATCGCCGCCTTTCGCCGTTTTCGGTCTTATATCGGCCCGGCATCGCCGCTCCCGACCTATGAGGCCGCCGCCGCCGCTTGGTCGGAAGAAACCCATGTCGAAGCCAATCGCGTCGCCTATCGTGCCAAATTCGACGCTGCAGACCGTATTTTAAGCAACAAGCTTGGGTTTTATCGCCCTGCCGGTGGCTTTTTCCTATGGCTTACTGTTGGCGATGGCGAAGCCGCCGCCGTCAAACTGTGGCGGGAGGCCGGGGTCAAAGTGTTGCCGGGGTCTTATCTGTCTCAGGTCGGGACCGACGGCAGTAATCCGGGGCAGGCCTATATCCGGGTGGCGTTGGTCGATGATTTGGCCACGACTGAAGCCGGATTGTCACGCTTGGTCACTACACTTGTTTAAGATACCAAGACTGATAAATCGAACATCTGGTGCAAGTTCTTGAGACGTTCTTCAAGGTGTTGTATCACTGCTGAAGTGTAATTTCGGCCAAGGATGAAGACGATTTGGCGCGTGCAGCCGCAAAATCCAAAAAGAAACCTTTGCTTCCGGCAAAAGTATCGGACTTTCTCGCTCGCCGTCTGGTGGAAGCCAGCGGCATAGCCCTGTGGCTTGTGGCGGTCATTGTCGTCGCCTCGCTCGTCAGCTTCACGGCCAGCGACCCAAGCCCCAGCAATGCAACCGCGCCGACGGCTGTACCGCAAAACTGGCTCGGCCAGCCCGGCGCCAATATCGCCGACGTGCTTTTGCAATCCTTGGGGCTCGGTGCCGGGTTCTTGGTTCTGCCGTTGATCCCCTGGGGCTGGCGCATCGTCACCCACCGTGGGCTGCCGTTGATCGGTGCCCAGTTGATTGGCCTGCCGTTCGCGATCCTGATGCTGTGCAGCGCCATGGCGACCTTACCGACCCCAGATTTGTGGCCGATCCAAGCCGGGTTCGGCGGCTGGTTGGGCGGAGCCTTACTGCGGCTCGTGGAAAATCTGTTGGCCGCCGGTGGGTTCGGCTTATTCCCATGGATCTACGGCACCGTCATCGGCTTGACCGGGATCACCGTCTATCTGTTCGTGTTCGAACTGACACGTGGTGAATGGGCCGTGATCGGCCGCATCACTGGTCGGGTTCTGGCCGTCATTGGTCGCACCTTTGCCACCATTGCCAAGGGCGCCGCCCATTTCTGGCCTAAACCCAAAATGCCGCGCCTGCCAGAAAATATGGCCGACCGCTTGAAGGCACGCATTGAGCCGGCTGCTAAAACCAAAACCATCGGCTTGAGCGCCGACAAATCCGACCGCATCGCACCCAGTTATGATGACGATGATGAGGTCGACGACGCACCGGTCACCACCCGGGTCGTCGTCGATGACGCCAGCAGCCGGATCGCGAAACCAAGCAAGCGGTCGGAACGGGAACGTCAGCAGACCTTCGATTTCGATGGCAAAGGCTTTAAACTGCCGCCGCTCGATCTGCTTGCCAAACCGGTCAAAACCAAAACCGATAAAATCTCCGCCGAGGCCTTGGAGCAAAACGCCCGGATGCTGGAATCGGTATTGGATGATTTCGGTGTCAAAGGCGAAATCCTGGCGGTGCGGCCCGGCCCGGTCGTGACCCTTTACGAACTCGAACCCGCGCCGGGTACCAAATCGGCCCGGGTCATCGGTTTGGCCCATGACATTGCCCGGTCGATGTCGGCGGTATCGGCCCGTGTCGCCGTTGTGCCCGGCCGGAACGCGATCGGGATCGAGCTCCCGAATAGCTCGCGCGAGACCGTTTATTTGCGCGAACTCCTGGACACCCGGGCTTATGAGGATGCGAGCGCGCGGTTGCTCCTCGTGCTCGGCAAAGACATCGGTGGCGAGCCGGTGTTTGCCGATCTCGCCGGGATGCCGCATTCGCTCGTGGCCGGGACCACCGGCTCGGGTAAATCGGTCGCCATCAACGCGATGATCTTGTCGCTCCTGTACCGGCTGACGCCGGCGGAATGCCGGTTGATCATGGTTGATCCGAAGATGCTGGAATTGTCGGTCTATGACGGCATCCCGCATCTGCTGACGCCGGTCGTGACCGATCCCCGCAAAGCCGTTGTCGCTTTGAAATGGGCGGTGCGCGAAATGGAAGACCGTTATCGCGCCATGTCTAAACTGAGCGTCCGTAACCTCAAGGCCTATAACAAACGGATCGAGGAAGCCATCGCCAGCGGCGAAGTGCTGAAACGCCGCGTGCAAACCGGCTTCAATCGCGAAAACGGCGAACCGGTGTACGAGGAAGAAATTCTCGATCTCAAACCATTGCCGATGATCGTCATCATCGTCGACGAAATGGCCGACCTGATGTTGGTGGCCGGGAAAGACATCGAAGGGGCGGTGCAACGTCTGGCACAGATGGCCCGGGCCGCCGGTCTTCACTTGATCATGGCGACGCAACGGCCATCGGTCGATGTCATCACCGGTACCATCAAAGCCAACTTCCCGACCCGGATGAGCTTCCAGGTGACGTCGAAAATCGACAGCCGCACCATTTTGGGTGAGCAAGGCGCCGAACAGTTATTGGGCCAAGGCGACATGCTCTATATGGCCGGCGGCGGTCGCATCACCCGGGTCCACGGCCCGTTTGTGTCCGATGGCGAAGTGGAAAGCGTCGTCGCGTTCTTGAAAGCACAAGGCGCGCCCGAATATCTCGAAGACATCACCGAAGAACCGGAAGAAGGTTTCGATGGGATGCTGATGGGCACCGGAGACGGCGGCAGTGAAGATTTATACGACCGCGCCGTCGCCATCGTCGCCCGCGACCGCAAGGCATCGACCAGCTACATCCAACGCCAGCTCCAGATCGGCTATAACCGCGCCGCCAACCTGATTGAACGGATGGAGCGGGAGGGCGTGGTTAGCTCGGCCAATCACGCCGGAAAACGCGAAGTGCTGATCGGCGATCATTAAGGCCTCTTCATGTCGTTTCCGATCGACAGAGGCCAAGTCCTGGTTTTCACTGGATTTTGTCAGCCTCATTTTTGTCCGATTCCTGACGTACCTTGTCATCAACAGTAGGCCGAAGCCTACGGGGGTGGGGGTACGGAAACGACATGAAGACGCTGACACAATATATGCCACGGACGTGGTTCAAGACTCCCCGTATATGGGGGTTCCTAGGAGTTCTCGCCCTGGCCCCGGTCATGGTGATGGCTTTCGGAGACAGCAGCCAAGCACCCCGAGTCGCAACAGCTGAGGCCGCCGTTCCGGCGCCGGTGGATACCAAAACCCGGGTTCAGGCCTATTTGAACGATATCAAGTCGCTTAAAGCCACGTTCATCCAGCAAGCCCCGGACGGCCAGGTCAGCGAAGGTACGCTGTCGTTGCAACGCCCCGGCAAGCTCCGCTTCGAATATCAGCCCGATGTGCCGCTGTTGGTAGTGGCCGACGGCTCAACCCTGACCTTTATCGATTACGACATCAAGCAAGTCACGCGCTGGCCGATCAGCGATACGCCGTTGGGCGTGCTCGTGGCCAAAAGCATTGATTTGGATGGGAAGCTTGACGTCACGACGTCAGTCAATGCCGGGGAAATCAAGGTCAAAGTGGTCGACCCCAAGCGCAAGGACGAGGGTTTCATAACCTTGATTTTCGAGGATAAACCGCTGGCGCTCAAAGCATGGGAAGTGACCGACGCCCAAGGTTTCGAAACCCGCGTGACCCTGGTCAATTCGGTTTACAACACCGCCCTCGACAGCAAGCTGTTTACATTCAAAGATCCGCGCCCGACGCCGTTGATAAAAAAGGGCCCACGCGGATAAAACGGCAGCGCGACAATGCTCCCCAAATAATAGATGCATTCACAGGGCAGGAAAATTCCCGCCCTAATCATTGTGGGGCCGCCCCGAGGCCTTAATCTCAAGCCGGCAAATGAGGCAAAACGGCCACATTTCGCGTCGCCAAGACAACGAATTCGGTCCACCCAAGACCGCAAGCCTCATCTTAATACCTTTTTTATATCAATGTATTACGGGACATTCACAACAACGTGACCGGCGGCACTATTGGGGCGGGGACATCATTCTTGAAGAAAGCGTCGACCCACCCCATATAGCTTGATAGCGGCTGACACAGCGGATGGGCAGTTCCCCCCTGATGTCCCATTCCGTCGGTCGCTAGTGGTGCAGGTTTTGTCCCCTTTTGCCTGCACCGGCCGCATATCGGACATATGCGACAACGGCGCCTGGTCAGTCAGCCCCTGGCCAGGCGCTTTTTTATTGCGTGGACTGTTGTCGCCGCATAAAAATCATTGAAATCATCACAAAGATCAAGCCTGTAAGTAGATCCATGGCGCGCACACTTCGTCTTGTAACCTGGAATGTCAATTCGGTCCGCTCGCGGCTTCCGCATTTGGAGCGTCTGATCGCCATCGAAAAACCGGATATCCTGTGTTTGCAGGAAACCAAGGTGGCCGATGAGCTGTTCCCCCGACAATGGTTTGTGGATCGTGGCTATGACCATCTCTCGATCGCCGGGCAGCGTGGCTATCATGGCGTCGCCATCGCCTCGCGGGTGCCGCTCGTGGACGATCCGCGGCTCGATTGGGGTGGAAAGCCTGATGCCCGGCATCAAGCGGTGCGGATCGGCGCGACACCGGTTGTGCTGCACAATGTTTACGTTCCGGCTGGCGGCGATATCCCCGATCCGCTGTTGAACGACAAATTCGCCCATAAGCTCGGGTTTCTGGACGACATGACCAAATGGTCCAAGAAACTGGATCGCAAAGCCGCCATGATCCTGGTCGGCGATCTCAATGTCGCGCCTTATGAACATGATGTGTGGTCACACAAGGCGTTGCTGAAAATTGTCAGCCATACGCCGATTGAGACCGACCGCATGATCAAGCTGATCGCCGCCGGTCAATGGATCGACGTCATGCGCCGGTTCGTGCCGGACAACGAAAAGCTTTATAGCTGGTGGAGCTACCGCGCCCGCGATTGGCAGGCTGCCGACAAGGGCCGCAGGCTCGATCACGTATGGCTGACCCAACCGCTCGACACCGCACCCAAATCCATGCGCGTTTTAAAAGACGCCCGCGCGTGGGACAAACCGTCGGATCATGTCCCCGTGATTGTCGATCTTGCCCTTTAGATCTTACCCATTAACCCGGTGAAGCTAAGGGTAGAGGGCTCAGAAAGGTGTCGGCTGCACTCTCAATCGTCACCACCGGGCTTGACCCGGTGGTCCATGGTGCCGCCCGTACACTGGCGCCCGAAGATGGATTGCCGGGTCGAGCCCGGCAATGACCCAGGAAGAACCCAGGTAAGAACCCAGGGTAGTAACCCAAGGTAATAGCGTTACGTGTGATATCAGGCGCTCAACCGATAACCGCCCATGTCGGTCAAAAGAATACGGGCCTCGCTCGGGTTCTTTTCGATTTTTTGTCTCAGCCGATAAATATGGGTTTCAAGGGTATGGGTGGTGACCCCGGCGTTATAGCCCCAGACTTCATCAAGCAGCACATCGCGCGGCACCGATTTACCCTCGGCGCGTTTCAAGAACTTGAGAATAGCTGTTTCTTTTTCAGTCAGCCGGATCTTTTTGTTGGTTTCAGGGTCCATCAGCATCTTGGCGCTGGGTTTGAAATTATAGGGGCCGATTAGGAAGGTCGCGTCTTCGCTCAGTTCATGTTGACGGAGATGGGCACGGATCCGTGCCAACAACACGCCGAACCGAAACGGCTTGGCCACATAATCATTGGCCCCGGCATCGAGACCAAGAATGGTATCAGCATCGGTGGCCGATGCCGTCAGCATAATGATCGGCGTTTTGATCCCGGCCTGACGCATTAAGCGGCACACTTCGCGACCATCATGATCGGGCAAGCCCACATCCAAGATAATCATATCGAAGGTTTCGTCTTTGACGGCGGCCAATCCGCCGCCGCCCGTATCCCGCTCACTGGCGATGAATTCTGGATAAAGACGCAATTGCTCGGCCAGAGCGGTACGGAGGTCGTTGTCATCGTCGACCAGAAGGATGTGCTTGACGGCAGTCATTTTTTATCCCCTGTTGAACACGAGTACTATATACGTGTTTGACTTCAAGTTTGGACTAAAATTTCCGATGACGCGCCCAGAAAATCCATCGCCCCCCAACCCAAAATCCTCACAGCCCCAACAGCTTGGTGATCTGGAACGGATTGCGGTCGAGCGCGCCGCCGGGGAACTCCGGGCCGGGCGTCTGGTTGCCGTCACGCGTAACGATGGCCTGGTCCTGATCGGTGCGGCCGAGGTGGCGACACCGCATATGCTCGATGATCTGGCGCGACGGTCGCAGACCGTCCCGGCGCTCGCGCTGACCGCCCATCGCGCCGCCGTGCTCCATATCAACCCAAGCGGCCATGACATTGAACTTTTGACCATCGCCAGTCATTTTTCCGCAGATGTTTTGCGCAGCATCGCCGACGCCTCCAAAGATCTGAACGATCCCATGAAAGGACCGTTCCGCAAGGCCGCCTTTGCTCAGGAGCCGTCCCACCACGCCGCCATTCGCCTGCTTAAAATCGCGCGCCTGTTACCGGCCGGGTTGGTGACGGCTGTCTTAAAACTACCGACCAATGCCGCATCCGGGCTGCTGACCGTGGCGGCGGACGATATCATGGCCTATGACACCACCATTGCGCTTGGGCTTCAGCAAGTGGCCGCCGCCCGGGTGCCGCTGGGCGGCGCCGACAATACCCGGATCATCGCTTTTCGGCCTCAAGACGGCGGGATCGAACATCTGGCCATCGTCATCGGCGACCCGTCGCCCGATCAACCGGTTTTGATCCGGCTCCATTCCGAATGCTTTACCGGCGATCTGTTGGGGTCATTGAAATGCGATTGCGGCGACCAATTGCGCGGCGCCATTGCCGAAATCAGTCGTGTCGGGGCCGGAATTTTGCTGTATCTGGCTCAGGAAGGCCGCGGCATCGGCCTGATTAACAAACTCAAGGCCTATAGCCTGCAGGACCAAGGCTTCGATACCGTCGACGCCAATGAGCGGCTCGGGTTCGACGCCGACGAGCGGGTGTTCCTGCCGGCCGCAGAAATGCTGAAACGGCTTGGCCACACCACCGTCCGGCTGATGACCAACAACCCCGAAAAAGTCGCCGGTCTTGAAGCCTGCGGGATCACGGTCACAGACCGCGTGCCGCACGCCTTCCCGTCCAACAGCCATAATGAATATTATCTGCTGACCAAAAAGAAGCGCAGCGGCCATTATCTGTAGGCGGCAGTTTTTGCCGCATCCTTTAGAGCTAACTCATTGATATTTTGATGAAGCAATCTGGCATGGGCTTTGCGTAGGACCTCCTGAACAAGGAGAATGCCCATGTCCAACGCGATCGCCGCCACAAGCCAGACGCCAGCCGTAGAAACGGTCACCGTCAACGCCAAAAAGCCCGCCGCTAAGAAAGGCTTTTCGTTTGGCGACTTGATCGATGCCATCAATCCACTGCACCACATTCCTGTGGTCGGGACGATTTATCGTGCAATTACAGGCGATAAGATCCGGCCCGAGGCGCGGATCATCGGTGGCGCCGTGTTCGGTGGGCCGATCGGCATGGGTTTAGCCGCCGCCGACACCATCCTTGAATCAGAGACCGGCAAGGACGCCGGGCAGCATGTGACCACCCTGTTCACCGGCGATAAATCCAAAACCGCTGTGGCCGCCACGACCACCGACCTTGCCGCCGACCCGGCAAAAACTGCCGCTCTGGCTGCCGAAACCGCCGAAGCCGCAAAAATTGCCGCTGTTGAACCAAGCCTCGAACATGCCGCCGAGATCAAAGGCAAGACCCAAGCGTTCATCCCGATGCCGGCCGACCCGGTCAAAGTCGCCCAATTGCCGGAGCTGACCGAGGATCAAATGACCGCCCTCGCACGTACTTTCGGCAGCGGTGTGTTGTTGGAAAACCGCGAGACCCACCGCGCCAAGAAAACCGAAGACACCAAAGCCCAACCGGCCGCCGCTAAACCGGCTGCCGCCTACA
>JBBCIP010000027.1:0-11304 GCA_037189785.1 Alphaproteobacteria bacterium
GTTCGTGGGCACTGGGTTCGTGGGCACTGTCTTTTTGAACTGGCTCAAACATACTGAAACACGATCAATCAAAACTGGCTAACAACGCGTCGATGTCATCCTGGTTATTGGCGGCTTCCGGTAATTGGGGGCCATGCAGCAGCGCGGCGTCATTGACAATCTCGCCATCAACATACTCAACAGTTTGATGGCCTTCCACATGCTCATCACCCACCGCGATCGCCAACGCAGCAAGCTTTTCTTCCAAGTGATTGAGCACGCGCATCACTTTGGTGACCCGCTGGCCGGTAATGTCTTGGAAGCTCGACGCTTCGTAAATTTTTGTCGCAATCTCGCCAAAGCGATCCGCCAACGCCGCCCCGGCCCCACTGCCGTCCGTGGCTAAAGCCTGTATTTCGTCGGCGACATCCATCATCCGCCCGGCGGCTTCTTCGGTCGCGGCGACAATGGCCGATAATTCATCGGACGCATCCGGGATATCCCGCTTGCTCAAGGTCTGCGGCTTCAAGCCAAAAATCTCCGCTTTTGCCGCTTCGACAAAGCGGATCAGACCACGCAGCTCCTCGCTGATACCGTGCCCCAAGCTGATACCAGGCCCCAAGTCAGCATTTGCGAGGTCAACAGTCGTATGAACGAGAGCCGTACTATCGGCCGCCTGCAAAGACTGCATAACACTGGTCACAACCCCGGCAATATCGGCCACGGCGACGTGCCCGCCGGTTTGCGCGGCCAGCGCTTCCATCCGCGTTTCTAGGCGCGTTTCAAGCCGTGTTTGCCGCGGCGTTGCCCTCATTGTCCCGTCTCCACCTGCACCGTGTTCCCCATATGGCAGACCAGTCGTCAATCTGGGATCACCCGTTTCACACCGTCAGCACCCCATCTTTAGAAATCAAGGATCTACACAGGCAACGGATGACCATGGTCCAGAATACGGAGCGGAAGTTAAGGCCCGGTTAAGTATGGCAAAAAGCCAGGCCCCGCAGCAACGGACGGCCTGGCTTTGGTCCAATAAATCAAATAGCGGGCCCCTTAATTCCCGACCTTAATTCCTGGCCCTAATTCCCGGCTGTGGGTTGATCGACCGGGATGTCTTTGCGTGTCGCCAATTCAACAGTTACGGATTTGGCTTTCTCAGGGTTCATTTCCGACATCACCAAAGCGACTTTCTTATCTTTCATACGCTGAATGACATCCAGCAAAATTGGCATATCCAACTTTTCAAAGATCCGCGCCGCATCCTTGGGTTTCATGCTCTCATAAACCCGAACCAGGCTGGCAATCTGTTTTTCTTCCCGTTCTTCATGCACGCGCACCAAATCCTTGATCTGGGTTTCCAACGCCTTCAGGCGTTCGATTTTCTTATCGATCCGCTTTTCTGTCGCCATCAGCAAACGTTCGCGTGTTTCAATATCTTGGGCTTTGGATTCCAACTGGCCACGGCGGTTGGCAAGATCTTGCAACAGATCGATTTCAGATTTGCTCAGAAATTCTGCTCCAGCCGGAGCATTTGGATCTGCATTGGGATCCGCTTCTGGTTCCGCTGCCGGGTCGGCGTCGGGCTTTTTCTGATCAGCTGCTTTTTCCTCAGCGGGGGTCGCCGCCGTTTTCGCATCGCCCGAACTGGGCGCAATCGCCGACAAGGCAGCGGGCGAGCTACTGGCTGTTGTTTGCCCTTTACCACCGAGCACGGCATCTGCCGCAGCAGCAATGGCATTGATCTTCACCACAAACAAAGCCGCTGCCCCGACCATCATGACAGGAAGCAGACGAAAGCGGCTCCGTCTTAGTTGACCGCTTTGATCAGCGCTTTGATCAGCGCCGTAATTAGCGGACAGCGCGGAGCGCGGTTTCCAGATCGCCATGAGCCACCTTTTGTTGCAATGTCCATTTTGCCGGACTGGTAAAACGATTGTAGATCGGTTCGGCGGACGCCTGATCGGTCGATCTGCCATGGTCTTCTACAGTTGATCTCTTGGGTGCCGATTTGCTACTGGCCAGTTTGCTATTCGCCAATTTCTGGGCAATGATTTTTTGCGCGGGTAAATTCTGTTCGGCATCACTGTCGGCCCATAACTGATCCAGATTGCGCCGCGCCTTCGGGGTTGGGACGCCATCATCAGACCGCGCGCTGTCATCCGGACGATTGCGACCGACCAAGCCTTTTTCGATCTTCTTGGCCAGATTGTTTCCGGCTTCAGTAATCAGTTGCAGCTCATCGGTCAGGGCCCGTGCGCGGTTGATTTCGCGCTTCAGTCCTTCTTCCGTTGTTTGCGCAACACTGCGCAGTTCATAAATGCCTTCCTGGGCTTTGGCGGTGGCTTGATTGAGGCTTGAAATCAACCGCCCCATCACCGCCTGCTCATCTTTCATGGCTTTCAGGCGACGATTGAGAACAATGGCATAACCGATCGTCACCGCCAATAAAACAGCAACAACACCGTCAACAACAAAGCTGATTAATTCGGGAGTCATCACTTCTTTTTACCTCTCACTTTGAGGGAATCGATCTTGATCGCAACATGTTGTCCCATCCGCCCCATTTTTCCGGTCATCATCGAGACGCCGGAAGCGCGGATATCGATATCACCATCGGGGCCGGTGTTGAGCATCAAGGTCTGGCCGACTTCAAGGCTCATGATTTCGCCAAGCGTCATCATTTGCTCGTCCAGAACGGCTTCAACCGGCACTTCGGTGTACCAAAGTTCATTGGCCAAATGGTTTTCCCAAATGGTATCGCGCCCAAATTTTTCGCCCATGAACCGCTGCAACAACAGCTCGCGCACCGGTTCGATCGTGGCGTAGGGCAAGATCATTTCGAATTTACCGCCGCGATCTTCCATATCGGCCCGCATTTTCACCAAAATGGCTGCGTTGGACGATTGCGCGATCGATGCAAAGCGCGGGTTTGTTTCAAGCCGGTCGAGTGTAAACGTGACCGGGCTCAATGGTTCAAAAGCGGCGCACAAGTCTTTCAAAACGACGGAAATCATCCGCTCGATCAGAGTTTGTTCAATCGTCGTATAGGGGCGCCCTTCGATCCGCATGGCCGCAGTGCCGCGACGACCACCAAGCAAAGCATCGACGATCGAGTAAATCAGGTTTGAATCGATGGTCAAAAGACCATAATTGTCCCATTCTTCGGCCCGAAACACCGCCAACATGGCCGGCAATGGGATCGAATTCAAATAGTCGCCAAAGCGGATCGACGAGGTGTTGTCGATCGACACTTCAATATTGTCGGAGGTAAAATTTCTGAGCGAGGTCGACATCATCCGCACGAAGCGGTCAAAAATGATGTCCAGCATCGGTAAGCGTTCATACGCCACCAGCCCGCTGTTGATCAACGCCTGAACGCCGGATCGATTGCCATCGTCCGTGTCGTCGCCGTCAAATCCTAAAAGACTATCGATTTCGTCTTGATCGAGCACGCGGTCGGCCTGGCTCGCCAAGTAATTGCTGGCGGCATCGCTGGACATTGCATCCCATTCAGCCGCCATCTTGGCTTCATCAGTCTCGCCCTCACCGTCCGCTGTCTCAGCGCCGGCCATGGCCGCCCATTCGGCAGCCACCTTCTCGTCGTCGGTCATGGTCTCGACATTACCTGGCTCAGCCATTTACTCGTGTCCTTACTGAACCAACATTTCTTTGAACAGAACGTCTTTAACCTGGGTCGGATAAAGGGAGGTGTTAACGCGGCTCAACAATTCTTCTTTCAGCCGGAACATGCCTGCGGACCCGTTCAAGTCTTCCAACCGCAACTCGCGCAAATAAACTTGGAAGTTATCAATAACCCGCGGCAGCTTGGCATCAAGCTCGGCGATGGTGCTTTGTTTATCAACCTCAAGCGCAATCTTGATTTTCAGATAGCTGGCTTTGCGCCCGCCGGTGTTCAAATTGACCAGCATTTCCGGCAAATCATAAAACAACGTGACCGATGGCTCATTGCTTGTGGCATCTGCCGCATTTTCTGTGCCGTCTGCAGTGGTTTCCTTGGGCTCACTGCCCGACAACATGAAAAACGCCGCCGCGCCGCCCGCGATCAAAACAACCGGCAACACCACGAACAGGATCAATTGTTTGCCGCTGAACCTCTTTTTCTTGAGGCCCTTGGCCAGGTCGTGATCGCTGGGATCCGCCGCTAAATCGCTTACATCGCTGCTCATTTTAATTGCCATGCTTTGGGCCGTACTCTGGGCCACACACTCGGAAGCCGCCAAAACGTTAGGAAAAGGTAAGCGAGGATCGTTAACAACTCGTTGAAACCCGGAAAAATTTGCCGGGTATTTTATGAAACATCTCAGGGTCTACCAATTCCACTCGGCAAACTCTGCCTCCCCGCGCCGGTGAGAATTCACAACTCATTGATATATAAGGAAATAGATCTCTGGCACGGTTCCTGCAGAACAGTCAACGGATCATTCGGCGGGCCAGAAAGCGCCCCAGTCGAAAAGGAACCGAGGATGGATGTATCACTTTACGTAGGCTTGTCGCACCAAATTGGCATGCGGCGAAACCTGGAAATCATCGCCAATAACATGGCGAACATGAACACGACCGGCTTCAAGAAAGAAGGTCTGTTATTCCAGGAATATATGATGCGGATGGACGGCACCGATACACCGGTCGCCAAGAACGTATCTTATGTGCAGGACAAATCGCTCATTCGCGATTTCACCGAAGGCAATTTCCGCCAAACCGACAATCCGTTGGACCTGGCGTTGGACGGCCAGAACTTTTTCCAAGTTCAGGATGCCAACGGCGCCATGCGCTACACCCGAAACGGACATTTCAAATTGTCGGATACCGGCGAATTGACGACCTCCAATGGTTTGACTGTCCTTGACACCAATGGCAGCCCGATCACCTTCGCCATCGACGATCAAGACATCACCATATCCGAAGACGGCACCGTATCGACCCAAGCCCGCGGCGTGATCGGCCGGATCGCGGTTGTAGAATTTGGCGCACTCGGGCAGCTGCAAAAAGTCGGTGACAGTCTTTATTCATCGCCAACGCCAGGCACTCCGTCCGTCAGTTACAAAGTCACCAGCGGCATGATCGAGGACTCCAACGTCCAGCCGATCGTCGAAATGACCAACTTGATGAATGTGTCGCGTCAGTATCAATCGGTTGCCCGCATTCTTGAAGATCAGCAAGAGCTGCAACTGAAATCCATCAATCGACTGGCCCGTGTGGGCTAACCTGTGTGACAAAGGACTGAGACCATGAAAGCTCTCAATATCGCCTCGACCGGGATGCTCGCGCAGCAGATGAACGTCGAAGTTATCTCCAACAACATCGCCAACATGAACACCACGGGCTTTAAACGCCAACGTGTCGAGTTCCAGGATCTGTTGTATCAAAATATCGAACGCATCGGTGCCGCCTCGTCGGATACCGGCACGGTGACGCCATCCGGCATCCAAGTCGGTGTCGGTGTGAAGCCTGCGTCCATTTACCGCATCACGGAACAAGGCAACTTGGTCAATTCCGGCAACACCTATGACGTCGCCATCAACGGCGAAGGTTATTTCCGTGTGTTGATGCCGGATGGAACCGATACCTATACCCGCGCCGGATCATTCCAACTAAGCCCGACCGGCCAGATCGTCACACCCGACGGCCATCAGGTCATGCCGGGCATCACTGTTCCAGCCGAAGCGATCGACGTCACCATCAATCCACAAGGCGAAGTTCTGGTGAAATTGGCTGGCGAAGTCGAACCGCAAAATGTCGGGCGTTTGGAAATCACCACCTTCCCGAACGCCGCCGGTCTTGAAGCGTTGGGGGACAACCTGTTTGCTGAAACACCGTCATCCGGCATCCCGACCGCCGGATCTCCGGGCACCCCTGGATACGGCACGATCATGCAAGGGTTTCTGGAAACGTCAAACGTCAACGCCGTGGCTGAGATCACATCCCTGATCACAGCACAACGGGCTTATGAAATGAATTCCAAAGTTATCAGTACCGCCGATGAAATGATGGGCGTGACTTCGCAACTGCGCTGATAACTGACCTTGGAAAGGATTAAAGCTATGCGTCCGTTTGTTTTTCTTTATATGCTGGCCGGTCTCGCCGTCGCTGTTGGCGCCAAAGCATCCGAGCCGACCATGTCCGTTCCGGTTCTGGCCAACTCCCTCGTCTCCGGCGATGTCATTGGTGAACGCGATTTGACATGGGTCGACATGCCGCGTCGTCAAGTAACCCAAACCATGGTTGTGAATTCCCGCGATTTGGTCGGCATGGCTGTGCGTCGCCCGCTGATGTCGAATAACCCCGTGCGCTTCGCCGATATTCAACGGCCGATCTTGGTCAAACGTGGCAGCTTGGTGACAATGGTCGTGAAGACACAAAACATGACCTTGACTGCTGTCGGTCGCGCGCAAGAAAACGGCGCCAAAGGCGATCATATCCGCCTCAGCAATGTTTCCAGCAACACATCGATTTCAGGGATCGTCACATCGGAACGCGAAGTGATGATCGTATCGTCGAGCCGCATCGCTGGCTTGGCTCAATAATTCAGCTTCCGGAGTTCATTCCATGTTACGTCAAATGTCTGCCCTAGCTTTGGTCGCTGTGACTTTATCCGCCTGTGGTGCCGCAAGCCGCATCGGTGATATCGGTAAAGCCCCTGATATGAACCCGATCGCCGGCAATGTCATGGCGCCACCGGCATCACACAATGCCTTTCAATCGATGCCCGACGCATCGATGGAAACGCATGCAGCCGCTGCACAACGGAATTCGCTGTGGCGTGCCGGATCCCGTCAATTCTTCAAAGATGCCCGTGCCTCAAAGATCGGCGATATCTTGACCGTCAATATCGATATCAACGATCGCGCCAAGGTCGACAACACCACCACCCGTAGCCGCACCAACAACAACAGTGCCTCCATTCCGTCATTCCCATTCGGTCTGGATAAAGCCGGTGATCTTGTGAATGCCGGCAGCAACACCGCCAACAAAGGCAGCGGATCGGTCAATCGCAGTGAAGCTATTTCTTTGACGATCGCCGCCGTCGTCACCCAGGTGCTCCCGAACGGCAATTTGGTGATCCAGGGCCGCCAACAAGTCCGCGTCAATTACGAAATGCGTGATCTGACCATCGCCGGTGTGGTCCGCCCCGAAGACATCAGCGGCGTCAACACCGTAAAACACACCCAAATTGCCGAAGCCCGGGTGTCCTACGGCGGCAAAGGTCAAATCACCGATCTGCAACAGCCTGGATATGGTCAGCAGCTTTATGAAATCCTGATGCCGTTCTAGGACAATTATCTAAAATCTACGATCCGTGTTTGAGACATACTCCGCGACCACTCGGATCGCTATACCACCACTCTGTTTGCCTATCGTTTGCCATTACTTGAGTTACATCCTCGAAGCGACAAAAAAAGCCATCCTAGAACGGGATGGCTTTTTTTATGTCATGAGTTTCGATCTGAAATAAGCAACACCATGCCACCGTCATTGCCGGGCTCGACCCGGCAATCCATCATCGGTTACGTTGTGCGGATGGCACCATGGACCACCGGATCGAGCCCGATGGTGACAGGTTTGAAAACACGCTATGGCGCAACGATGTCAGTCGTCCCACGCACTTGATGGCGCGACGATGTCAGTCGTCGCGGTGGACCTTTTCCTGCCGTTCGTGGGCTTCTTGAGCTTCGAGCGTCATGGTTGCGATCGGCCGGGCTTCCAAACGGTCAAGGCTGATCGGTTCGCCGGTCACTTCGCAGTAGCCATATTCACCGGTTCGGATCCGTTCCAACGCAGCGTCGATCTTTGAAATCACCTTGCGTTGACGATCTCTGGTCCGCAATTCCAAAGACCAATCGGTCTCGGTCGAGGCGCGATCGGCCACATCCGGTTCTTTGAGGCTGTCTTCTTGCAAATGCTGCAAGGTTTCCTTAGATTCGCGAAGGATTTCCTCTTTCCAATCCAACAACTTACGTCGGAAGTACTCAAGTTGCTGCGAGTTCATGAAGGGCTCGCTATCACTCGGCTTATACCCCGATGGCAATTCAACCGCCATATTGAATACCTTTATTATCTATGGACGCGTCGTCACGATAAAATGGACGAGTCACCGACTTTTTCCGTCACCCTGCCCGCCCAAGGTTGTGGGGTTATATAAATAATAAGCTGCGCTCCGGCAAGACGCTTTGTCGGTACGGCTAAAGTGGCGGAATTTGGGGCTTAAAATCCGAGCTTGGCCAATTCGATTTCGGCGCGGAGCTCGATCTCGGCCAGAATCTCATCCAAACGAGAGTCTTGAGTGGATTGGCGTTGGCCGCGCACCTTAGCCGATATGGAGCGTAGATCCTGGACCGAAATCGTCCCCAGAACCAACCCCCGTTGCAGGGTCTCCAAATCTTTCAGCATATCTTCAGCTCGGGCCAATCCTTTGGACCGGCCCATGGTCGCATCCGGCGCTTCCTGTAAAGATAATAGTCCGCCGACGGTCGCGATTGGGGCCATCCCGGCCAAGGAAGAGGCGCCACCGGCGCTATGGCTTTCAAGTTCAGACCGGAAGCTCGACCCGCTGGCACGGCTCTCCCGCTTCCGGTTAACCCCGGATGACGAGCCGATTGGGCCGCTTCCACTGATTTTCACAGCAAACCCCATGAGAACTACCAACTAAAACGATGGTACTCGGTCAGCCGAGACCACGCTGTAATGAGGTTACTGTGGCAAGCTGTGGTTAACATCATCTTAAAAGGCTGGGCAAAACTTACCGCCCTGCGGCAAAGCTTACCCTGTAAAAATCACCGCTTTTTAGCCCTAAATCTTATTTTTTCCAATTATATCAATGGCTAGAGTTTTGGCACGGATCTCGCAACGCGGGATATGAATTTTTCTGTGTGGAAGGTTAGGTTGCGCATAATGCCATTCATCTCCCAGATCATGCCTCGCCAATTTGCGGCAAAAACGCTGCAAAAGGCTCAGTGCGGTTTTAAAGCTGCGATCAAAGCCGGTTTGCTTGCGGCCGC
Source organism: Alphaproteobacteria bacterium (assembly GCA_037189785.1). GTDB lineage: Bacteria > Pseudomonadota > Alphaproteobacteria > Sphingomonadales > Govanellaceae > Govanella. Next base: position 8,994 of record JBBCIP010000027.1, read on the forward strand.
TGTGGTCACCTTGTCCTGGCCAAGCCAAGACACCGCGGCGAAATCCCGGATTAAGGATATCGTCTCGTTTGAAGGGGTCCGCGATAACGTATTGGTCGGCTACGGCCTGGTGGTCGGTTTGGACGGCACCGGCGACACCATACGGAATTCCCCATTCACACGGCAAAGCTTGGAGGCCATGCTTGAGCGGCTGGGTGTCAACACCCGCAACACCGACATGAAAACTCAAAACGTCGCCGCCGTGATGGTGACCGCCAATTTGCCGGGGTTTAGCCGTCACGGCTCCCGCGTCGACATCACCGTCAGTTCGTTGGGCGATGCCAAGAATTTAAAAGGCGGCACTTTGTTGGTGACCCCGTTGATGGGCGCCGACGGGGAAGTCTACGCCATCGGACAAGGCCCGGTGCAAATCGCCGGTTTTGCCGCCAAGGGCGACGCCGCATCCATCACACAAGGTGTGCCGACATCCGGACGGATCCCCAACGGGGCGATCATCGAACGCGAAATCGGCTTCAACATGAATGCACTGAGCAGCGTTCGCCTGCAGTTGAAAAGCCCCGACTTCACAACCGCCGGCCGCATCGCGACCGTCATCAACAATCATTTAGGCACGGCCGCCGCGGCCCCGCTTGATCCCGGCACGGTCGAACTGCAACGCCCCAGCAACTATGCCTATGACATGGTGTCGTTGTTGACCCAGATCGAACAACTGACTGTGCAACCTGATCAACGGGCGCGTATCGTGATCGATGACCGGTCCGGCGTGATTGTGATCGGCTCCGACGTACGGGTCAGCGAAGTGGCGATCTCGCAAGGGAACTTGACCATCAGCGTGACCGAGACACCACAAGTGTCACAACCGAACGCCTTCTCCGAAGGCGGTGAAACCGTGGTCGTCCCGCGCACCCAATTAGAAGTGGACGATGGCAGCGACAAAAAGCTGATGATCATGCGCTCTGGTGTCAATTTGCAACAGCTCGTCGATGGCTTGAATGCTTTGGGGGTCGGCCCGCGCGATATGATCTCGATCCTGCAAGCGTTGAAAGCCGCAGGAGCCTTGCAAGCCGATATCGAGGTGATTTGATGGACATCCTGTCAAATCTGGTCGGTGCCGGTTTCGAGGCCGCACGGACCAGCAAAATGGCCGAAGTCGAAACGGCGGCACAAACTGCCGCCCGGCTTAAGAACGAACAACAGATCAAAGACACAGCCCTAAGCTTTGAGCAAATGTTTCTATCGCAAATGCTGCAACACATGAATGAAGGCATCGAGCCGGATTCCATGTTCGGCGGCGGGCACAGCGAGAAAATGTTTCAAAGCTTGATGAACGACGAATACGCCAAAGAAATCACCAAACGCGGTGGTATCGGCGTAGCCGATGCTGTCGAACGATATTTATTACAACTACAAGAGGTGTAACGATGACCACCGCATCTTTTTCGCAAACAGGCCAAGCCCAAATCGGGCAAGAGCCCATCCATCATTTTATTGAGGACGCCCGCAATCCGTTGGTTGCTTTGATGGGGCTGACAAAGCGTTTGGTCGAAGTGATCGTTGCCGAGAACGCCGTTCTCAACAACAGAAAACGGGCCAGCGACGCCAAACATCTGATCGAAGAAAAAAGCCGTCTGGCGTCTGCCTATGCCCGCGAGATGGATGTGATGCGCAAAAACGGCGGTGCCCGTGCCTTTGGTACAGCCGATCAACTCCGCGAATTAAAGCGCGAAACAGCTGCATTCCATCAAATCCTCGATGATCATAAGCAAATCGTCGAACGCGCTCGTACCTTGACGGAAGGCATGCTGAAAGCGGTCGGCGATGAAGTCGCGAAGCGCAATCAACCGGCCCAAGGCTACAACAAAACGGCAGCCCCGGCCAAACCACGGATAGCCACACCGACCAGCTTGACGTTGAATGAAGTGATATAATCCCGCATAATTACGGCATTTGAAACAACAAAGGCCCGCATCGCTCTGAACCGATGCGGGCTTTTGCCATAATAATGGATATCAAGCGGCAATCGTTGCCGAAGCGATCTTCCTTATTCTCAAAAATACTTCCCGTTATTGCCGGGCTTGACCCGGCAATCCAAATTCCGTCTCGCTGTGCCGCTCGCGCCGTAGACCACCGGGTCACGCCCGGTGGTGACGATCTAAACTGTCATGTCCCAGATGATGTCATTGCCGGGATTGACCCGATAACCCGAATTCCGTCTCGCTGTGCCGCTCGCGCCATAGACCACCGGGTCACGCCCGGTGGTGACGATCTAAACTGTCATGTCCCAAATGATGTCATTGCCGGACTTGATCCG
>JBBCIP010000028.1:0-6864 GCA_037189785.1 Alphaproteobacteria bacterium
AAAACCTGCAACACCAGTGACGACAATAGTCATGAATTGTCCTTTAGATCGTTCAAAAGCCCGTTTCGGGCAATACCCTGTTGTAAGGGGCAAACCCTTAAAAAGAGATCAAAAACAGCCTCTTTATGGTCGATTTGTCGCGTTAGGGCAAGCATTCGACAGAGAACGATAAAATTCCGCAAAAATCCTGTGTCTTGACCGTTGCATAGGACGGCGAAGGGCTATATGGTGCGTCGCCAGAACGGCCCCCTGGACAACAGTCTGCGGACAGTGGATAAGCGGGGCAGGAATAATTGGGGCGTAGCCAAGCGGTAAGGCAGTGGATTTTGATTCCACCATGCGGAGGTTCGAATCCTCCCGCCCCAGCCAGATTTCACAAGATATCCCTTTGCCAATACTCAGGAATTTCAACTGGGCGCTGTCGCGGTCAGGCGGCTAACTCCATCTGAATGGGATCATATCGGGTGCGGGTAGTGGGGCGGGAACGTTCGGGCTTTGTGAACGTATATCCCTATGGGGAACCGACAGCCACTCTGTGGTGTTGAATGAGACAGTCTTCAAAAGGAGGTGTCTCATGTCGCTGTCTCATAAACTTGGTTCCGGGTTGGTAGCCTTTAGCCTGTTGCTGTCGTCGTCCGTATGGGCTGAATTGCCGTTATTATCGACCCTGCGGAAAGCCGATGATGATAATAAGAGCATCGCTTATCTGGGGCGCACGGTCAGCAAGCTGGAAGATATGAAAGTGGTCAATCAAACCGGTAAAAAGATCGCTGAAATTGAAAAGGTGCTGATCAACGACAAAAATGAAGTGGTGGCGTTTGTTATTGAGCTGAAGCAAAAACCACATCGGGGCCGTGATGTGGTGGTCGAAGCCGGGGTTCTATCGCTCGATGGCACCAAAGCGAAAAATATGGTCAGTTCTTTGACTGCGGAACAGTTGGCTTTATTGCCGGTTTGGGACGATTAAATTTATTCTAAACAAGACTGTTGCGTCGTCTTCTAGATAAATGGTTATCCTGTGCGCAAGGGCGTTTTCCGACGCCCTTGGCCGACGGGAAAGCCTGCATAATCCTCCTTGAAATGCTCCCCAAAAGCTGCGCATGCTGCGGTCAAAATACGTAGGGTGGGCACAATACCATGACTGTCTCGCGTTCTCCGGACCATGCCGCGCCAAACCAGGGTGTCGCGTCGCTGTCCTCAGTTTTGACTGCGTTAAGTCATCCTTTACGCCATGCTTTAACAGAAGAAATGCATGTGCGTGTGTTCCCGAGTTTCACGGCGCCTGCGCAGATTATTCAATTGGTGCTGTTGGTCGATCCAGGCAATGGTGCGCGTGATCGTCAACATGCCGAAGCATTGTGCGTTGCGCTGGGGGCGGCGACACCAAATGACGGGCGGTATTTTGTAGCCCAAACGCCCGATCTTGATTTCGTATGGGAACAGCATACCGAGTTCAGCACCTATAGTTTTATTCGCTCGGGCGCGTTCGATATCCCCTTTACCGCATCGCTTTTAGACCAGGTCCCGGTCGGATGGTTGGGGTCGTTTCCCGGCCGTATATTGCGCGGCACACAGATCGCTATTTTAAACCAAGGCGCGACCCCGCCCTCCGATCGGCAATTGGCCGACTATTTTCGCCTTCAGGATTTGGTCAGTTGTTCCGTTCACGATGGAGCGGCCCGGATATGGGCCGATTTCCGTCTTCATGAGGACGGGTTTGGCCGCATGTTGATCCAAGATCTTGGACTCTCGAAAGGCGATCTCGCGCGTTTGGTGCAGCGTTTACAGGAGCTTGGCAATTATCGCAAAGTGGCGTTGCTGGGCTTGCCCGTGGCCCAACGCTTAACGCCGACCGTATCGGACCTCGAACGGCAATTGGCGATGCTCAGTCGCCATATGGCCGAGGATCAAACCGACGACAATCAGCTTTTGAAAGATCTATCGATTCTGTCTGCCGAGTTGGCTCGGATCATTGCCGAGACCCGCTATCGCATGAGCGCTACCAAAGCCTATGCCGAGCTGGTCTCCGACCGGTTAAGAAGTTTAAATGTTGGGCGTATTTCCGGCTACCAGACATTGCTCGATTTTACCGAGCGGCGTTTGACCCCGGCCGTGCGCACGTGTGAGTCTTTTTCGCGGCGGCTCGATGATTTGTCGGTGCGGGCCGGGCAAGCGACGGCTTTGTTACGCACCCGGATCGATACCGTCATGGAGCGGCAGAGCCGTGATTTATTGGCATCCATGAACCGACGCACTCGATTACAGTTGCGCCTGCAACAAACAGTCGAGGGACTTTCTGTCGTGGCCATAAGCTATTATTTGGTTGGGCTGCTTGGCTATTCAATAAAGTCGCTGCAGACGGTTTGGCCGCAGTTCGACCCGATTGTGGCCATTGGTGTGGCCGCTCCCCTCGTCGTTTTTGCGGTCTGGTTTTTGCTGCGTCGCTTACGCCATAGGTTTAAGGACGATGACCTTTAACCGGATGGCCCGGAACTAAATATATTTCTGCAACGTTTAAGATGCGTGCTGACAAGGGGCCAAGACGACCGTAGGTATTGCCAAATTGATGCGACTGATCCAGCACGGCCCTGCATAAGGAGGCTGATATGAGCACAATTCTTCTTGTCATCCTGATCCTAATTTTGATCGGTGCCTTGCCGACGTGGCCATATAGCCGGGGATGGGGATATGGACCAAGCGGCATCTTAACCGTCGTTGTTGTCGTATTGCTGATCCTGCTGTTGATGGGACGGTTATAGAGACTCTAGGCTTTTATTAGAGACTCTAGGCTTTGCGAAGCTTTCCAGTGGTCGATAAAGGCTGTGCCGAGTCGGTGGTGCAGCCTTTATAATATCTGTCGTGGTTACGATGGGATCATGACGATTAGATTGAATTTTATCTAAAACGCCTGCTAGACAGGGCAAAGATGCCCCTGTGGTCTGATACAATATGCATCTTATGGTCTGTTTTTTGCTCCCAAGGTCTATTTACAGCGAGAAAATATGGTGATTTGCGTCGTATTTGTGTAAAGTCGCTTGAATAAAGAGGGCTGATTAACATATACATTCGCGACTTTTGCCAAACTTGGTTCTTGTTTTTACTCACGAAGCATGGTCCTGTACTGACGGATCTTTCTAAAGAGGGAGCTTCTCCACATGGCACTTAAGACAACTAAAGCGGCTGCTAAACCAGCCAAAGCGACGAAGAAAGCTGCTCCGGCTAAAGCAACCAAAGCTGCTGCCAAACCAGCTGCAAAGACAGCCGCTAAACCAGCTGCTAAAGCCCCCAAAGCTGCTGCTGCTGCTAAAACAGCGACACCAGCGACGTTGACCTTAAAGCAACTGGCTGCTGAAATCTCGGTAAGCCATGAGCTTCCAAAGAAGCAAGCTGAAGCAATCTTGACCGATACCATCGGCCTGATTGTAAAGAACTTGAAAAAGGGTACCCGTATCCGCATCGTCGGCCTCGGCATTCTTCAAGTTCGCAAGCGCGCTGCTCGCATGGGCCGTAACCCGGCTACCGGCGAAGCAATCAAGATCAAAGCCAGCAAGAAGATCGCCTTCCGTGCTGCTAAAGAACTGAAAGAGTCGATCTAAATCGGCTTTATCTCGGGTAACCGATGATCATAAAAACGCGGGTATGAATGCCCGCGTTTTTTTATGAATTATAAGCTTTTTCGTATTATGAAAGCGATGTTGGTACACAATACCGGCGATGAGGCGACCGATTTGAAAAGGGCCATATTATGAACGATGCATCCGGTGTTTCGATTGTCATTCCCGCTTATAATGCCGCCGCTTTCGTCGAGGATGCAATCAACAGTGTGCTGGTGCAAACAACGCCGGCCCGGGAAATTATCGTCGTCAATGATGGCTCCAAGGATGACACCCTGGCTATCCTGCAAGCTCTGGCCGACCGTCACACCCGCGCTACCGGCAACATCCCCTCTCTGGTTATTATTGACCAAAAAAATGCTGGCGTTTCAGCAGCCCGCAATGCCGCTGCGGCGATTGCAACGGGGCATTACATTGCCTTTTTGGATGCGGACGATATCTATTTGCCCGATTTCCTGACCGAAGCCCTGCGCGCGTTCCAGGCCTTCCCCGACGCTGTGGCGTTCTTCTGTAATCAGAAAGCGTTTAATGCTCAGGGCCTTTTGCCGGGGGCCTGGTTTGACGATAAGCCGTTTATAAAAATGCCGGTGACGGAACAGGGAGCCTTCCGGCGGATCGATCAATCGTTGTTCACACCGCTATTGTCCGGGAACTTTGTCCCGCCGAGCGGCACCGTGTTGGTGAAGGATGCCGCCGTGCGGGCCGGTCTGTTCCAGGTCGGTCTGGCCACATCCGAGGACCGTGACTTTTTCTGCCGTGTCGCTTTACACGGGTCTTATATCTATACGACCGACATTTTGTCGCATATCCGCATTCATGAGTCGAATGCCAGCATTGCCACGGATCAGTTCCGTCTGGCCGATAATGCGGTGCGGGTGCTCGATAAATTAAAGCGCGCGGACTTCAGGGCATTGATGTCGCCGGAGCAGCAACAGGCGGTCGATACAGCCTATGACAAAGCGCGATTGGACCGGCGTTATTTTGCCTCGACAAAGGGTTTATCGGCCTATCTTACCCATATCCGTGCGCCACACGCCGGTTTTAGTGTTGCTGATATCCTGTCAAAAGACTTCCTGCGCGCCGTCCTCAAGCGATCTTAGCGCGCCATTTTTTGCCGGACGCTGGTCCAGACCTTGAGCAATTCCAAATGTAGCGGGTGTTTGATGACAAACACGCCGACCAACCAGAATAGTGCCAAAAAGGCGCTCCCGACGACGAACTGAACAACGATATTGGCATCCGGGCCATGATAGAACGTCATCAACAAGACGGTCGGTAAAGTGCTGAAAATCGCCAGTTTCACACTTGGGAAAACGGCTTTGATATATTCGCCCCAAGACGCATCCAAGAGCTTGATTTGGATGTGTAGGTAGATCATCACCAAAACCAGCGTGAACGGAATACGCGATAGCGCCACGGCCGTTAAACTATGTTGGGCGGCCAGATAAATAATTACGATATTTAGAGTATGCAAAAACAACTCGACCTTGGCAAAAGTCTTCACGTTTCCGGTCGCCATCAAATAGCTGTTATGGATGGGCGATAGAATTTGAACAAATGCGGCGGCCGCCATGATCTGCACCAAGGGGATGGCCTCGTCCCAGGTCGGGCCGAATAAAATGCGCATAATCGGGAACGCCATCACCGCCAGGGCGATATAAAATGGCCAGCTCAACCCGGTCATACAGGATATGACGAACATAAAGGTGCTACGCACTTCTTGCCCGTTCCGCACTTTTTCCGCGATGTAGGGAAACAGAACGGCCGAAATGGTTTGCAAGACATAGACCGAAAACATTTCGATCTGACCGCGGGCGCGGCTATAAAATCCGATGCTGGCAAAGGTTTGGAAGAAGCCAAGGAAATATTCCGGGGCCTGGTAACTGGCTTCCCCGGCCAAATTAACCGCTGTAACCGGCCCACCGAAATTGATGACTTCGCGGACCTTTTTATAGCTCGGCCACATAAAAACCGTACCCGGCCGCACCAAAAGGGCCGCCACAACGGTTGCCAGCATCCCGGCCAAAGATCCCCAGGCCAAGCTCGCGTAGCTATAGCCATTGAGGGCCAGGATAATGGAAACTGCGGATCCGACCACTTGCGACGACACGTTCATCAGGCCAACTTTGAAAAATTGCATTTCTCGCTGCAGGATCGACAACGTAATGGCGCCAAACGGCAACACTAAAAAATTACCGGCCAAAATATGAATGACGGTTTCAAGCCGTTTATCGTCATAAAGATCCGCAAACAGACTGGCGCTTAGGAACAAAATCAACGCAATGGACCAGCAAATGGTCAGCATCACCCCATAAGCCGATTGAAAGACGGTTTTATCAAACGCCCGATGTTGAATGATAAACGATGTAATGCCCATATCGCGGAACTTATGGGCGATGGCGACAATGCCGACACCAAGCGAAAATACACCGATTTCTTCCGGCGTCAGCAATCGCGCAATGAAGATAACGGTGGCGAAATTGATGACAAAGCCGATATAGCGTTGAGCCGAGAACGAGAGGAGAGAGCTGCGGATCGACATAGCTTAATTATCTCTGGAATTATCTCTGGCTCAGAATAGGGTGGATCGGGTGCGAAACACTTAGATCAGTTTCGAGGCTATATATGCCATTATTATTGCCTCTTTGTCTTGAGAAATACGGTCTTCAAGTCAAACGCACTATGACTTGTAAAGATAAAGAAACATTAAATGTGTGGTGTGGGACGGAGAATACGGTCCCTACCGAACCAAGATGCTTTTCAAAGCCGTGATAAAGAATGACTTAAAATAACGCGCAAACGCCAGGGGTTCCGCGGGCATGTACTTAAAGACTCGCCCAAGTAAGCTCAGCTGTCCTTTAAACTCACTCCTGGCCTGATAGTAAACGGCATCTTCCAACAGGAAGCCGCAGATACGATGCCGGATCAGGGGAGTGTATGGCTTAACCCACGGTTGCTCGAAAAATTTTTCAAAAGCAAAAACAGCCCAACGTCGTCCTGGTCCGCTTTCTGTGATCGAGCCCGGGTGTATGCGGTAATGAGCTGTAGGATGGCGCACAAAGACATAATCGGTCACCGCAGCTAACCGAACAAACAGATTATAATCCTGAGCCCGGAGCAGATCCTCATCGAATAGTCCGACTTGAAGCAAAAGGTCACGTTTAACCATGGTTGTGATGGTCATGGTTAGGTTGCGTGTCAGAAACTGTTCAATTGGTTTCTCTAACACAACAGTCTCTGCGTCATCTCT
>JBBCIP010000029.1:0-6479 GCA_037189785.1 Alphaproteobacteria bacterium
TCAGCCAGTTGCCAAGACGGCCGGCCAACGTCGCGCCACTGAAGGCGCCGGCAAAGATACCGACCAACGTGATGCCGATTTGCACCGTCGATAAAAATCGGTTGGGGTCGGCCAACAGACTAAGAGCAACTCTGGCGCCTTTATTTCCATCGGCAGCCAAGCTTTCTAATCGGGCTTTTCGGGAAGAAACAATCGAAAGTTCCGACATGGCGAGAACGCCATTGACGATCGTCAGAATAATGACGACCAGAATTTCAAGGTAAAGCATCAAATATCCGTAGCATTGCCATCGAAACTTGACACCATACGGTAAAAATAGGGGTCTAGCTAGGAGAACTACAGAAAGATGTAGCATTGCCTAAAGTTTAGGCTCAAAGTTCGGGTAAATCCCCGCCGCCTACTAAGGATTTAAGTTTTTGGAAGTCCTCATTTAAATGAGGCGAATTGGAGCGCACGGCCGCCGGTGTCGGGGCGGCGGTCGCCGCCGTGTTGCCAGAAGGAGGGAGCGGAGCAAGACCACCCTCGCGGCTCGCCCGTAACTGTTCGGTGGCTGCCTTTAACCCATCCAGAATTGCGGTAATCGATACCGCGGCCCCGGCGATGTCCCCAGCCGCCCGTCCAACGATACCGCTTGCGGCCGTTTGGTTATCAAGGGCACTTACAAGCTTTTCCTGGTTTTGGCGAATATCTTCCAAAATAGGACCAAGGCTGTCTTTCAAAGCATGGCTACCGGAGACGGCGGTTTTGAAATCAGCCGCGGTGTCGGCAAAAGACCGGGTGTGAACCGCCAAAGCTTCGGCTAATTCACTGCTTTGGGCTTTGGAATAGCGGCTTGCAGATTTGAACGCTTCATTGATGTTGCGCTCAAGCTTTTGCGACAACTCATGGGCTTCTTTGATGACGCCGGTGGTATCCCGGATTTGTTTACCGACCAAGCTGTCGACCTCGTTTAAAAAGGCCTTGAGCGTTGACCGCAGCATTTGCTGGACTTGGGCACTTTGGTCCTCGGACAAACGCATGGTCGCCATGGTCATTTGTGACATCGGCTCCTTCAAAGCCGTCACAATATCGGCTTTGATCACATGACCCAATTGTGCTGTCGATGTGGTAATGGAATCGCTGATGCTGGCGGCCTCCAGTTCCGAACGCCGCTCAATTGTCGATGTAACCCCTTGTACAGCCGCTTCAACAGTGCGGGCATGAACATGGCTCGCATTCAACATTTCTTGTAATTGACGGCTTAACGGCTGGAAGTTCAGCAGTTCATCCAAGGTCTCGCAAAAGCGATCGGCTTGCAGTCTACGCCAGCTTAAAATGCTGCGGGTCACGGCATAGGCCAGAACCGCCGCAAGTCCGAGTAAAGCCAAAATCAGCGCAGCACTGCCCCAAACGGCAGTGCTATCGGTTGTAGCGTTCAACCGGGTCAATATCAAAGCGGTACCGACAACCCCCAATCCCCACAAAAACCAGGGTAGGGGTCCGAACAGCCACAAAGCCAAACGGTCATCCACCAATTGACGGCGGCTGAAATGGGTATTGGCCGGTAAACTGGATTGAAGAATTTCGTAGTTGCCTTCGCTGCCGGTTAAAAGATGCCGTGACTCCCGCAAAACAGAGGTCGTATGGGCGGCAAACCGGGCGGCCAGAGCCTCCAAAAATGGGGCCGGAGCAAACGCCATCTGAATGCGTGAAACGGTGAACGAAGCATTCACGCCCGCATCTTCATGGGCTTGGCGCACCCGCCGCGTGGCGATCGCGATCATCGTGCCTTCGACCAAAGCGACCAACAAAAACCCAGTTACAGTCAGGATCAGAGCGCCGGTGGCGACATAGCCAAAAGACCGCACCAAAAAGTCAGCCTTCAAAGCAGCCAAGGCCGAGGGACCAAAAACCCCATAAGCGACGTTATTGGCGGCCCAACCGACTAGAAAATCATAAAGCGGCGCAGCGAGTATGACAGCAGCAGCAAAACTCAACACCAACCATATAATACGGATCATTGCGGCCCCTTTTTTGCCTTAGGATCTTGGCGCGAACACTATCATAGGTCGTGGTACACCCCAAGTGACAAGGATATTAATGGCATTATACGGAAAAATCTTTGCAAACAGTTGATAAATGGGAGCAATTTTCAGTTTTCGTCAGACTTTTTCCCTGATAAAAGCAGGATGGACATTGAGGGCTTTAGAAGTAATGTCGGATCGAAAAGCGGAACGCCATTTTGTGCATATCATGCCGTCCTTTGCCCAGGGCGGGATTTCGATCCGTCTGGCCTATCTGATCAACCATATCGATCTGCCGATCCGCCATACGATCATTTCCTTGGACCGAAATTTCGGCACAATGACCCGGATTCGCCCCGATCTACCGGTCACCACGCTGGAACCGCCAAAAGCCGGGGGGCTGTTATCACGCTTGGCGGCCTATCGGCAGCTCATTCACGACTTGAAACCGGATGTCTTGCAGACCTTCCAATGGGGATCGATTGAATGGGCTTTGGCCAATCGCTTTAAATCATTGGTTCCGCATATTCATCTTGAAAGCGGGTTCGGGGTCGAGGAAGCGGATCGCCAAGTGCCGCGCCGGGTGTGGATGCGCCGTTTGGCATTGGGGCACATTGAAACCTTGATTGTGCCATCCCAAACCTTGGTCACCATAGCGCGCACCGATTGGAAAATACCTGATCGCAAAATCACCTATATTCCGAATGGTGTCGATTGTGAGAAATATGCGGGCCAACCGGTCCCAGGCTTTTTGCCGGGGTTCACGAAGCGACCGAATGAAAAGATCGTCGGAACGTTAACGCCATTAAGACCGGAAAAAAATCTAAGCCGTTTGATCCGGGCTTTTGCCAAAGCTACCGCAGCGCCGGAACTACAAAACACACGATTGCTGATCATGGGCGAGGGGATGGAACGCCCCAAGCTTGAAGCCTTGGCGGCTTCCCTGAATATTACGGATCGTGTGGTGTTGGCCGGGCATGTGGATGGACCGGAAAAAGCCCTTGGCTGGCTTGATCTATACGCCATTTCTTCCGATACGGAGCAAATGCCGAACTCCGTCAACCAAGCCATGGCCGCCGGCAAAGCCGTTGCCGGTTTGGATGTGGGCGACGTCAAACACATTGTGTCACCGCAAAATAAACCGCTGATTGTCGCCAAAGGCGATGACGACGCGTTCGCCATGTCGATCCAAGACTTATTGCTGAATGATGATAAGCGCCATCAAATCGGTGCCGCCAATGCCGCCCATGTTCGTGCAACCTATGCCCTGGATGGCATGGTTGAAAGCTACAAACAGATATGGCGTCGGTTATGAAAATTTTGACATTTTCGACGCTTTATCCAAGTGCGGCGCGTCCAAGTTTTGGGATTTTTGTCGAAAATAGATTGCGTCATTTGATTACAACTCAGGATGTGGAGTCCCGTGTTGTCGCTCCAGTGCCATGGTTTCCGCTGACGGCAGAGCGCTTTGGTGATTACGCCCGTTTTGCGAAAACACCGGACCATGAAATTCGTCACGGCCTTGATGTATTGCATCCGCGCTATATCACATTACCCCGGCTTGGTCTTTATGTGCAGCCATGGACGCTTTATTGGGCGATAAAGCCGGTTTTAACGAAAATAATTCGTGATGGTTTTGATTTTGATGTGATCGACGCCCATTATTTTTATCCGGATGGGGTTGCTGCGGTGTGGCTTGGAAAAGCCTTGGGGAAGCCTGTGGTCATAACCAGCCGTGGCACGGATTTGACCTATATTCCAAGCTATCCCTGGGCTCGTAAGTTAATCCGCAAAACAATCCATGACGCCGATGGATTGATCACGGTCAGTAAAGCCCTTGCCGATATTTTGATCTCACTCGGCGCCCCACCGGCCAAGCCGCGCGTTCTGCGGAATGGTGTTGATCTTGTCACCTTCACACCCAAAGATCGTTCAGAAATTCGTCATCGTTTCGGATTGACCGGCCCGACTATTTTGTCGGTCGGCAATCTTGTTCCGGGTAAGGCCCATGACTTAACGTTGCAGGCCGTGGCGCAACTGCCTGACGTGACCTTTCTATTGGCTGGGCGAGGCCCTGAAGATAGCAGTTTAAAAGCGCTGGCCGAACGATTGGGTATAACGAACCGGGTCCGCTTTCTTGGCAGCGTTCCTCATGACCAGCTCGTTGATTACTATAATGCGGCCGACATCCTTGTGCATTCTTCCGCGCGCGAAGGCATGGCCAATGTTTTATTGGAAGCCTTGGCTTGCGGCACGCCGATTGTCGGATCGCCGATCCCCGGCATGGATGAAATCGTCAATTGTCCAGAAGCCGGGTTGATCATGGCCGATCGCACACCAGAGGCCTGCGCCGATGCTATTCGCCAAATGTTTGCATCCTTGCCGGATCGGACTGTGACACGACAATACGCCACCACGCTAAGCTGGACAGCCACATCTGAAGGTCAGATGCAGCTATTCAAAGATATCGTGGCAGCTCGCGCCATTGCATCGCGGTAAGGTTAGCGCTTCAACAGCTTTGGATAAACGTTTTCGTAATTGGCGACGCTCCGGGCCCAATTGCGGTCTGTTTCCACATAGGCGCGGGCGCGTTCTAGCTGAGCCGGCCAGCTGTCTTTGTTCTTGAAAATACTTAATACGGATTGCGCCAAAGCCACCGGATCATCGGCTTTGAACAAATGCCCAGTGACGCCCTCTGTAATCAATTCTTTGTGGCCGCCGACATCGGATGCCGCGACCATTTTCATTTCCGCCATGGCCTCGAGCGGTTTTAACGGTGTCACCAGATCGGTCAAACGCATCGACTTCCGGGGATAAACGAACAAGTCGACCAAGCCGTAATAGCGGTCCACATCTTGATGCGGCACCCGGCCGGTGAACAACACGGTTTGATCCAAACCTTGTTGAACGGCCAGCGTTTTGAGCCGATCATTCTCCGGCCCGCCGCCGACCATCAACAGCCGAATGTTCGGCATCTCGGCCCGGATCAGGGGCATTGCCCGCAGTAGCGTATCAAGCCCCTCGTAGTCGTAAAAAGAACCGATAAACCCCAGCACTGCCGCACCGTCTAGCCCGAGTGACGCAGCCAGTGCGTGATCATAGGGTTTGACGCCGGAAAAGTGGCTGAGATCGACAGCGTTTGGAATGATTGTGATCTTTTCGCCCGGAATGCCCCGGCTTATGAGATCTTGCCGCAATCCTTCACAAATCACGGTCACCGCATCGGCTTTACGGGCGGCATGGGTTTCCAATGCTTTGGTGACGGTGTAGCGAGCGTCCCCTTCGCGGCAACTGCCGTGGGCGGCGGCGGCATCTTCCCAAAAGGCGCGGATTTCATAAACCACCGGCAGTCCAGCCTTTTTAGCCGCCGTCAAGGCTGCCAAAGCATTGAGAACCGGGGAGTGGGCATGGACGATATCCGGCTTGGTTTCAGCGATCACCTGATCGAGCCGTTTGGCCGTGGCCCGGATCTCCATCAATTCGCGGGCAATGGGAAGCTTTGATAATGGCCCGGTCGGTGCCGGTGTCCGGTAAAACCGCAAACCCTCGACATCTTCGACCGCGGGTCCTGGTTTGACGTGGCGCGGCGTCGTGACATGCACGGTTTCCCAGCCACGGCGATGTTGTTCGGTCAAAATGCCATAACTGCGGAATGTATATCCGCTGTGGAGGGGGATCGAATGGTCAAAAACATGCAATATCCGCATAGGGTTCCGCGCCACATAAGGGTTATCCGGTCAGGCACTACACCTGTTGTCACACCTGTTGTCGTTGTACCGGAGATTAACGAAAAAACCCTTAAATGCCATAGGCTTTGTGTTCGCTACCCTACCGCACCGATCAAATCCATAATCGTGCAAATCGATAAAATTTTATTGATTTGGATTTTGAGCTGCTGTTTGCGCACCAGCCGGGGCCGCACTGGCCTTAGCGCCACTATTCCCACGGCCGCCGGTGGGATATTCCACAATGTAGTGATAATAACGCTTGAATGGTAATTGAAGCGCCCAATTTTTATCATCATCCGCCATCGCTAGGTATGTTGGCATACGGGGATCTTGAGAACTTGAGGTTGCGCAAAAAGACCCTTCGTGGCCACGAAACCAGGTAACCGGATGCCAATTGGCGTATGAATTGCGTTGGAACGGTTCACCAGTGACCCAAAACATGTTTTTAGCACCGCAGTCATAATAGGCCCCGAACCAAGTATTGTGCTCAAGGCGCAAATTGACGCGTAGAAAGAGCTCCGTTTGAGCAGACGGAATTTTTGCTAAACGGCCTTGCACGCCATTAAAGTTGCGCTTTTCCGCTTCGGCCAAGGCACCGCGCCAGGACAAACCTTGGCGATTGTTGAAATGGGTTCCGTCGACAAGTTCAAAATAGCTTTTTGTTTCTTCATTATAGATTGGCTTGTCGAATAGTGGTTTTGCATTTGCAATGACCACACTTGCCAAAAACGCTGTCATTCCTAGAAAA
>JBBCIP010000030.1:0-5870 GCA_037189785.1 Alphaproteobacteria bacterium
CGTCATCGTTCCCAGTCGGCTCGTCCCCCACTCCTATTGTCAGGACCGGGCTTGACCGGGTTATCCCTCGTGCCAGTTGTATTCTGCCGTTCAAGATGAATTGCCGGGTCAAGCCCGGCAATGACGGACGTGAGGAGTGGCACGGATTTGCTTGTGGCGACGTTATCGTTCACACTCAGCTATTTCCCTAATCTTAATGTCATGACCGGGCTTGACCCGGTCATCCATCGTTCCAGTTGTATTCTGCCGCTCAAAATGGATTGCCGGGTCGAGCCCGGCAATGATGAGAAAAGTGACGCAGTGATGGTGGGCTTTGATTGTCAGTTGTCGAAGTCCTGGGCCAAGACCGCGCGTGTGTCTGCAGTCATCACTGTGCTATGTCCATAGTCGGGATGGTCGATCACAAAGGACACGCGCGTGTTTGGATCGCGAAATTTTGAGATTTGGTCTTCAGTGAACGGGAAGTGGAAGAAATGAACCGCCGATGTTTTTCCGTCAGCGCGGCTGCGTTCAACATCGCCTTCGGGTATGGCTTGTACAAGATCGCCGTTGATATCAATAGCGATGCGATCTTCAACACCGGCCAGGGTGCCAAGGACGCGTTTGCGGATGCGCGGATCATCAATCTCAAACATCAGTGTGGCGGTTAATTCGTGGCCTTGTGGGACCATGGGATTATAGGCGTTTAATTCATCGGCCATTTGTGTGTCGCCGCCGCCCTCGATATAGAGCATTTCTTGCACTTGCAGCCACATCGAGTCCCAACTTTCAAACAACACGCTGACATAAGGCCCGACCGCCAAGCGCCGATATTTTTTACGGGCAACATTTTCGGCCCGCTTATCTTTACGGATCAGAACATAATCTTCGGTCGATAAAATGTCTGATGGCAGGATGCGGCGATCGGCGCGCGGCATTGGTTGGTCCTTTACTTGCTACGGTTTGGCAGTTGATAGGCTTGAGCGAATAACTCGATAGGGTGATGGGCACGATCCGGTGTTTTATCTGGATTTATATTGTCCATGCCTTGCAACAGATGATCGCCAGCTAACGGACATTCGGACGCCACAAAACTATGGTCTGATTTTAAAGCAGCCCGGGCTGCCGGTTTGCCGACATTGAGTGCGGTTTCAAAATTTTCTTTCATCATGCCCCATTTGCCGCCATGGCCCGAGCATCGTTCGATGACGGTAACCGCGGTACCCGGGATGAGACGCAAGAGTTCAGCGCCTTTAGGACCCATGTTCTGAGCCCGTGCATGACAGGCTAAATGCATGGCGATTTTGCCGTTTTCCAAAGGTTGTAAACCATCGGCCAATCCTTCTTTCTTGGCGATGTCGACGACATATTCGGCAATATCAAAGGTGGCTTCTGACAAGGCTTTGACGTTGGCGTCGTTCGGAACGATTAATGGCCATTCAAATTTCAGCATCAAGGCACAGGATGGTGTTAGTGCTATAACATCATAGCCGTCGTGCACGTAGCTCATCAAATCGGTGGCGATTTTTCGGGCCGCATCCGCAACACCGGCGATATTTCCATTTTCCAAGGTCGGCATCCCGCAGCAACCGGGATGCGCGACTTTTGTCATTACCCCGTTCTTTGCCAAAACATCGCGGGCGGCGAAGCCGATGGACTGCGCATTGTAATTGACGAAACAGGTGGCATAAAGAACAGCCTTTCGTCCGTAAGCCGGCGCTGATTTATTTACAGCGACTGGTTTTTTTTGATCGGCTTTTTCAAATGTCGTGTGGCTGTATTTTGGAATGACGGCTTTGGCGTCAATCCCGGCCACATGTTCCATAACCGTGCGGGTCGGTTTGTTGTCAAGTTTGGTGGCCCAATTGACGACGGGGGCGATGGGACCAAGCAGATGACCGTTGCGATCTGTTTTAGCCAGTTCCTTATCGACGAAACTACAGTCGCCATTTTTATATTCTGCGGCGCGATAGCGCAGCATCAAATGCGGGAAATCCAAATTGAATTCATGCGGTGGAACATAGGGGCATTTGGTCATGAAACACATGTCGCACAATGTGCAGGCATCAATGACCGGCTTAAAATCTTCTGAGGCCACACTATCCAATTCGCCGCTTTCGGAATCGTCGATTAGCGTGAACAGGCGCGGAAATGAATCGCATAAATTAAAGCACCGGCGACAACCATGACAGATATCGAACACCCGCCGTAGTTCGGCATCAATGGCTTGCGGGTCATAAAACTGTGGGTTCTCCCAATCGATCACGTGACGCGTTGGCGCGTCCAAACTCCCTTCGCGCATGCGGCCCTCCTCGGCGCATCGTGGTCATTCAACAGAACATCCAGGCAGCGCATCAAGATCGGATGTGGCGCATCCGATCCTGTGCAAGCTCTGTTGCGATAACCATCAACTGTTTAATTGATCGAGCGCTTTTTGGAACCGTCCAGCATGAGACTTTTCAGCTTTGGCCAAAGTCTCAAACCAATCGGCAATTTCATCAAACCCTTCTTCGCGGGCGCTTCTGGCCATGCCGGGATACATGTCGGTGTATTCATGGGTTTCGCCGGCGATGGCGGCTTTGAGATTAAGGGATGTTTCACCAATCGGTTCACCCGTTGCCGGATCACCAACTTCTTCTAGAAATTCCAAATGTCCATGGGCATGGCCGGTTTCCCCTTCGGCGGTCGAACGGAAAACAGCGGCGACATCATTGTAACCTTCGACATCGGCTTTTTGCGCAAAATACAAATAACGACGGTTGGCTTGGCTTTCGCCAGCAAAGGCTTCTTTCAGATTAGATTCGGTCTTACTGCCTTTTAAAGACATAACGCTTTTCCTTTCTCTGTGGCGTTTTGTTTCGAGAGAAAAAGGTGAGCGGTAGGACGTCCGGAACAGATGAAACAGGGACGCCTCATCACTCGAACACATAACTTACTATAACCTAGTCCAAGCATCATAATACCTGGGCAGGGTCTGTCAATGGTTTAGAATTGTTATAAATAAAGCTCAGGATTTGCGTTCGTATATTACGAAATCATGGGCTGGAAAGTCACCGATCTGGTGTTGCGGATCGCGGCTGACTTCTTGCCAAAGATCATGATCGATTGGCGGAAAAAACGTATCGGCCTCGGGCCTAATTTTGACTTCTGTGAGATAGAGTTTGTCGGCTTCCGGTAAGGCCAAAGCATAGATTTGAGCGCCACCGATCACGGCGATTTCGTCAACGCCGCGTTTTTTTGCGGCGCTCCGTCCAGCGTCCACGGCGGCGTCAAAGCTCGGCACGACCACGACCCCATCGGCCGACCAATTCCGGGCGTGGGATATCACGATATTGTCCCGACCGGGCAACGGCCGCCCGATCGACTGAAATGTTTTACGTCCCATGATCACCGGTTTGTTCATGGTAACGGCGCGAAAGTATTTCAAATCAGCCGGGAGATACCACGGCAGAGCATTGTTGCGACCAATGGCCCCATTTTCCGCCACGGCTACGACCAGGGCAACTTTGGCTAAAGTGATATTGGCTGTTTGCGGCATAGATTATACAGCGACCTTTGCGGGAATATGCGGATGGAAGCGATATCCATCCAGTTGGAAATCCTCAAACCGGAACGAAAACAGATCGCGGACATCAGGATTGATCGTCATCACCGGCAACGGGTACGGCTCGCGGCTTAGCTGTAACTCGGCCTGCTCGATATGGTTGAGATAAAGATGCGCGTCGCCAAAGGTATGGATGAATTCCCCAGGCTTAAGCCCGGTCACATGAGCAATCATTTGCGTCAGGAGCGCGTAAGACGCGATGTTGAATGGCACCCCGAGGAAGATGTCGGCGCTACGCTGGTAAAGCTGACAGCTTAGTTTGCCGTCGGCCACATAAAACTGGAACAGACAGTGGCAGGGCGGCAGGGCCATATGATCGACATCGCCGGGATTCCACGCGGACACGATCAACCGCCGGGAATCCGGGTTTTTCCGGATCATGGCCAACAGATTGCTGATTTGGTCGATGGTGCGGCCGTCCGGGGTGGCCCAAGATCGCCATTGGCGGCCGTAAACCGGGCCGAGATCACCATTTTCGTCAGCCCATTCGTCCCAAATGGACACGCCATTATCCTTCAAATAGCGGATATTGGTGTCGCCGGCCAGGAACCACAGTAATTCGTGGACGATCGATTTGAGGTGCAGTTTCTTGGTCGTAACCATCGGGAAGCCGTCGCCAAGGTCGAATCGCATCTGATGGCCAAAAACGCTCACCGTGCCGGTCCCCGTGCGGTCTTCGCGGCGCACGCCGTGATCGAGAACATGCCGCATAAGATCAAGATATTGTTTCATAAAGGGAGGCTCCGGCCAGATCTCGTAGATGTGTTAGTTATAGTCTACTCGAAGCATTGGGGCAATCGCAGGGGACGATTGAGCCTTTGCAAAATGGGGGGAGGCTCCCTATATTAGTCAGGTCGGCTTGCCGACTATGGCGATAAATGGCTCTACGAAATAGACGTAGCGGACCCGGGGGCGGTACCCGGCGCCTCCACCAAATCCCTTCCTCAGGGGGATTTCATGGGGGCGAATTAGGCTCGACGTGCGTTCAAAGGTTTTGCTTTTGCTCGGTATGATACCACCGTTATCGGGTCAAAATTGTAAATGCCAACGACAACGAAGTTGTGGCTCTCGCTGCTTAATAACCAGTGAGTGGGGTTCGGAGGGCACCTCGCAACAGAAGCCCTCCACTTAATTTTTTCATGTTTTTCAATAAATTGTGCGCTTTAGCTCGCGTCTTCTGCGAGCTCGGTAAGAGCATCGCGATCCAGAATACGGACCTCGTTGCGAGCTGCCAGGCGGATCATCCCGCTCGTTTTCAGCTTGGTGAAGCAGCGGCTGACGGTTTCTATGGTCAAACCCAGATAATCGGCGATGTCTTCGCGGGTTATGGTCAGGGCAAACTCAGATTTGTTCAGCCGATCCGAAAACCGCAGCAGGAACGACGCCAGCCGGGCCATGGGGGTTTTGCGCCCCAATAGTAAAAGTTGTTCCTGGGCCAGCCAGAGTTCGGCGTTGGCGCGATCGAGTAGGGCCGTGGTCATCTGTGGTACACGCTCGGCAAAGTCCCTAAAGCTTTTCTCATCGAATTCACACAATAAGCCGTCAGAGATCGCTTCGGCCGAATAGCTATAATCCTCTCGGGCGCCTAAGCCCAGGAAATCGCCTGCAAATAGGAAGCCGGTGACTTGGCGGCGTCCGTTTGGAAGCAGCTTGACGAGACGAATCGTCCCCTCGATCACATTGTAATAATGCCGAGCCGGATCACCTTCGCGGAAGATTGTGGCACCAGCCGAGATTTTCCGTTGATGGCTAAAATCCGACAAGATCGCCAGATTACAGCCTTCCAGGCTGCTACAAATGGCAATTTCCCGAACAGCGCAACAAGAGCAAGGTTCAATCCGTGGCGGCGTGGGCGGGGCGGTATCCGATTTTTTTAAAGATATATTCATAAGGACGACCTTTCCCGCGCAACCATAATCCTATTGTCTTATATAATCTATGGTTGTGAAGATTTTATAAGTGATATTTTCTTGGCGAATTATTCATAGGCGGTTCAGGCTGGGGCCCTTATAATTCCCTTTTTAATTTACTCACATAGAGGCGATGGCTCATGCGCGTATGGAAAGCTGGATTTCTGCTTTTGGGAGTTATGCTGGGCGGATGTGCCACGAAAATTTCATCCGATGTCACCCGCTTTAACCAATTACCGACAACGCCTGTCACTGAAACGGTGGCTATTGTTGCCAAAGACAAATCCCTGGAAAAGTCTATGGAATTTGGCCGGTATGCGGCCCTTGTCCAGGACAAGTTGGCGGCTCATGGGTTCCAGGCACCGGCCGACGGGGCG
>JBBCIP010000031.1:0-9320 GCA_037189785.1 Alphaproteobacteria bacterium
ACGACGACGCGTCCTCCCAAGAAATCGCGACCGATGATTTTTCCCTTTTCAACGTCTTCGGATAGACAAATCGGAAACCAGCTTTGCGTATAGACGCCGTTTTCTCCTTCCAGTGGAATTGGATTATAACGTGCACGTCGCTTTGCCACTCCAACCTTAAGTTCCGCGACATCAACCGACATTTTTTGCTCCTATGGTTTATTCATGATGAGAAATCACTTCCCCACAAGCTGGCAGTGGCCGCCTTCCCGGCAGCAAGCAATTTCATTTGATTTAAAAATACGCGTAAGCCTATCCCTCGGAAAATCCGTCAAAATTGGGGTGTTGCGCTCACCCCCTTTTGAATCCCGCCCCCATCTTTCCAATACCCTTATCGATGAGCATGGGTTGCACATCGCCGCTAATCCGCTCAATATGTAACGGGTAGCAACACCCTGGCAATGCACACAGCGTTTGGGAGGCCGCAACTTGCCTAATGAAGATATAGATTTTTCAAAGGATTGGGTGTCTCATACCAAATTACTACCAGCCCCAGTCCCTTCCTCTGTGATCGACCGCAAGCAAGTGGAAAGATTGCTTGACTCTGCCATGCCTGTGGTCATTCTCGAGGCACCCGCGGGGTATGGAAAAACGACGCTTCTGACCCAAGCCCACAGCCTGACTCTGGCGGCAGGGCACAAGGCTGCTTGGATTTCAATCGACAAGAATGATGGCGATTCGCGAGAGTTCCTAAAGGCGCTTGTCATTGCAATCGAAAACCAAGGGCTTGATCTGTCCACGCTCCACCACTTATTGGCCCCTGGTTTCGCTGGCAACTCCCCCCGGAATATTGCGGTTGCCTTGGCTAGTGCCGTAGCTGCCAGTGGTATTCCATTAGTAATATTTATTGATGATTTGCACCTTGCTGACTCTTCAACCATTACATCAATGCTGGAAACGCTGATCGCAAACATGCGAGTGACATGCCGTTTCGTTATTGCGACACGGTGGCAACTTGATCTGGCTTTGGTAAAAATGCAAGCCGCCGGTATTGTAGACGTATTGACCCGCTCCGACCTGCGACTCAATAGCGATGAAGGGCGTAAACTACTGCAAGGTCATGCCGCACTCGCCGACATCGACATGATTTTTGAACGTGTTGAAGGCTGGCCAGTCATGCTGCAACTAGCCCGTCTCTCATTAAAACGGCAACCGACTGGACAAGCGGGATTGAGCACCTTCAGTGGTCAAACCAGTGAACTGGCGGCCTATCTCGCGGAACAGGTAACCTCCGGCTTATCCGACGACTTGCAACAAGTGCTGATGGCGATGGCCGTTTGCGAACGTTTCAACGGCGATCTTGTAAATCATCTGTGCCATCGTGATGACGGCTGGCGAGTGCTTGAAGATTTTGTCCGTCAGGGGTTATTGGTGATTCCTCTTGATATTGATGGTCGTTGGTATCGTTATCACGCTCTATTTGGGGAGTTTCTACTGGGACGTTTGGAACGCCGCGAATTTGGTGCTTCGCGCCGCCTCGGCCAAAAGGCGGCAGAGTGGTTTGCGGCCAACGGCATGCTTGCCACTGCACTACGTCAAGCCAGCGCCTGTGACGACATGGCACTAACCGTGAAGATATTGAACGACGCGGGTGGCTGGCTGGTTGCGTTTCGTGGTGGCACCGAAGTTCTACGCATTATTGGGGCACTGCCTGAGACAGTTTTGCGCCAACACCCTTTCCTACGACTTGGTCAAATTTATGTACTGGCCCAAGATAGTCGGTTACAGCAAGCACAGCTTCTGTTCAATGAGTTGTTAAATCGGACCACCAACTGCAACTTCCTCACACCTGAAGAAGAGCAACTGTTTCAAATCAGCGCCACGGTTTTGGCTGCAGTGCTCAAAGTTTACAGTATGGAGCGCATTGAGCCCGAGCAGTTATTGACAATTGCACAACGGAACCACGTGCCGCTACCACCGGCGTTAGAAGCGATGATAACCCACCTGATTGGCTATTGTCGTTTCTATGACGGCGACCTTAACGAAGCACGTTACACAGTTTATGCTGCAGCCGATCAAAGTAGGCTTGCAGGTGCGAACTATATTGAAACTTATAGTTATCTGTTATTGGGCGAAACTCATCTTGAACTGGGCGAACTTACCGCCGCAGAAAACAGTTTCAAACAAGCGATAGATCGTGCCAGTTCAAGTTTTGGGGCTGATTGTAATCAAATTGTGGCCGGTCGTGTTTTTCTAAGCGAACTGGCCTACGAACGTAATGATTTTGATACGGCTGAAGCATTAATGCGTTCCGTCATTACCACGATTGAACAGAAAGACCCTTGGTTCAGCGTTTATCGGTCTGCCTATCATGTGATTTCAGAAATTATATTATACCGTAAAGGCTGGCAAGCTGCGATCGAAGTCCTTAATGAAGCGGGCGAAAGGTTGCGAGCTCATAATCTTAATATCTATATTCCCTATCTGTCACTCAAGCGCGCTGAGATCTTAACCGCCGCCGGAAATTTCGAACAAGCAACAGAAGAATTGCGCACATGTCTTGCTAGACATGGAGAAATAGGCTCGCATGGTAACCGACACCGCCTGCTCGAGCGCATCGCTGAAGCTAGGCTGTTTCTTGTATCCGGACATTTAAATGAAGCGTTTGATGCACTGGAATCGCTTCTCCCTCCTTTGGCAGAACGCCGACATGTCCGTAGAATGATTAAAGTAAAAACTCTACTCGCAGCAGCATATCATCAGCATGGAGAGCCAGAACGGGCGGTCGAGTTACTCCGGAGCGCTTTAAACGCAGCCACACCAGAAGGATTAATTGGGCCAATTTTCGAAGAAAGAGATATCTTGCGTCCAATGTTACAGCAAAGCTATGCTGAACAAGTTATCAATGAATTTGGTGAATTTGCGACCATTCTGCTTACTGAAATTTCAAGACCTGACGGGGCCATTGTGATCCGGCCCAGCCTGCTCAGTCATCGTGAAGAACAAATACTACAAATGTTGGCAAATGGCCTCTCTGGCAAGGAAATGGCAACGCGGACGGATCTCAGCGTTAGCACGGTCCATAGCTACCGTAAGAATTTATATCGCAAACTTAAAGTTTCGTCGCGATCTGGCGCCATCATTCGCGGGCGTGAAACAGGATATATTCGATAAGATGAATGATTTGGCTTCCAAAGCCTTTCTGAAATCACGAACTAGCAACAACATATCCTAACGTTAATGGAAGATACGTACACTGTCTAATCTAACCTCCAAAATGCGCGGAGCCATAGCAAGAGGTAGGTACGTCAGATCGTCAATAGCATCCAATAGTTGAGGTTTACGAACCCGGTATTGGTCGGTGGCGATGGCGCGATCATCGCTGATCATGGTAGAATAGAGTCGGGACGTTTGTAAGAAATGGAGACGGTACCGACCTTGGCCTTGCCCCATCTATCGGTGTGGAAAGACAGGCTCGTTGATCTGGTGTTGGATCAAACGCGGGACGATCATGTGACAGGGTCTGATGAGGTGAAAGATAGCGCTCCAGGATATGAGCATCCCGCTGTCAGTTAGCCAGGCGATCTGTGGCGCCGCCCGAAAGTTAGAAATATAAAAGACTCAACTTTCTGGAAAGAGATAAGAACAATATGTGCAAGTTCTTATTTAGTTTTTTATAATTCTTGTCACTTCAATTCTATATCTCTTATTATTACCCTACAGTAGGAAACCCCTCCACTGTTATAGCACAATCCATGATAGATCATGACAGATATGGACTCATATAGGCGTATGGCCAAAACTCCTCTATTATTAAGTACTAGAAGTCATGGATAACTCTAAAACTATATCGCAAAGTTGGCGATCTTGGAAACTTCTATAAAGTGGCATGTTTAAATGTTATTTCTATTAACAATCCCGGGTATCGATTTTTTATCTTCATTTCGGCACGATGGAGTTCAACAATTGCAGCGACTAGAGAAAGTCCAAGTCCTGTTCCAGGATTTGTCCTACTCTGGTCGGTACGATAAAAACGCTTAGTTAAGTTTAAAATCTCTGCTTCTGCGACACCTATTCCATCATCCTTAACCTTCAAAATAACGGCATCTGCTTCAGATAAAAGCTCAATCTCGATTGTTGTATTCGGCGGGGTATGACAGAGACCATTATCTATCAAATTAGCAATCAACTGACTAAGAAGGGCAGGATCACCAATTATAGGATAGGCCTTATCAAAATTGCACAATAACTGTCGCCCACCATCTTCGGCGGCAGGTAAATACGCTGCAATAGCACGTCTTATAATTTCCGCTAAATCGACAGTTATCATATCATATTGTATGCTACCCGCTTCAAGCCGCGCTAAACGTAACATCGCATTAAATAACGAAAGAAGACTATCCGCTTCCTCTATTGCACTCTCGATTTTGGTTTTTTGTGTATCAGATGAACTTTCCAGTTCTTCTAATTGATTTCTTAATCTCGTAAGTGCCCCACGCAAATCATGGGCAAAGTCTGTAGATATTTGACGCATACCTGCAATAGCTGCCTCTAAACGATCGAGCATCTCATTTAGATTTCTAACAAGCACATCGAATTCTTGCCCAAATCCTATGGAAGGCAATCTTTCAGAAAGATTACCTTCTATAATCCGGCCAGTTGTTGAATTCACATGTTCCAATCGACGTAAAAACAGCATTCCAATAAATAAGCCCGCTATAATTGCGAGAAGAATTAGAGATATGCTGCCCCAAATCGCAATGCGATTCAGTCCTGATCTTAATGCATTTAGATAGGAACTTTCACGACCAACAGCCATAAATGTACCATCAGGCATCCGTTCAGTTAGAACGATAACGCCTATTTTACTTATCTCACCGTTGCGGGAAACATCAGATGCCGTGGCTTGGAGTGTACCAAACCCGCTTATAGTTTTGACCTCTTCCGGAATTCCACTGTTGAAGACTTCACCAGATGGTGGAATAACCAAATAATAATATCGGTTAATTGAATCAGTACGCACATGTTCTGCAAGTATATTGGCTAGGGCCGCCCCACCTTCTAATTGCGCATCTGCCCGCATAATAGCCATTTGATGGCGCAGCGCGTCATGTAATTCCTCTTCTGCGAAACGTGCTACGCCGAAGTCAAGCACTATAAGCAAAATCGCGGCACCAAAACCAAAGATCGTAG
Organism: Alphaproteobacteria bacterium; assembly: GCA_037189785.1. Taxonomy (GTDB): domain Bacteria; phylum Pseudomonadota; class Alphaproteobacteria; order Sphingomonadales; family Govanellaceae; genus Govanella. The sequence goes on from JBBCIP010000031.1 coordinate 5,173, forward strand.
CAAAAATCATAGCAAGCCGGAATGTAGCCGTTCGCCATAGACTTAATGTCCGCTTAATTCTTAGCATCAAGGACATAACCTACCCCCCGCAAAGTGTGCAGTAAGGGCTTTTTAAAGTCCCGATCAATCTTGGATCGAAGTCTACTGACATGAGCGTCGATAATATTAGTTTGAGTGTCAAAATCGTAGCTCCATAGCCCCTCCAAAAGCATAGTGCGCGTTACGGTCTGACCAGCACGACGAATTAGAAATTCTAAAAGTCTGTATTCTTGAGGGGTAAGATCTAATCGCCGGCCTGCCCGGCTAACGCTTCTTGTACGTAGATTGACATGAAGATCACCAATAATGATCTCTTCACGGCTTCCCACATTCTCATCCTTACCGCGACGATATAAGGCCCGAACACGTGCGATCAATTCGCTGAATGCAAATGGTTTCCCAAGATAGTCATCAGCACCTGTTTCTAACCCTTCTACTCGTTCATCTACCGCAGATAGTGCGGTCAGGATAAGAATGGGTGTCGTAATACATTTTTTTCTAAGAATTTCGATAATATTTAACCCCGAAAGCCCTGGCAACATACGATCAATAATGATCACGTCATAGCGCTCCTTTAGCGCTACTTCCAAACCAATTTTCCCATCGACGGACCAATTTACCGAATGCCCCAGCTCGGCGAACCCACGTACAATAAAAGCACCTGTTTTTTGATCATCTTCAATAAGAAGGACCTTCACTGATATTAATCCTGTGTTTGTTCATTAAATACTATCTCTGAAGGATGCACTGGGCATTTTTTTTCGGCAACATATTTTACAAGATAGTATTTATCATTACTGACGGCTTTTCATGCAGAAGAAGATCCATTTTTAATGTCTTTTGAGGTAGAAGAAGGCCTATTCGCTTTAAAATCAATGCGCAACGAATTATTGCAGCATATAAATCTGCGTCCTTAAAGTATAAAACTCTAGGGACTGTGTTACGCTGGGCTTCCGCTAACCACTGTAAGATTAAAGCTTCGCCCACCGTGAGATAGGGCGCTCCACATGAGTGGAGCTGTACTTTTAGACCATGAAATAACGAATATTTACGCAACATAGTAAATTGTGTTTGTTCAAAAGCTGTTAGCCCTTTGCTTGTCATTGTGTCCGCCGGGAAAGTGGCTCTCTTGGATGCAGGGAGAGAGGGTGTAATATCACCGCGAACAATTCGAAGAACTCTACGCTCGATACCACAACGGCGTCGCAAGACTAGAACACCCAAGTTCATAAACTTCTCCCTTCATAAATGAAGCCTGCGCATTTTAGTGCGCAGGCTCAAAATTAGAAGTTTACTCGTATACCACCACCAACATAACGCGCGGAATTTCCTCGCGCTCCATCTGACCCACGATGGGTAATTTTTCGCTCATCGAACAAATTCTCTATCCGCGCATAGAGATCAATATCTTCAGTCAAACTATAAGAAGTCGAAAGATCTACAGTAAATAGGTTATCCGTCTTAAGGAAGCGTGTATCTTCGCCGGGTCTGTTACAGGTAGTGCTAATACATGTCCCATCTGAATAGTTGAAACCAACATTCAGATTGAAACCGATGTCGTGTTCGAATCCTACCTCCAATCGTCCAATGTGTCTTGGAGTATAGTCTAAGACATCGCCTTTGCGTACTCCCGATGCAACATCGGCATCACGCCTGTATTGCCCATCAGTGAATGTATAGGCCAGACGTAATGGTAGACGGAAATTCTCACCTTCAAATAAATTGGCAAAAAGCCCTATTTCAAGACCGTAAACTTCTTTAGCACCATCTTGCTGCACTCCGTCGATAGACCCATCCGCACACGGATTAGCCACAAGACAGGTACGTAACGCATTGCTGTAATCCGTATAGAAGCCAATTACATCAACCCCTAAATCACCATGACGGAAACGTATACCACCCTCGATATTGGTGCTCTCCTCGCCTTTACTACCATTCAACCCACCTGAACCTGGAGGAGCAAAGCCTTGATGGATTCCGGCAAGTACCGTCCAACGATCACTAATCTCGTAGTTTACACCTAGTCCAAACGTTGTCTTTTTTAATGAATTATAATTGCTGTCCGGATCAGAGGTATTTGCTCTTGTGTCTATATCTTCATGTCGTAAGAGTGGTAACAGCGTCAAACCACCAAAACGAATTCGATCCGCAATCCAAAAAGACGTCGCCTTAGCATAACCTTCGCTGAGGTTTCCTGGCGTTCCACGATCATACACCAGACTACCATTTATTTGATGGTAGATAATATTGGATATCGTGGCTGTATTTTTTGTTTCATCTTTGTGCCGACGTATCCCGCCCATAAATTCATGCTCAACCGAACCAGTTGAAAATTTTGCACGTCCTTCAAATTGAATGCCTTTAGAAATAAAGGTCTGAAAATTATTTCCGTAACGGACTCCATTCACATGTGTGGTATCTTCTGTGCCGTCAAGAATTCCTTGAAGAAAAGCCGCGTTCGCAGCGCCTTTGTTAATTTGCGAAGTAATACCCGAACCACCAATACCAATGCCGTTGATTTGATTGAGGCGAGTATAATTGCGGAACGTCTTTGTGTAGTAGCCAGTGGTCGTAAGAGAAATATCCGGCGAGAATTGTAACTGATGCTGTACACTTGCCGTTCTGCGTCCTTGATCCATTCTCTCTAGCTCGCTCAGGCCATAACGACGATTAGGATCACGCTTAAAATCCGCATCAGTTAGCCCGAGGTAGGAAACATCGGCTTCATTGTCGCCTTTAAAAACTTTAAGATCGAGCTGCTGCTGAAGCGAAGCTCCTTCAGGCGCACGCCAACGCAGCTTAAACATGTATTCGCGAATATCGTTCCCAGCTCCCCTGTTTGAACGATCAATATTTTGAAAGCCATCCGTTTTATGGTGGTAAGTTTCGGCAAGAACACCAAATTGACCGACAGTCCCCCCACCCCAACCATGGAGCTTACGTGTGTTCCAATCGCCGACCTCTGCATTGATGAACCCAGAAAGTGTATCTGGAATTCTTGTGGACAGCAGATTGATGGCACCCGATGTTGTCTGGGGACCATAGCGTAATATTTCTGGCCCTTTAAGCACTTCCACACCACTCATCCGCCCAGCCGTGGGAAAATAATATGCAGATGTGTTAGCATAAGGAGCCATCGCTGCCGGAATACCATCTTCCATAACTGAGATTCGATCACTACGGCCAGATGACGATGCGCGAATACCAATTCGCGGAAAAGTGCCAAGTCCATCCTCTTCACGAATATAGACTCCTGGGGCGCTGCGTAAAATTGAATGAATGTTAGTAAATTCAAACTTTTCTAAATCATCGACATCAATGACAACCGCAGAGCCGGTAGACAAGCGAGCATCATCACGTGAGCCAATAACAACAACTGTATCTGCCGGGAGTATAGACGCTATTTGTAATGTTCCGCCGGCCTCATGAGTTGATTGCGCCACTCCTGTTGTTGGCAGACTAAAGACTATCGCAGCAACTCCGGAAAGTAGCTTTGATATTTTATTCAGATTGGTTTTTCTCACGTTATCCATCAAAGTCCTCATATAAACAACAATAACTCCGCGATTGCGAATTACTTTCATGCGGACGAAGCTACTGTTATTAATAATGCCTCGCAATGAATGATACTAAGTCTGTCGGTCTTTTAATGAAGATGTCAGGTTGTTGTGAGAAATGAATTGAAAACAGCCAAAAATCTTTTTAGATCAGCCCCTTAGGTATAGTAAAAACACCACTATCATATAAAGGAAAATGCTTCACACAGACTTCGACTCCTTCACGTGTGAAACGGTAGGAGGTTGATCACGACTAGGTCGATAAACTCTAAAATAGAATTTCAGCAGCGCTTTTGTGGGGAACTAAAGATGGCTTCCCTTTTTACAAAAAATTTGTTTGTGGCTTATTTCTCGGAATCTTCGTTATTAGCGATACCCCCCTTTTGTAACACCCTACCTTTTTCAGTACTTCGGTGGCCTATTTCTGACTTCATTAGGACATTGGCCTGAATTTACGACGTTCCTGGTCATCAGCAAAAACTTTTCCACTTGCACGAAACATCCTGTTCATGAGGAAGCATTATGACCATCACCATAATGAACGTCCTGTGT
>JBBCIP010000032.1:0-8536 GCA_037189785.1 Alphaproteobacteria bacterium
TTCAAAGCGTTACATAGCATACTATGAGAATAGTATAGATTTAACGAAATGATACAGGCACATAATAGCAGTGACGATACTTGAACCCCGAGCACTACGGCATTTTGTTGCAATTGCTGAGCATAAAAGCTTTCGTAAAGCTGCGGATTCATTAAGGCTATCCCAACCGGCGTTAAGCAATAGTATTCAACAACTCGAAAGTGCCCTAGCCGTCAAGCTATTTGAACGTGGACCATATGGGATTTTACTTACTGTATTTGGAGAGGCTCTCTATCAACGCTCAAAGATTATTCTTGCAGAGGTTAATTTTGCAGTTGATGAATTAAATGACTTGCGAGGAGCACAACGCGGCGCCCTTAGAATTGGGAGTGGTCCAAGTATATTAGGAACATTAATTCCTAAAACTATGATGCGATTAATGCATAACCATCCTGGATTGACAATTACTGTTCACGAAGGTTTGGAAGAGGAGCTTCTAAAGCAAACGAGAGAAGGGGCGATTGAGCTAGCAGTTAGTTCAACAAGCCTAAGCGACGTCAATCTCGATTTTACCCCCATGTTCCATATGAGAATTGTTCCTATTGTAAGATCGAAACACCCCATACTTATGGAACAAAGATCATCATTAAAAGATCTCACCAAGTACCCTTGGATACTCCCACATACCAGTTTAGAACCTGAAAGATTAGAACACATCCTGAAAGGCTGGGCGATAGAAGGACCAGAAATAATTTCACGATCAAATTCACCGTCTTTCATGAAAGCTCTAGTTGAACAAAGTAACTTTGTCAGCTTTCTGCCCCGACCGTTAATTAGTCTAGAAGAACAAGCCGAGCGTTTGGTTGCCTTAAATATTGGAGATGCCATTTATCATAAAGCAATGGGAGTTATTACGCGTAAACACAGCCTACTATCCCCAGCAGCTGAGACTTTTGTAAAATACCTTAAGAGCGTCGCAAAAGAAATAGGCTTAGTTGATCACAATGCAGATGAGTGATCTCTGCTCTCAAGATATAGCAAATATCAAGCCCAACATATTAATAATGCTGGGCTTGATAAAAATATACTAGAAGTGATAGCGCACCTTAGCTCCCCACTCTCTTGGGCGGCCAAAATTTGCTGTAGTAAAGCCTATAGAATTTGCCAAACCTACACCCTTATGTATGTAGCGTTTATCAGTTAAATTCGTCCCAAAAATTGCTATCTCCCAATTTGCGCTAGGCGCTATATAAGTCATACGAGCATTAACTAACGCATACCCATTCTGGTACAATTCTGGGCTATTTGAAACATCGCGATATAAGCCACTTTTGTATGATGCATCCGCATTGAGCACAAGAGAACCTGCATTACCAAAGACTAACTCATATTGCAGCCCGCCAAAAATATTCCATTCTGGTGTGTCAACAAACTTAGAATTAAGATTCACAGCCGTAACACCGGGATTTATCTTCTCGAATTTTGCTTTAGTATAACCAAGCCCCCCAAAAATATTAAGAGCTGAAACTGGACGTGCTTGAACTTCAACTTCAAAACCTTGAGTTGTTGCCTCTCCAGCATTGTCTACCGCAATAATTAAATCAGCACCATCAGGATTACTTGGGTCAGGCATCGCAGAAAGTAATTGGATGTCTTTATAGTCATTATAAAAGCCAGTAATGTTAATTTCTAATCGATCATCTAACCACCTAGACTTTACACCGGTCTCATAAGACCAAACATATTCAGGTCCATATGCCTGCAGAGCAGCGCCATCTCCTGCCCGGCCATTAAAGCCACCACTTTTAAACCCTCGGGCTACATTAGCATAAATCATAATGTCATCATTAACCTGGTAGTCCAAACCCACTTTTGGTGAGAATGCACCCCAACTATCCTCTCGAGTAACATTATCAAGCGTAATTACCCCTGAATAAGGACGCTGGCCGAAAAGTGTCGTGTTCTTTTTATCGTAATTATAACGCCCGCCAATGGTGAAACGAACGCTATTTGTCAACGAATATACTGCCTGACCAAATATTGCATAACTTCTGGCCTGAATATCTGTCTGACTTCTGATACTGTTATCAAGACCAATTAGATCATATAAGCCGCCAAAAACATCTTGGCTAATGTTCTCCTGTCCTTTTTCGTAAAAATAGTACAACCCACCAACCCAGCTAAGCCGATCATGCTCTCCTGCTAATTGAAACTCTTGACTAAACTGCTTCTGCGAACTAACACGATAGGAGTCAGCGTAAGGATACGGTGATGAATCCATATCGAAGCTGAATGCCACATCAAGTTCACGATATCCAGTTATAGATTTCGCAGAGAGAATATCATTGATTTTCCAGTCAATAGTTATTCCTGCTCCCCAAACATCAAGATCGTTGACACTTTGTGCGCTCGCGTAACTTTCAAAAGGATTATCAAGAATAATATTCTCATCAATCGGTAGTCCGGATGGACCAGCAATAAGCGTATTGTATAATGCCAGAATACTCACGCCTGGCTCAACACGTACTAATGATGTTGGCAAAGCTTCTTCTCGTTTACGCGTTCCATCGACAGTCGCCAACACTTCGACCGCATCAGAAGCTTGCCATAGCAACGATAGCTTGCCGCTAGAGCTATCTATATCGCCCGTCTTAACCCCATCTGTAAGACGCTCCCCATATCCGTCACGATTGTTAGAAGTGCCAGAGACACGGAAGAATAATTTATCTTCGATAACTGTAGATTGTGCTGAAGCTGCCACATCTAAGCGATTAAATTGACCGACTGTGATGTCCACCAGCCCTTCAGTCTCTGGTCCCGGCCGTTGAGTAACAATATTGATTGCACCACCAATGGTATTTCTACCAAAAAGAGTTCCTTGGGGCCCACGCAAAACTTCAATTCGTTCAACGTCCAATAGGTCTAAAACCCCCCCTAAAGTACGTGCATAATATATCCCGTCTACATATATACCAACACCTGGATCACTGCTGATCAGAAAGTCACTTTGTCCTATACCACGTATATATATATTGGCTTGGCTAGCACTACCGCCCTCTCCTACATTGAATTCCATGTTAGGAGTAAACTCACCAATACTGCTCAACTGCGATGCAGATAGTGATTCCAACATAGCCCCGGAAAATGCCGTTACCGCGACTGGTGTCGTTTGTAGAACTTCTGCTTTTTTACGTGCAGTAACGATTACCTCGTCAAGACCAATTATATTATTAGCTGCGGCCACTTCAGCAGATAGTCTTTCTGGGAGAAGAGCGCTCATAGCGATTAACCCATAATAGCCTAATTTAGAAACATAGGATCGTTCAAGACGCTTAGAAACTATATTGGTACTTTTTCTTGTTTTCATGGTTTTTCCATAAAATTAATGTTGCACACAATGCCAATCCTCCCAGAACCAAATACGAATATCGCAAAAAAGTTCTTAAGCTTGACCAACCTATAACGCAGCTGAATCATACTCTCCGTATATCTGCGAAGAATTTGATGAAAAACAAACAGCTAAAAGCAAAAATGATGAAATATAAACAGGCTCACTAGCTCCAAAAATTTGCAGAACAGCGCCTACATAAGCTGTTTCTTTTATTAATTAAGAGCATCAATTCTCCTTTTACTCATCAACATAAAGACTACTTACTTCAGAGGCACGCCAATGAAGCAAAGATGCCAACTATCTTATATTTATAGTGATTAAAGAAAGAGAAGGTTATTGAGCTATGAATATTAACACAACTTTTCAAGCACTTGCTCCAAACCATACCTTAACTCAATTAAATGCACAAATAACGACAGTATTGTTTAGCTTTATGAGTAAAGAGGCCAATAAGTATTATTTATAGACTTATAAGATTTAAGAAATTCTACCGAAAAAAAGCTTTCATAAAATGACATGTCTTTTATTTATAAAATTGGATAAAGCATGCACTCTGTTGTTCCTAAAAAGGGGATACTTGATATCCCTTTCTATAATCCAGCAAGCCAAGGTAATCCCGGTACAGCTATAGTCGCTCGTCTATGCTCTAACGAAGCCGCTCTTGGCCCCTCACCAAAAGCTGTTTTAGCTTATCAAAATGCAGCTACTGACCTTCATCGCTATCCAGATGGTTCAAATTCCAAACTTCGTTCAGCATTAGCTGAGTATCATCAAATAGATTTTCAGGGTATTATATGCTCAAGTGGTAGTGAAGACTTATTGCGGCTCATAGCTTTTGCATACGCCGGTCCGGGTGACGAGATAATATATAGCCAGTATGGATTTATAGTTTATCATTTTGCTACATTAGCCGTAGGCGCAAAACCAATTAAAGTTCCAGAGAAAAATTTCGCCATAGATGTTGATGGAATAATTTCAGCAGTATCAGAGCGCACAAAAATTGTTTTTCTCGCAAACCCAAATAATCCGACTGGAACATATGTTCCCTTTTCAGAAATTCAAAGATTGATTAAAAGTATACCCAGCAACGTACTGGTTGTGCTTGATGAAGCTTATGCTGACTACATCAGTGAACAATCGGACTATACATTTCCGAAAGAGCTAGTGGGGCGCGGCAACTTAATAATTACGCGTACATTTTCAAAAATGTATGCTCTAGCATCTGCACGCTTAGGCTGGGCTTATAGCACTCCTGAGATCGTCATGACTTTAAACCGAATCCAGTCCGCTTTCCCAATCTCTACTGCCACACAAGAAGCTGGAATCGCTGCCCTTCATGACATTGAACATATAGAAAAATGTAAAAAGCATAATTCATATTGGTTAAATTGGCTTAGTTCATCACTAGTTGAATTAGGCCTTATTGTGACCCCTAGTGTAGGAAATTTTTTACTAACACATTTTCCATCTAGCGAAGAACACGCCAGCTTTATTTATTCGAAATTACAATCGCATGGAATACGTACTCGCCCTATGAACCCATATGGCTTACCTCAGTGCTTAAGAATTTCTGTTGGGAACCAGAAAGAAAACGAATGCTTAATACAAATCTTGACTGACATTATCTCACATAAGGTTTCACTTCCGAGTTAAATTCTAAAATCAGAACGGTTTGAAAAAGACTGAATGTATAAAAGATATATTACGTATAGAATGAGAATTAATATGGAATACATTCAGTCAACTACCAATTTTCTAGAAAGAAGATGCATCCCAATAAGAAATTCTTGTAAAGACAATGAAGGTCAACATAAAATACTGGATAATTTATATAGAAAAAACCACTCTTTTCTTTCTCTATTTCTACAGAGAAATGGCATTACGAAAAATGATGCAGACGATATTATACAAGATGTTTTTACACGCCTTTCGAAGTCAAAAAGCATCGAGAATTGTGCGCAGCATCCGAGAGCCTATTTGTTAAAAGCAACAATGAATTCAGTTAAAGATAATTATCGGAGACAAACAGTTCGGAGGCTTAATAGTCACGACAAGATTGAAAATCTTGAAATAACATCTCATGAACCTAGTGCTGAAGACCACCTTATTTGGAAACAAAACCTTGCCATAGTCTACTTAGCCATCTCGCAACTAAGCCCAAAATGTCGCGAAATCTTCGAAATGCATCGTTTTTCTAACTACTCATATAAAGAAATTGGGAAGAAAACTGGTCTCTCACACCGCACTGTAGAAAACTACATAAATGAAGCATTAAAATACTGCCGCAAGAGTCTATTAAAAAACGAATAATACGTAATATTTACCTGGTTACCATAAGAATGAAACCGGTAAATTGCGATGCTTACAATCATATCTCTTTCCCATCTTTCCACCATCAAACTGAATCTCAAGATAAAGATTCCTTCCATAAGCAACATTTATAAATGTCGAATTTCCCAAACAGTTAACGGTATCAGAGTATTTCTTATTATTTTTCAGCCATAGAGTACAAGAAGTAATACGTTTGAAGCCTAATAATGTTTGTTGCTTGTGATTTGGATCGGGCGCGTACTCCGGAACAAAGAACACCAAAGGCTCTTCTGCATCACTCGTAGACAAACTCATACGAATTGCTTCAATACTACTTGGCAAGTAAGCCGGCTTATATTCCCACGTTGAAAACGGATAAAATTTCTGCTCAGAATTTTCAAACTGTAATGCAAATCCAAACGGATTGGCTTTTAATGAAGGCCAATTGCACCTCTCGTAAAGCTTCGTAGGCGCCACCCTAGAGTCCGTGATTTCCACAATATTATGTTGCCAAACAAGCTCAATGTAAGCGTTTTCAAATGCAAAACATAGATTCCTCGTTCCTTGACCTTCATGGATGAATTGCCTACCGCCTATAAGGCCGAATCTTTCCAACTCAGCAACTTCTTCACCATTATCGCTGACAAACAACAAGATGTGATCCAGTTTCATATTTTCTCTCACTAAACAACCTTCTATTAGATCAAAGTCAAATTTTTATATATATAGTCGTTTCAAAGTCTAGAATTATCATGAAAAATTCCTTTTATAATCTTTATTTTTTACAAAATACCCAAGACATAGGGACTCGTGCTGTACACTTATCAGTACAAATTAACTTAATTACAGACCTCTGTGACATCCAACGTATTTCTACTTTCGATCCAATCATCATTGGACCTTCAGATAGAAACGCATTCGAATAGGACTCTACCCTTCTTTAAACTAAAATTTTTCTGAAAATTTAGCTTTTAAACTGCCCACTATAGGCTGATATATTAGCTTAAAGAGGTTTGTAAGCCTAAGACTAGGCTGAATTGACATCAAGATAATATCAAGGAGTCAGATGCTTATGAAAAAATGCGCTCCCTATGGTTCATGGGCGTCACCAATTAGTGTTGAGGATGTCGCTAAGGCAGGAAAGCGTCTCCAGCAACCTAGCATTGATGGAAAAAAGATATACTGGAATGAATCACGTCCCCAAGAAAATGGACGATACGGAATTAATCAAATTACGGAAACAGGTGAGTTACAAGATATTATTCAGAAGCCCTATAACGTTCGGAATTCAGTTCACGAGTATGGGGGACAATCTTATTGCATAAGCAATGGCATCATATGGTTCTCAAATTTTGCAGATGAACGTGTATATTCTCGCAGCAATAATGGTGACGTACTTCCTGTCACTGCAGCTTGTAATGAAAAGAAATGTTATCGATTTGCATCACATGTTTACGATAAACAACGCCACCGCTTAATATCTATTCGTGAAGATCATTCTATAAAAGAAAGCCCAAAGAATACGCTAGTAAGTATAGATCTTGAGGTTAATGACTACGGCAAAGTACTTTTTGAGGGTACCGATTTCATAGCAGCTCCAGCAATAAGCCCAAATGGGAAGAAATGTGCATGGATAACTTGGAATAGGCCAGATATGTCTTTTAATTCTACGACATTATGGATAGCTGATATTTCTGAAAATGGTGATCTAAAAATTACACACAATAAGTCCATAGATAACGTATCTATCCTTGAGCCAAAATGGTCTCCAGACAATAAACTTTACATGTCATGTGATGAAACAGGATGGTGGAATATCCATCTATTCGATAACGGAAACTTGATTAATATATGCCCTATTCAAGCAGAGTTTAGTGTTCCCCAATGGGAGTTAGGAATCAGTACTTTCGATTTTATAGATGCTGACAATATTTTAACTGCTTATTGTCAAGCAGGCATTTGGAGTATTGGGACAATACATATTCCCTCATCCGTCCTTAAAAATATTGATAGCGATCTCACTTATATAAGTGATCTTCATGCTGGCCCTGACTTTGCATGCTTTTTTGGTGCATCACCAACACAAAGCTTATCTTTATTTAAGCTTACATACAAAACGATGAAGATCGAGTTACTGCATAAAGCCAGTCCCTTTGAAATACAGTCAGAGTTTATTTCAAAACCAGTTCAGATTACAGTTCCAACGCAAGATTATGCTGAAACGTATGCGTTCCTCTATCTTCCGCAAAACGTACATTACAAAGCCCCAGAAAATACATTGCCACCACTATTGGTTATTAGTCACGGCGGTCCAAATCATGCAGATACAGCAACATTAGATCCGAAAATTCAATTCTGGACTAGCAGAGGGTATGTTGTTGCTGATGTAAACTACCGTGGAAGTACTGGTTATGGAAAGTCATATAGAGATAGCTTAAAGTATAATTGGGGAATTACTGAAATATTGGATCATGTCGCTGTGGGCCAATATTTAGAAAATAAAAAACTAATTGATCCTGAAAAAACTATTATTTTTGGAACGAGTGCTGGTGGCTTCAATGTCTTGAGTACAATGGTTCACTCGAAATTCTTTCGAATTGGCGTTGATGTATATGGCCTTTCTGATTTATGTGCTTTTGTAGAAAGTACCCACAAATTCGAATCAAAGTACTTTGATTACTTAATTGGTTCTTATCCAGAACAGAAAAAACTCTACCAAGATCGTTCACCAATTAATTTTTCCAAAAAAATAGAAGGTGCTCTTCTTGTATTACAAGGCGCAGATGACAAGATTGTCCCTCCAGATCAAGCTCAAATTATAGTAGACGAATTAAAGAGTTCTGGAAAACCAGTTGC
>JBBCIP010000033.1:0-3376 GCA_037189785.1 Alphaproteobacteria bacterium
CTGCTGCCGGTCATCGGCATAGCTTCCGACGGGCGGTAAACAATCTCCGCTCCGTTAAAGGCCAGCGCCCGCACCGCTTCCGGATATTCACCATCGGAACAGCAAATGGTGCCGATATTGCCGATGTCATCGGTTCTCAGCACCGGATAGAAGGCATCGATGCCGTCACCGAAATGTTGAACCCAGCGGTCATAAATATCATGCGGGGTACACGACCGTTCGCGGCACCAAATATGATTTTTCGCCGCCTTGTGAATAACCTGCCCCGACGGGCCGATCACAAACAAGGTATTGAAAAAACGGTCTTCCATGATTTCCGGCCAACGCGCCTTGCATTGGCCGAAAATGTAAAGGCCATAAAGTTTGGCCAATTTGCCGAGAAACTCCGTTTCCTCCCCTGGAATATCGATAAAGATATCCCGGGCCGCCGCCACATGAGGAATATCGAATATTTCATCGGTAAACCCGGTCAACGCCCCTTCGGCCAGGGCGACGATTTTCACCGGCCCATTGATCCCACAAATGGACACCGAAGCATGGATCGCTTCTTCGATCGTTTCCAAATTGTGGCGAATATGACGGCGCTCGATCGTACCGGTCACGATGGTCGATAAACCGATAGCGTAAAACGGCGACACAGGAATGTTGGTCATCAGCCCACCTTAGTACAATAATTATTAATAGCGCAGGCGGAACGATATACCATAACTGGACCGCGCGCCCCGTACCACTTGGTTCAGATTGAAGTCCGCCAAGGGTATCTTATCAGAGTTATACTTTTTACCGAAAATATTATCGCCCCACAGGGCGACTTCATACCCACCGTCCTCGCTTTGGAACGCCAAAGAGGCATTCCACAGCCAATAGCCGTCCTGGCTCAACAAAGGATTATTGGAGGTATCGAAAAAGACTTTCGAGGTATAGGACCATTCGACCCGCGGCACGACCAGCCAGCCATCGCTGACCGCCAAACTATATTCGGCCGATCCCTTGTAGGTTACTTTCGGCGCACCGACCAAACGATTGCCGGACAGGTCAACATCGACAAAGACACCGCCGGGTCCACTAGCCTGGGTCATGAAGTTTTCGTAAGACGCATCGAGCAGACCAAGCCCCATATCGATCCGCAAGCCTTCAACCGGCACCACTGATGCCTCAAGTTCGATCCCCTTGATGGTTGCCCCCGCGGCGTTGTCGATCAAGGTAATCGGCAAACCGTTTTGGCCGGTGATGAAACGGAACACTTGCAGGTTCGAATAATCGTTATAGAACGCGGCGCCATTCAACGTCAGGCGACGATCAAACCACGTGGTTTTAAAACCGATTTCATAGGCATTGACCCGTTCCGGATCAAACGGCGTCGCTTCGACCGGATCGAACAAGGCGCCGCCATTGTAGCCACCGCTTTTATAACCACGGTTATAGCTGACATAGATCATCGCGTCCGGCGTTACTTGATAATCCAAACCAACACGCCCCGTAACCGCATCCCATTTGTTGTCGCTGATCGTGCGCGGAATGATCGGCGCAAATCCTAAGCTCGGTTCATCGGCATAGGTTCTGAAATCCATGCGCTTTTTGTCTTTTGTCCACCGTAAGCCAAGATTGGCTTTGAGCGCGTCGGTGAACGCATAAGACACCTGACCAAAGGCTGCATAGCTTTCGCTGTCTTGGTCATAGGGCTGGGCAATCCGCAACGGTGCCGTCGGATCGGATGGATCAGGCACCGCCCCAAGGTCACGGGCAAACTGTCCGATATCGTAAAGATTATCGGCCTTCAGATCTTCTTTGTAAAAATACCCGCCGACAATCCAATCAAATGGGCCGTCGTCATTGGATGCTAAACGCAGTTCTTGACTGAACTGTTTTTGCTTATCACGGTAATTAAGATCAATAAAAGCGACGGGGCTCGCATCAGCATCATTGCGGTTGCGATAGCTGACCCGTTCATAGGCGGAAATCGACACAAAACTGAACGCATCGAAATCGACTTTCGCTGTCAAAGACGCGCCAAATGTTTTGATTCTATTATGCGTTTCGAGATCTTGATTGATGACGTAGAAACCGGATGTTTCCCGAAATCCGAAGGTATCGACGCCACCCGGCAACAAACCTTCGTTATGAATGACCGTACCGGTACCTTTGTTATCGCCGCCGTGAACGTTCAGCAAAAATTCCGTGTTATCGGTCGGGGTAAATTTAAACAACGCACGCCCGGCCCATTTTTCGTAACCGCCGACATCTTCGTTGTTGAATTCGTTGAACTGACTGCCGTCGCTGCGGCTGTAGACACCGGATACACGTGCCGATAATTTCCCGGGGATCAAAGCCCCACCCAAAGCCCCCTGGGCTTGGATCGTATCGAACCGCCCATAGGACACATAAGCGGTTCCGGTTAGCTCCTCGGTCGGTTTGCGGGCAATGAAGTTGATGGCGCCACCAGTGGTGTTGCGGCCATACAATGTCCCTTGCGGCCCGCGCAACACTTCGACCCGTTCGAGATCGAACATTTGCACCAATTGGTTGGACGCACCGCCGATATATACTTCGTCGTTATAAATACCGACAGCCCCGACCGCCGTTGCATTAAAATCGTTGAACCCCATACCGCGTAAGAAAATGGTCGGTTTACCATCGCCTTGGGATGTTTTGATCACCAAATTCGGGGTTTGTCCGGCCAACGCTGCAACCGTTTCAAACCGACGCTTTTCGATATCTTCCGCGCTAAATGCCGTGATAGCGATCGGCACCGTTTGCAGACTTTCAGCCCGGCGCTGTGACGTTACGACAATTTCTTCCAGGGCGAAGGTCGTGGCTGTTTCCTGCGCGTAACTGCTGCCATGGCCGAACGTCATCAAAGACGCCGTTGTGCCGAACAGAATTGCTATACGTTGTCCATGCTTAATGGTCACCGTCGTTTCCTCCTACGATGTTGGTTATCAACTTGCTGCTGTTGGCAAGACGCTAACACAGAGGATTACGGCAAAAATAGTCAGCCGGAAGTATGACAGGACTAGGTTTTAAGTGGCCATGGCTTTCTTGGGTTGCAGACTGCTGACAATAACGCCACCGACAATCAATAGCCCACCGGCCACCATCCACACGGTGATATCTTCCCCCACCAGATACCCAATCAAACCGGCCCACAGCGGTTCCATGGAATAAATCAGCGTCGCCCGCGCCGGTGATATTGTTTTCTGTGCCCAATTCATACCGACCAAGATAAACGCCGTCCCGACCAGCCCCATATAGGTTACGTTGATCAGGAGCTCCGGCGTAATACCGTCAAAGTTTTCCCCTAGAATCACTATGGCCGGCAAACAAAGCACCGTCACAACACCCATTTGTATTGTTGCAAGACGCATCGGATCACAAC
>JBBCIP010000034.1:0-1858 GCA_037189785.1 Alphaproteobacteria bacterium
TATATCATCAACCGGGCGCCATTTTGTCTTATTGCAATAGCGGCATCATTTTGCTGGGGCGGCTCATAGAATGTGTGACAGGGTTACCGTGGGATCAAGCGTTGCAACACTATTTGGCGCAACCGCTGGGTATTGACAGTATTGTTACGACCTTGGCCGCTGCAGATCAATTCAACATGGCCCGCGGCCACATTCGCGATCCACAAACCGGCGCGTTACGACTGGACCCGAAACCTTTCCTGTATCCTGGCCACGGCCCCGCAGGGTCGACACCGACCGGTCGGATGCGTGATCTATTGACCGTGGCTGCACATCACTTTTTGTCTAACCAGCCCCCTGACGCAAGCGGTTATATCCCTGCCGATTTGGTTGCGGAAATGCAGCGTGTACAAATTTCGGCGCAGGTTCCTTTTTTCCTTCAGGGCTGGGGATTGGGCTGGACAGTATGGGATTGGGGCGGGCGCACCATTATTGGCCATGATGGCGCAACAGCCAGCACCCGCGCGTTCTTGCGGATTGACCCGAGCCACGGGTTCGCGGTGGCACTGGCTGTCAATACGATTGCCGCGTTACCACTTTATGAAGACATGATTCCGGCCATGGCCCAAGATTTATTGGGTATATCAGAACTTATCGACACCATCCCACAGCCACAACCGAGCCGTGATTTATCGATTTATTGCGGATCCTATGAAGATCCGTTGGTTCATATTGATATTGAACAAGATGGCGACGCTTTGTTGATGCGCCATCGGCCGCACGCCACCAACAGCCTACCGTTCCGCAGTGGTCAGGCGGTTAAATTACACCCCTATGCCGACGATTATTTCTTTGTCTATGGTGATGGCTCGCGGTCCTACGAAACAGACAATGGCCCCAGCACAAAAATCCGCCGCCCTTATTCTTTCGTGACATTGAAAAATGGCGAACGCTATTTATCGACCGGAGCCAGCGCGTTCAAGCGCGTGTCTTGACCTTACGCAAGCTTGGCTCTGAGTGCTTTTTTATCAAGCTTCCCGATCGGTGTGAGCGGAATACTGTCGATGGCCTTGATATGTTTCGGGACTTTATACGGGGCCATTTCCGCACGACAAAAAGCTTGGACCTTGTGAGCCAGCTCATCATCGCTTAACACTGCGGCATCCGGTTTTTTCTGCACGAAAAGCGTCAGAATATCGCTGCCGGCCCGGTTCGGATCAGGCATCGCCACCAAGGCTGCGGCGGCGATAAAATCCAATTCTTTAAGCTTGGCCTCAACTTCGACCGAAAAAACTTTGTAGCCGCCGACCACCGCCATGTCTTTCAAACGATCACACAAAATGACATAGCCATCTTCGGTCATGTACCCGACATCACCCGTATGCATCCACGTTTTACCATCGCGCTGACGCAATGCTTTTTTGGTTTCTTCCGGATTATTCAAGTAGCCGAGCATGACATGGGGACCACTGGTGATAATTTCCCCCGATTCCCCAAGCGGCATTTCCCGCACGCCATCTTCCACATCGACAATTTTAACATCGACACCGGCAATCGGAATGCCGACGCTTTCAAACTTAGCGTGGCCCTTGGGATTATTCAGATAAACAGGCCCGGTTTCGGTCATACCGAAATTGTCAGAAACGGTATGGGTGCCGATCACCGTTTCCAGGCGTCGCTTTAAATCAACCGGAAACGGCGCCCCACCGGAAATGGCGATTTTCATATTGCTGTAATCAACATCAGCAAACGTCGGATGATCGACCAGCATTTGGTATAACGTCGGCACTGCCCCCATAATGCTCGGTGGATGCCGCCGCATCATACTGCAGAAGGCTTCAAGATCACGTGGATTTGGCAATAGAATAAATCCGGCACC
>JBBCIP010000035.1:0-6160 GCA_037189785.1 Alphaproteobacteria bacterium
CACCAGGTCGACGATCCGTTTGCATAAGCCAAGGGTCGGCGCCAGTTCCATGGCGCCATTCAATTTGATGCATTCGGCCTGTACGCCCCGGGCCGCGAAATGGCGGCGAGTGATATTCGGATATTTGGTGGCGACGCGCACGTGGCTCCATTTGCGGGGGTCGTCGTGCTGGCTCAATTCCACCGGTTCCGCGACCGACAGGCGGCAATGGCCGATATTAAGATCAAGTGGGGCGTAAATTTCGGAATAGTCAAATTCCATCAACACATCGTTTCCGGCAATCCCGAACTGGGCGGCGCCAAAGGCGACAAAGGTCGCCACGTCAAAGCTGCGGACACGGATGATCTTGACGCCGGGATGATTGGTGGCAAACGACAACTGGCGCGATTTGCTGTCGAAAAACGCAGGCTCGGGTTCAATCCCGGCGCGTTTGATGATCGGCATCGCTTCATCAAGAATGCGGCCTTTGGGTACGGCGAGCACCAGGGGTTCGCTCGCTATGTCCCCCGATTTAGTTTTTGCGTTCACGACTGCCGGTCCACCTTGCTGTCCAAAAGCCCTACTGTCCAAACATCTTGGTCATTTCAAGAGCCTTGTTATTTAAGGGGAGTCGGGGTGAGTTTCCAGCAAATAGTGGCTTTAGGCCATCTGTCGGTCATTTGTGGCTGCGTTTATGGGCTATGGCTCGGGCGGCATTTCGCCTCCCACGGGCTGCCGACATCGGCCAAATAGCCATCGATACATTCAACCTCGAGCCGAAGCGCCCCGCCCCCGGCAAAAAACAGCAAAATGGCGCCGCTGCCGTCTGGGCCGGTTTCGCCATGAATGGCCAGAAGCTCAAGCGCCTTTTGCCGGGATTTCTGAGGGATATCCCGGGCCGCGACCTTGAGCACGTCATTGAAGTGGAGGCCGCAACGAATCCGTTGGCATTTGGCTTTGGCATCCGCGTCGGGGGCCGGCAGGTCGGTGTCCAGTTCCCACAGATAGCGGTTCAGCATCAAGGCAAACCGCCGTTCCCCCGACTGATAGGCCATATCGCCGACAATGGTCACGGCATCCTGAAGAACGGTGGACATGATCGTTAAGTCTTCGACCGTTTCCGCCTTTAACTTCAAGTGTGTTGGTGGCGCAACCGTGTGGTCCATTGCTGCTCCGTTTAGGCCTTAATCCGTTCCACATCGGCCCCGCAGGCGCGGAGTTTGTCTTCAAGCCGATCATAGCCGCGGTCCAAATGATACACCCGATTGACCGTGGTTGTCCCCTGGGCTGCAAGCCCGGCTAAAACCAGGCCCATGGAGGCGCGAAGGTCGGTCGCCATGACCGGGGCGCCGGTCAATTGTCGGACCCCGCGGATCATGGCCGAAGCCCCATGCACCGTGATATCCGCCCCCATCCGGGCCAGTTCCGGCACGTGCATGAAGCGATTTTCAAAGATCGTTTCGGTAATCATCGAGGCACTGTCACACAGCGTCATCAACGCCATAACTTGGGCCTGCATATCGGTCGGGAAGCCGGGATAGGGCTGGGTCACCACGTCGATGCCGCGAATCCGCCCGGTGGCATGGCTGATGGTGAGGCCGCCGTCCGTGTCGGCAATGGTCGCGCCCGCCGCTTTCAAAAGCTCGAGCGTGGTCGCCATGATGTCGCTGCGCCCGCCCTCGAGCGTGATCCGCCCCCCGGTGATGACGGCGGCCACGGCATAGGATCCGGCTTCGATCCGGTCCGGCATGACGCTGTGATGGGCCGGTTGCAATTTGGCGACCCCTTCGATTACCAGGCGGTCGCTGCCGATGCCGTCGATTTTGGCCCCCATGGCGATCAGGCAGTGGGCCAGATCGCTGATTTCCGGCTCGCGGGCGGCGTTTTCAAGGACTGTCGTGCCTTGCGCCAGGGTTGCCGCCATGAGCAAATTTTCGGTGGCCCCGACGGAGACGATCGGGAATGTGACCACCGCGCCTTTTAAGCCGTTCGGGGCCAAGGCTTGCACATAGCCGTCTTCGAGCACGATTTCCGCGCCCAGATCCTTCAGGCCTTTCCGATGGAGGTCGATCGGCCGGTTGCCGATGGCGCAACCGCCGGGCAACGACACCCGGGCTTCGCCATGACGGGCGACGATCGGGCCCAGCACCAGGATTGAGGCCCGCATTTTACGGACGATGTCATAAGGCGCCAGGGTGTTGGTGATGCTTGGGGTGCGGAGTTCCAATGTTTGCCCACCGCTAGCGTCGTCACCTTTGGGTGTGATTTCAGTACCATGCTGGGCCAACAGCGTGCTGAGCGTGCCGATATCGGCCAAATGCGGCAGGTTCGACAGGGTCAACGGCGCATCGGTCAAAAGGGTCGCGGCCATCAACGGCAGGGCGGCGTTTTTAGCCCCGCTGATGCGAATGGTCCCGTGCAGCGGGCGTCCGCCTTTGATCCGAATGGCGTCCATTTTTATCCTTAAAAATCAATATATTACAATTTTGGCAGGGTAACGCCGCGTTGTCCCATATACTTTCCGGCGCGGTCGGCATAGGTCACTTCGCACGGTTCGTTGCCCTGGAGGAACAGAAACTGGCAAGCCCCTTCATTGGCATAAATCTTGGCCGGAAGCGGCGTGGTGTTGGAAAATTCGAGCGTCACATGGCCTTCCCAGCCGGGTTCCAGCGGTGTCACATTGACGATAATGCCGCAGCGGGCATAGGTCGACTTGCCCAAACAAATGACCAGTACATCCTTGGGGATGCGGAAATATTCGACGGTCCGGGCCAGGGCGAAGGAATTCGGCGGAATAATGCAGACGTCGGTGGTGCGGTCGACAAAGCTTTGCGGCGAGAAGTTCTTGGGGTCGACGACGGCGGAATCGACATTGGTGAAGATCTTGAAATCCGGGGCAACCCGGGCATCGTAGCCATAGGACGACAGCCCGTAGGAAATGGTCCCTTCCCGCTTCTGGCGGTCGACGAACGGCTCGATCATGCCGTGTTCTTGAGCCTGGGTGCGAATCCATTTGTCGGACATGATAGCCATGGGGGTCCTCGAAAGTCAGGAAAGGTCAGGAAACGTCAGGCTAAAGCCTTTCTGGGTTTTACCTGAATGAGTCTGGGCTCACAAGCGGTTAGGTGTCCTTTTCCGGGGCCTGGTCGGGCCCGGCCACGGTTGCAGTCCCGGTTGCGGCCCGGCTCCGGCTTTGGCTTTTTCGGCGGCGTAAATTGGAGCGTAATGCGGCTTTCAGTCGTTCAGCCTTCAGCGCAGCCTTCCGTTCGGCCTGAAGATCAGCCTCGGATTTCGCGGCAGAGGAAGAGTTTTCCTGCTTGTCCGGCAATGATAGCGGGGGTGTTTTGCTCATAATGGCTTCATGCCATGGCGGCTATGATCTTGCAATGACAAAGGCCTTGCACTCCCGGACCGTCTGTGGCAGGTTCGCGCCCGAGTTTGGGGTCAGGACGGCCTCACTCATCTGTCAGGCGCTGCTGTAGCTCAGGGGTAGAGCACGTCCTTGGTAAGGACGGGGTCGGAAGTTCGATTCTTCTCAGCAGCACCATTTTCCCCCGCCCTCCCTAGATTTTCCGTACCGCCGCTCATGCTCTCGTGCGCTGCAAGGTATCCCTTGGATGCGCTTGCGAGGGTGGCAGCCAGCAGTTTTTGGGTTGATCCGACGGGAGTAAGACTGTGGCGCTTCGCTTATTGCTTATCATTTCAAGCCATCACCATTCTCGATAATTTAAAGAAGATTTCTGGACACAGTAAATTGCTGTTTCCGAATAGTCGCTCAAAGGACGATCCGATCTCTCACAATGCTATGCAGGCAACCTTGAGACGGCTCAGCTATGCCTAAGATGAGACGCGTGACTTGCCGTCAAGGTACGATTATTTCGCTGGCGTTTGCGCGCACCTTATAAGCCAAGCTTTCATAAAACCTTTAATACGTAATGGAATTCGTTTGAGACTATCTATGTTAGCTAATATTACTTTAAGGAGCCGCTTCAGACATGCTGCTTTTCTTGCATTATACTCTTCACCCGTAAGCTAATTGACGGTTTTTCTGCTACGTCATGTTTAGGTTATTGAGTGCCTGGATCGATGAAACATTTTTTATGAATCTCAGTTTTCCGTCGTAAGTTGCCGGAGCCGACGATCCACAGAGAAGATTCCATTACCTTCCGATAGTCTAACCAATCATTGTCATTTTCGTTTATCTTGATTGAGCTGGCGAGTTGCATGGAGGTAAGCATTAAACAAATGGATTTGATGGTTCACACTTGCCGCAAATGGTTTGAGCGTGGAAACGAAAAGCTATTTGATATTTACCACTAAAATGAAGCCAGCATTAAAGAAATCGATTAAAATAAAAACAAGACGATCTTAATTTATATTAGAAAATATTTCACAAAAAACATCACTTAATTGAATTTCCTTATTTATTATACGCCTTTCGGTTTTTTATTACGCTCCTACAGTAGATAAAACTGTTTTCGGCACTCTTGTTTCGTCAGAGTAAACATGAACGCTGGTTTTGCTAGTGACCAGGGGTTTCTCCCTGTGTTATCGATAAAGAAATTATCAAAACACCGGATCAGTAAAGGGTGATTTACGCCCTTTTGTTTGAGATTTGAGAATGGGGAATGGTATTGAGTAATCAATATAAGGTTTCTGAAAACGACTTACGAACAATATACGCAAAGGCAGCATTGTTGTTTGCAAATGATGAGCGAGCGCGAAAGTTGCTACGCGCTGGTGGCATCGTAATGCCATACTATTCCTATCGCGGACAAGAAATTATACCGAGCACAATCTCCGCCTTGTTGAGTGACGAGGACTATATATGCACAATTTATCGTGGCATCCACGACATACTCGCAAAAGGAATGCCGCTTAAAGATCTATGGGCAGAAATTGCCGGTCGTGAGACAGGGGCGTGCAAGGGAAAAGGTGGTCCCATGCATCTTACTTATCCGTCTAAGGGGATAATGGTGACAACAGGCATTGTTGGTTCGTCTTTGCCGATCGCCAACGGCCTTGGGTGGGCCTCGCAGTTATCGAAAGATGGGCGAGTAACCGTTGCTTATTTTGGGGATGGGGCCTCCAACATTGGTGCTTTTCATGAAAGCTTGAACTTGGCATCTGTCTGGAAGCTGCCTGTTATCTTTGTTTGCCAGAACAACCTCTATGCCGAGCATACGACCTATAGCAAGGGAACAGCCGCAAAACATGTTTCTGATCGCGCAGTCGGTTATGGCATGCCGGGCGTCACTGTCGATGGCAATAATGTGGAGGCAATGTATGTGGCCACCAAACAAGCCATTGAAAGAGCACGAGCAGGTGATGGTCCCACGCTCATCGAAGCGATGACATTTCGTTTCCATGGCCATGTTTTTGGGGATGCAGATAAGTATATGGATCCGGAACAGAAAAAGGCAGCAATTGCCGATGATCCCATGCCGCGCTTCCGTGCCAAAATTCTGGAAGAAGGAGTATTGACGGAAGAGCAGTTAATAGAATTGGAAGCTCAGATTGAACGAGATATAGACGCTGCTGTGGATCATGCGCTGTCTTCTTCTCCACCGGGAGAACGCGAACTGAAACTGGATGTGTTCGCAGAGGAGATTGTGGCATGAGTACAGTAGATATAAAAAATTCAGCCCCGGCGGATACTGCAGTTAAGCCAATTACAATATTAAAGAGCTTGAATCTTGCGTTGTCGGATGCCTTGGAAGATGATGAAAAAGTCGTCGTTTTAGGTGAGGATGTGGCCGACCCAGAAGAGGGCGGTGTTGTTGGTGTTACGAAAGGATTGTCGACAAAGTTTGGAGACGAACGCGTTCGATCAACACCTATTTCAGAGCAAGCAATCATCGGTGCGGCTATTGGCGCATCTTTGGTGGGATATAAACCCGTTGCTGAAATTATGCTGATGAATTTTGTGACTGTTGCCATGGATATGATTGTCAAT
Organism: Alphaproteobacteria bacterium; assembly: GCA_037189785.1. Lineage (GTDB taxonomy): Bacteria > Pseudomonadota > Alphaproteobacteria > Sphingomonadales > Govanellaceae > Govanella. The sequence continues at coordinate 5,936 of JBBCIP010000035.1, forward strand.
CATGCGGCAAAACTAAGATTCATGTCGGGTGGGCAAACAAATGTTCCGATCGTTATTCGAACAACGACAGGTGTCGGATTCAGTGCTGGTGGACAACATTCGGATTATCTGGAAAGTTGGTTCGCACATACCGCAGGATTGAAGGTAGTGTGTCCGTCCAATCCTCAAGATGCGTATGGGCTCATGAGGGCTGCGATAGATGATCCTGACCCGGTTATTTTCATT